>NZ_JARWAI010000001.1:0-482392 GCF_031451645.1 Vreelandella gomseomensis | reverse complement strand
CCTGATCCCTTGCCGAACTCAGCAGTGAAACCGCTTCGCGCCGATGGTAGTGTGGGGTCTCCCCATGCGAGAGTAGGTCATCGTCAGGCACTTATACCAAAAAAACCCAGGGCTTATGCTCTGGGTTTTTTTCATTGGGGTCTCCCCATGAAGAGTATCGGAGCGCCGACCGGGTAATCGTCAGGCACCTATACCGCAGAAAACCCAGCCAATCGGCTGGGTTTTTTGTTTTAAGCACACTATTCGTTGGCGTGTTTTATGTGTGGCAACTAATATGAAGCGGCGTTTGACTGTTTACTACCGTGATAAAAGGAGCATGGTGATGTATAAAGGATTTAAGGCCATTGGCGTGGCTATCTTTCTGGCGTTTCTTGCCGTTGGCTTGGCAGCCTGTGGAGACGATCAGGGGCCGGCAGAAGAAGCAGGTGAGAGTATTGACGAAACCATGGAAGATGCCGGTGAAGAAATGGAAGAGGCCGGCGAAGAAATCGAAGACGCTGCGCAAGACTAGTCTGCTGTAATACCTACAAAAAAGCCCCGCTGCATGCAGCGGGGCTTTTGCGTTGGTAGACGCTAAAGATTACCGCCAGTCCACCCGGTCAAAGATGCGGATGGCGTCGGGGTTGTTTTCCCCTAGCACATTGATGTTGACATCGTCTTTCTTGAAGTTGCCCCATGATTCGAGGACAGGGTCGCGCTTGACGTTATCGACGACAGGGAACTCGTTGTTACCCGAGGCGAAGATCTCCTGGGCCGTGTCAGAAGCCAGGAACTCAAGGAAGCGAACGGCGTTCTCACGATTGGGTGCGCCATCAACGACACCGGCGCCGCCGACGTTGACATGGGTGCCGCGGTCATCCTGGTTGGGGAAGATGATGCCGACCTTGCGGGCGGCCTCGCGGTCTGCCTGTTCATCGGATTTCAGCAGGCGGACATAGTAGTAGTGGTTGGCGACGGCAAGATCGCATGCCCCGCTGGCGACGCCCAGAATCTGGTCAGTGTCGCCGCCCTCTGGGTCACGCGCCATGTTATCGACAACGCCCTGTGCCCACTTTTCGGCACCTTCTTCACCGTGATGCTCGATCATCGAGGCGAGCAGCGACTGGTTGTAGATGTTGTTGGAAGAGCGAATGCAGACGCTATAATCAAGGTCGTCCCTGGACAGGTCTTCGTAGCTGCTGATATCGCTGGGGTCGACATTGTCACGGTTGTAGTAGATCGCCCGGGCACGCTGGCTAAAGCCGAACCAGCGACCTTCGGGATGACGCATTGAGTCAGGCAGGCGCTCATCGAGCACGTCTGATTCGATGCCTTGGAAGATCCCGGCCTGCTCGGCACGCCAGAGCCTGCCGGCATCGACCGTGATCATGATATCGGCGGGGCTGGCAACGCCTTCACGCTGGATACGCTCGATCAACTGATCGGAATCGCCTTCCAGGATATTGACGTCAATGCCGGTTTCTTCGGTAAAGGCATCATAGAGACGCTCGTCGGAATCGTAATGGCGAGCGGAGTAAACATTGAGCTCGTCAGCCAGTGCGTGACTGGCAAAGGCGGTGCTGGCGATAGCAATCGCCAGAGGAGCGGCAAAGCGGACAGTCTTCATTGTCAATATTCCTGTTTGTTGAATGATAACAAGTTGTATTATCAACATTATTATTGAAGCGTTTTGTAGCGTTAAGGTCAAGGCTATTTACCGTTGAAGCGTGCATATGGAAGAAATAGAAAATAGAATGTTAATTACTTTCAAATGTATTATGCAGTGCTCTCTTCTCGAGGAATCTGCAACCAGAACGGTGGCGCAATGACGGCAACGATGAAAGCGACGCAAAAGGCGCTCAATGAAACCGCGCTGGCGATGCATCAGGTGCATCACGCTTTTGACCAGCATACCGTTGTGAAGGGCGTGGACTTGACGGTAGCGCCGGGAGAGGTGGTGTGCCTGCTGGGCCCCTCCGGCTGCGGCAAGACCACCTTGCTGCGCATTGCCGCGGGCCTGGAGACGCTGCAAGAAGGCAGCGTCAGTCTGCAGGATGAACAGATTGCCGCGCCGGGGCTGCGTCACATTCCTCCGGAAAAGCGCAACGTTGGCCTGGCATTCCAGGACTCGGCGTTATTTCCCCATCTATCGGTACTGGAAAACGTCACCTTTGGGCTCAAGCATCTGTCCACAAGCAACAGGCGTGCGCGTGCCGAGGAGCTACTGTCCCAACTGGGCATGGCGGCGTATGCGTCGAGCTACCCGCATATGCTGTCAGGTGGGCAACAGCAGCGTGTGGCGCTTGCACGGGCTCTAGCACCCGAACCGCAGCTGATGCTGCTGGACGAGCCGTTTTCAAGCCTGGACGCCCGACTGCGAGACCGTATACGCGACGACACGCTGCACGTGTTGAAAAAGGTCGGGGCGGCAACGCTGCTGGTTACCCACGATCCTGAAGAAGCCATGTTCATGGCGGATCGCATCGCGCTGATGCGTGATGGGTGTATCGTGCAGACGGGCACGCCAAGAGAGCTCTACTGCTCACCGAAGGATCCGTTTGTGGTGACGTTCTTTGGCGAGGTCAACGAGATGGACGGAGTGGTCGAGGAAGGCCACGTTGCCACCCCGGTGGGCTTCGTGCCCGCGGAGGGCATCGCGGACGGTACGCGGGTTCAGGTGATGATCCGTCCTGAGGCCCTGCGGGTCATTGAGCGCGATCTTCCTGTCGGTGCCCATGCGCATAGCCACATCGTGATGGCCAAGCTACTCGGTCGCAGCAGCCTGCTGCACCTGTGTGCCCATGCGGATGACGGTCTGGAAGCTCACCTGCATGCCAGGGTGCCGGGGGTTTTTCTGCCCGCCGAGGGCCAGCCGATCGATATCCACCTCGATTTATCCCAGGTATTCGTGTTTCCTGCCGCCGAGACGGCTCAGGTGTCGCCATAGCGGAGCCTTCGCCGCTACGACCCGGCGCCCGGGCGTGAGCGGCGCATCGCCATGCTCAGCAGTATCACCGGCAGGATGCCGACCACGACGATGGCCAGCGATGAGGTCGACGCCTCGGCCAGGCGCTCATCGGAGGCGAGGTTGTGCGCTCGCACCGCCAGCGTATCGAAATTGAACGGACGCAGAATGACGGTGGCGGGCAGTTCCTTCATGACGTCGACAAACACCAGAATGCCTGCCGCAAGCAGGCTGCTGCGCATCAGCGGGGTATGCACATAGCGCAGTGTGCCGCCGGCAGTCTGCCCGAGGGTGCGCGAGGCGGCATCCATGCTGGGGGTTACCTTGCCCAGGCTTGCTTCAACGGCGTTGAAGGAAACCGCCAGGAAGCGCACCACGTAGGCGTAGAGCAGAATAAAGGCCGAGCCGCTGAAGATCAGGCCAACAATCTGGCCGTTGTACGCCTGCAGGGCAGTGTTGATGGTGTCATCCAGCCAGGCAAAGGGGATCAAGATCCCTACCGCCACCACCGAGCCGGGGATGGCATAGCCCATGGCGGCAATACGCGTGGTGAAGCGCGCGAGCCGTGTATCGTGTACCCGAACCCCATAGCTGAGCAGCACTGCGGTGCCGACGGCTATCACGGCCGCCAGCGTCGCCAGGCTTAAGCTATTCCACGCAAAGCCAATGAAGCGTGTTCCCCATAGCGAATCCCCTTCCGTCAGCGCCAGCTGAAGCAGGATACCGCTGGGGAGCAGAAAGCCGATGGTGATCGGAATCATGCACGCCAGCGTCGCAGCGGCGGCCCGCCAACCGTGAAGGATGTATTCGGGTAATTGCTGATAGCGGTTAGTGGTATGAAAGTAACGCCGCTTGCCGCGCGACCAGCGTTCGAGCAATACCAGGACAATCACGAAGCTGAGCAGGCAGGCGGCTAACTGGGCGGCGGCGACGGGCTCGCCCATGCCAAACCAGGTGCGATAGATGCCGGTCGTGAAGGTGTCGACCCCGAAAAACTGAACCGCGCCAAACTCATTGAGCGTTTCCATCAGCACCAGCGATACACCGCCTACCAACGCAGGGCGGGCCAACGGCACCGCGATGCTGAAAAACAGCCGCCACGGGCCACGCCCCAGGGTGCGGCCGACGTCGAGTACGCAGACCGACTGCTCGAGAAAAGACGCGCGGGCCAGCAGGTAAACGTACGGATAGAGCACCACGGTAATCAGCGTGGCGGCGCCGCCGAGCGAACGAACATTGGGGAAATAGTAATCCCCGTACTGCCAGCCGAACAGCTCGCGCAACAGGCTCTGCAACGGGCCGGCAAACTGCAGAAAGTCGGTATAAGCGTAGGCGATGACGTAAGTGGGGACGGCCAGTGGCAGCAGCAGCGCCCATTCAAAGAGGCGCTTGCCGGGAAAACGGCACATGACCACCAGCCACGCCGCACCGGTGCCGATGATCAGGGTGCCGGTTCCCACCAGGAGCACGAGCCAGAAGGTATTATTCAGATAGCGTGGTAATACCGTGCTGGCGAGATGCTGCCACACGCCGTCGGTCGGCAGTACGATATGGCTGAACACTACCACCACCGGCAGCGCCACTACCAATGCGACACCGACCAGCACCATTGACCAGGGGTTCCAGCGTTGCGTTGTGCTGTGCCGCTGCGCGGCTAACTCACCAGGGGTGGAGCGGGACACGTAAAGACTCCTAGCAAAGGCAAACGGGGATCGCAGCGGCCACATAGCGCGCGGTGAGGAATAGTACCATCGGCTGCAGATGGCTGCAGCCACTTGGCGTCTGTTCAAGTGTTATCTAAAAAAGCCCGACTTCATGCCTAATGCCAGTCTGTTAACGCTGACTGGCATTTCTCTTGGTAGGGGACTGCTTTGGTCGGCGACTGACCGATCGGGTTAAGACGGCGTGCGCCATCCAAGCTAAAGGCCATGCGCGCCATCTGGATTTACCTTGCAGCGTCACAGGCATGCCGTCTTCGTCGGCGGCAAGTCCGGCCATTGCTTGCGGGCCTGAGTGCAATGACTGCAAGTGAATAGTGCATCGCTCGTCATTCCCTCTCTCGTCAGTTTTAGCGAAATTATTATTAACCAGACACTAATCTTTGTCGGGCTTATAACTAAAAATTCAATAACTTAACTAAGGAAAAGGGAATGATTGCAATCATTGGGGCTTCATGCTGTTTACCGGGTGGCATCGAGTCAGGTCAAGATTTTTGGGAAACGTGGTGCGCGGGCAAGAACATGGCTTCCGCAGTTCCCCCCGAACGCTGGAACAGCGAGCGTTTTTATCACTCGGACGCCACTGTGCCGGGCAAGACGTACATGCATCAGGGCCACTTCGTTGATCGTGATCTGACACAATTCGACAACGAGGCGTTCCGTATCTTCAAGCGCGAGGCGGAAGGCCTGGATCCACAACAGCGCCTACTGCTGGAATTGACCTGGCAGGCCATAGAGGAATTCGGCCTGCCCCTGGACAACCTGCCTAGCCGCAAAGTCGGCATCTATGTTGGCGGCTTTACACTGGATTACTTCTTGGGGCAGTTCGCGGCGGAAAACCGCAATCACATCGGCGTGCACACCTCCGCCGGTTCCGCGCTGACGATGTTGTCCAACCGTATCTCCCACACCTTTGATTTCCGCGGGCTGAGCCTGACGGTGGATACCGCCTGTTGGGTATGTCTGAAACTTTCTAAGGTCGGTTACTTTCTATGAAAAAATATAAACGTATCGTCATTGCCAATAATGGCAGCGTGGACGTACTAAATACGGTCGAAGAAGCGATTCCCGAACCAAAGTCAGGGCAAGTCAGAGTCAAGGTACTTGCCGCAGGCATCGGCTACGCTGACATTATGGCTCAGCACGGAGGTTATCCTTTAGCACCGAAATTACCGTTCACCCCCGGTTATGATTTCGTCGGAATCGTAGATCACGTTAGCTCAGACGCTGTCGGCGTTGAAAAAGGTCAGTATGTGGCTGCGCTCAATCCTGAATTCGGTTGTTACTCGGAGTATGTATGTGTGCCTCCAGAGCTTTTATTGCCTGTTCCTGAAGAATTGGACCCAGCCAAAGTTGTAAGTTTAATTCTTAACTATTTGACTGCACATTCTATTTTGCATAAAAAAGGCCAACTCAAAAGCGGTGAAAAAGTTTTAATTCATGCCGCTGCTGGTGGTGTTGGTACCGCACTTCTTCAGTTGGGCGGGTTGTTAGAGCTGGAAATGTACGGCACTGCCTCTGCTACCAAGCATTCCACCGTCTGCGAATACGGTGGCATTCCAATAGACTATAAAAATCAGGATTTTCTTGAGTATATTCGCAACGAAGTTCCAGATGGAGTCGATGCCGCATTCGATCCAATTGGCGGGCCGAACCTACGGCGCTCTTATAAAACGGTAAGAAAAGGCGGCCGGGTAATTAGCTATGGTTTTGCCGGAGACAACTTCGGCGGCATGAAACAAATGGCATTCGGTGTACTGCAAATGGCTGCGCTTAATTTCTGGCCGGACGGTAAACGGGTAACCCTCTGCGCCACCCCTGGCGAGATAAAAAAAGATAATGCATGGTACCGGGAAACTCTTGCCGAACTCATTAGCATGCTTGCTGCGGGACAAATAAATCCAGTCATAGGTGCAAGAGTGCCGTTACTGGAAGTAAAGCGCGCACATCAAATGCTGGAGCAAGGCAAGGTTGCCGGTAAGGTTGTTTTGGTTTGCGAGTCGTAAAGATGCCCAACAAATTGTTGGAGAGGGACGTTTTTTCCGCTACGCGCTACGCTCCAAAAACGCCCCTCAACTCTGGCGTTCGTCGTCGCTGGTGGTCTACCACTACGCTTGCGAGGATTTGAAAAAGGCCCTTCCCGTGTTGATTTACTTGAAACGGGAAGGGCTAATGGTCAGCTTATTGAGGGTAGGCTTTATGCCGGGCTGAACGACTTGAAGAATGATGAAGATCAGCCGACCAACACGCTGGGCAGGCCGGTGATCAATACGGGGAAGAACGCCATGAGAGCACAGGCGATCAGAATGAGCGCCACAAACGGAATAACCGCTTTGTAGAGGTCAACGATCTCAACGCCAGGCGGTGCCACCCCCTTCAGGTAAAACAGCGCATAGCCGAATGGGGGGGTAAGGAAGGAGGTCTGGAGCACAACGGCGACCATCACCACGAACCACAGCACATCGATGCCCATCGTCTCGACAATTGGCAGCATGATGGGGAAGCTGAGCAGCACGATTCCCGTCCAGTCCAGGAACATCCCCAGGATAAACACCAGGAAAAGCATCAGCAGTAGAGCGCCGAACGTACCGCCGGGCATCGACAGAACCAACTCGCTGATCACCTCCATGCCACCGCCGATCGAAAACACGCCGGTAAATGCCGTTGCACCCACCAGCACCAGCATCACCATGGTGGTGGTTTTGCCGGCCTCGATCATCGTGCTGTAGCAGGTGGAGAGCTTGCGATCGCCGAAAATCATGAACAGGATGAAGGCGATGAACACGCCAATAGCGGAGGCTTCGGTTGCCGTGGCAATACCGGTAAACAGCGCCCCCAATACCCCAAGAATCAGCGACATCGGTGGAACCACATACTTTGCCAGCATGATCAGAAGCTGCCGGGTGCTGACTTCAGCACGTTCTTCTTCTGGTACCTTGGGGCCGTAGGAAGGTTTTACAAAGCAGATGATCAGCACATAGAGCGCATACATGACGCCGAGCATTACGCCAGGTACCAGGGCGCCGGCAAACAGCGCGCCTACGGAGACCGGCGAATAACTCGCCATCAGAATCAGCATGATGCTGGGCGGTATGAGAATGCCCAGGCAGCCGCTGGCCATGATGACGCCCGCACTCAGCTCCTTGTTGTAGCCGTACTTGAGCATCGGCACCAGCGCGATCATGCCCATCACCGCGATGGACGCGCCGACGATACCGGTGGTCGCGGCGAGCAGCACCGACACCACAACCACCGTCAGGGCCAGGCCACCACGCAGATTCGCCAGTAGAAGGCGCATGGCATCGAACATTTTCTCGGTGACGCCTGAGTCGTTCAAGAAACGCGCCATCAGAATAAACAGCGGAATTGCCACCAGGACATAGTTATCCATGGCGTTGCCATAGACGTTGTTGATGATGATGCCCAGGGTGTTGGCACCGGGCCCCAGGAAAGCACCAATGACCGCCACGCCGCCCAGCACGAAGGCCAGCGGATGCCCCATGAACAGGCCGATCAACAGGCCGCCAAACATGAACAAGGTGAGTAGTTCAGCACTCATGTGTGGCTCTCCTCGCGCAGCTGCATAATGGCGCGCAGTACAATGGCAATGGCCTGCAGCAAGATCAGCGCTGCGGCTACCACGATCACCCCTTTCACGGGATAGACGGGGATGGACACCATGCCGTAGGTGGTCTCGCCGCGGCTGATGGAGCGCTCGAAAAACAGCCAGCCGTAGGTCAGCATCAGCCAGATGAACGGGACGAAAAATACCCCGTAGCCGATGATCTCCAGGACTGCCTGCCTCTTGCGGGTGAGCAGGCGTTTCAGAACGTCGACTTCCACATGCGCGTGGTGACGCAGTGCATAGGCCGCCATCAGCATGAAGTGCGCGCCGAACAGCATTTTCGTTACGTCAAAAGCCCAGTCACTCGGGCGTCCCAGGAAAAAGCGCATCGCGATGTCATACAGCACAATCAACGTGATGACCGCGATTAAAGGCGCAATAATTCGTCCAAAGTACTCATTGAGCGTATCAATGGCGTTTGCGATCGCATGCATGGGAGGTCTCCCGCTTCTCAATGTAGGCGCGTGACGCAAAAACCGCCCCGACAACGTTGCCGAGGCGGTTATCGACGGCTGATTACATGCAGGCTTCGAGTTCGTCGAGCGACGGCAGGTTATCGATGGAGCGGCTCATGTTGAACGGCACGGTCACATCGCGCCAGTTGGCGTAGTGCTCCATGTAGCTGATCATGGAGTGGTATACCTTGGCGTGCATCGGGTCTTCACAGGCGCCGCGCAGAATCACCTCATTGGTCACGTCCTGGATCTCGGCCAAGTCTTCTTCCGAGAGCGTGCTGATCTCGACGCCATCTTCCTTGAACTTCACGGTAGCCTCGGTCGATTGGCGTTCAGACCAGGCCAGTGACCAGGCCATGGTCGCTTCCGCCGCGATCTTGAGGGTTTCCTGGGTGTCTTCGGAAAGCTCGTCCCAGGCGTCTTTGTTGATCATCACGCCAAAGACGCTGGCAGACTGGTGCCAGCCCGGCGTTGACCAGTAGTCCGCCACTTCGGAGAACCCGGCGTTGTAGTCGACCCCCGGCGTGGAAAACTCGCCGGCATCGATCACGCCACGCTCGATCGCCTGGTAGACTTCGCCGCCGGCCAGCGTGACCTGTGAACCGCCCAGCTTTTCAAGTACGCGACCCTGGTCACGGCCCGAGAGGCGTAGCCGCTTGCCTTCGAGATCGGCAATGCTTTCGATGGGCGTGTTGCCCATGAAGCCGGATTCGTTATTGGTGATCCCGTAGGGCAGGTACACCATGTTGTAGTTGCCATATACTTCTTGATAGAGGTCCCAGCCACCCCACTGCAGGATCCAGTTCATGTAATCCACGCCGTTGAACAGGCTGGTGGTCGTGGCCAGCGGTGAGAAGGCGGGGCTGCGCCCTGCCCAGTAGCCAGGCCAGTCGCCCGCCGCGTCGATGGCACCAGTTTCGGTGGCATCGAATACTTCGGTGCCGGGCATGAGTGTGCCCCCGGCGCGGAAGTTTATCTGCAGCTCGTCGCCGGCCAGTGTGTTGACCAGTTCGACCCAGTGCTGATCGATCTTGATCAAGTCCAGGTTGTCTGGCCACGTGGTGGTCATGGTCCACTCTTGCTGAGCATGAGCGGTAGAGGAGAGCGCGGCAAAGGCAACGCCCGCTGCGAGGCTGGTCATGGCAAACTTGGCAGTTTTATTCATGTTGTGGATCCTGTTGGTCGCCGTTGAATGGATGAGAAAGTGAGAGATGCAAAACGTCTATTGGCATGCATTACGTTTACGTAAAGGTGTTTGGCATGCCTGCTTAAATTAGCACACTCTGGGCGTTGCAACGCAACATTGCGATGTGGTGGATCGACGCTGGGCGAGGGTATCGGGAGCCTGCATGATTTTTAAAAAAATCAGAAGGTTAGTGGCTTTGCTGCCGACAGCAGTGATGACGAATGGGTGTGAAAAGCGTTGAACGGACCCCGTTGATGCAACCAAAGTTGTAAGCTGTTTATCCCGGAGAGGAGACTTTATGCCGTCGATATCGACTGACGACGCGCCAGTATCGCGATCCATCGAACTACTATGTCAGCAGGCAAGACGACTGGCTCGGCGACGCTGGCGACAGCTTGTCTGGCTCCAGGGAGATGCAGAACGTTGTCGCGAGATGGCCGTGGGGCTATGGCAGGCGCGATCCTGGTCGTCTCCGCTATGGATAGGCGACCACGCCCCCGTGGCGGCCTCTTTGAAAGCGGGGCGGGCGACAACGCGGCTCGGTAGCGAGCACCAGCTGGTGGTGGTGGATGCCCACGAGGGCGCCGGAGGCTTCAATCCGGACGCCCTGGGGGCGGTTGGCGGCACCCTGGCGGCGGGTGGGCTGCTTGTCCTGATCACGCCCGAGCAGTGGGGGGCTCAGCCCGACCCTGACTACGCCCGAATCGCCGATTATCCCCGCGAGTGGGCGGCGCTTAGCGCGCACTACCTGGCGCGGCTTGCCAGGCAGCTCAAGGCATCGACGGAGGTGATCCATTGGACACCTGAGGCGCTGCCCCGGCTGGGGCGGCTGCCAGCCACGCCGGCGGCGCCTGAAAATCCACGCGATGATGCATGCCTGACCCTGGATCAGGCCGTGGCCGTCAGTGCCCTTGTGGGGCTCAAGCGCCGCCGCCCCCTGGTGATCACCGCCGATCGTGGTCGCGGCAAAAGTGCCGCCATGGGCATTGCCTGCATGCGTTTGCTGCGCGGCAAGACATCACGCGTCATCGTCACGGCGCCGCGCCTGGCGGCCGTCGAGAGCCTGTTTGAGCGCGCCGCGTCCTTGTGCCCGGAGGGACAGCGCAGCGCGGCGGATCGCTTCGTGCTTGACGGAGGGCAAGAGCTACGCTTCGTCACGCCCGATGCGCTGAGCGAACACGTCGCGGCGGGTACGCTGGGCGGCGACGGCAGTTATCTGATGGTGGATGAAGCCGCCGCGCTGCCCGCGCCGCTGTTGGCGCAATGGCTGACGGCGTTTCCGCGCATTGCCTTTGCTACCACCGTGCACGGCTACGAGGGGTCTGGGCGAGGGTTTGCGCTGCGCTTTCGTGGCGTGCTGGACGCGCAGACGCCGGACTGGAAGGCGCTCACCCTGACAGGCCCGGTACGCTGGCAGGCAGGTGACCCCCTTGAAGCGACGCTTGACCAACTGTTGTTGCTGCACGCACCGCTGTCGCCAGCGCAAGACGACTTGGCGGCTCACTGTGCTTCCCATGCGGTTAGTCGGGAGGCGCTTGCCAGGGATGAGACGGCGCTTGGCAAACTCTTCGGTCTGCTGGTGCAGTCCCACTACCGCACAACGCCGAGTGATCTGCGCCAGCTGCTCGATGGGCCTGATATGCAGCTGCGCGTTAGCGGCTCGCCAAAGCGACCTCAGGCCGTCCTGGTGACCTGCGACGAAGGCGGCTTTACGCTGGAGCTTGCCCACCAGGTGGCGCGCGGCGAGCGACGCCCCCAAGGGCATTTGATGGCCCAGTCACTCGCCGCTCACGGCGGCTGCCGCGAGGCTCTGACGGCGCGCTGGCGGCGAGTGGTACGCATTGCCAGCCACCCCGGCAGGCGTCGCCAGGGGGTGGGAAGCAGACTGCTAAGCGACGACCAGGCTCAGGCGGCGGCGGAAGGCATCATGCTGTATGGCGCGACCTTCGGCGCTGAGGCGGGGCTGCTGCGTTTCTGGCGTGCCCAGGGGTTTGTGGTGGTGCGCCTGGGCGTGACGCGTGAAGCCTCAAGCGGCGAGTTTGCCGTGATGGTGGCCAAGGCGTTGACCCCATCGGGGGCGCGCGTGCTGGGCGCGCTGCACGAGCGGTTTGTCGCCGCGCTACCAGGGTTACTGGCGTTTGAGCTGGCGTCGCTGCCCGCGGCGGTGGTCAGCCTACTGATCCATGAGCTGCCCGAGCGTACTTTGACCCAGGCCGAGCGTCAGGACATCATCGACGTGGCCACCGCCCATCGCTCGCCGGCGCTGGCGCGGGCCTCCTTGCAAGCGCTGGCGCGGGACGCAAGTCGCTGGCCATTGTCAGCCGCTGGGCAATCCGCCCATCAGCAGCTTGCCGCCTGGGCCTTCCAGAATCAGCCGCTTGCCGATGCCCCCGCCGCGTCCGTGCGGGCGCTGCGGGGGATAGTACACACCCTGTGGAACGAGCAACCGCTTTCCCCAGAAGCCGGGGGCCGTTAAAGTAACTCAGTTATCCATGATAAAGAGCTCCCATGAACGAACACCTCGACGCGCTGAGCCCTGCGCCTGTATGGCGCCACTTCCGAACGCTGTGCAATACCCCCCGCCCCTCTGGTCATGAAGCGCAACTGGTCGCCGTGCTGGAAACCTGGGCCGAGTCCCAGGGTATCGACCATGACCGCGATGCGTTTGGCAATTTACGCCTGCGCAAGTCGGCGACTCCCGGCCATGAGCACACCCCGGGGCTTATCCTGCAGGGCCACCTGGACATGGTGGCCCAGGCCAACGCCGATCACGCCCACGATTTCCGGCGCGATCCCATTCGCACCTATGTGGCCGACGGCTGGCTGCACGCGGAAGGCACCACCCTGGGCGCGGATAACGGCCTTGGAGTGGCGGCAATACTCGCGCTGCTTGAAGATCCCGAGCTTACCCACGGCCCTCTGGAGGCGCTGTTCACGCTGGAAGAAGAAAGCTCCATGGGGGGCGCGCTGGGTCTGGCCGATGACTGGCTGGAGGGCAAGCTGCTGCTGAACCTCGATAGCGAGGATCACGGCGAGGTGTTTATCGGCTGTGCGGGCGGCGCCGATGTGGTCGTCGACGCCCGGCTTCCAAGCGCTGCCCTGAAAGCCGACGAGTGCGTACTCAGGCTGTCGCTTTCGGGGCTGAAAGGCGGTCACTCAGGTCTGGATATCCATCAGCCGCTGGGTAACGCCAACCGACTGCTGGTGCGCGTCCTGCGGGCGCTGGAACACGTCGATGCC
This sequence comes from Vreelandella gomseomensis, assembly GCF_031451645.1. NCBI lineage: Bacteria > Pseudomonadati > Pseudomonadota > Gammaproteobacteria > Oceanospirillales > Halomonadaceae > Vreelandella > Vreelandella gomseomensis. The sequence continues at coordinate 469,224 of NZ_JARWAI010000001.1, read as the reverse complement.
CGGCTGCTCAATTATCAAGGCGGTACGCTGCGCAACGCCATCCCCCGGGAAGCCTTTGCCGACGTCGCGCTGCCCGCTGACGAGCAGCAGGAGGCAATGGCGATCATCAATGCGCTTGGGCAAACCCTGAGGCGTGAGCTGGGCAGCGGCGATGCGGGCCTGCAACTCGTCGCCGAGCCGGTGAGCCCGGAAGGTGCCGAGCCGTTGACCCTGGATGCCAGCACCATGCTGGTGGCGGCGTTGCATGCAGCGCCCTGCGGCGTCGAGCGGATGAGCGCCGACGTGCCCGGGGTGGTGGAAACGTCCAATAACCTGGGCGTGGTCAGCCTGGAACAGGGGCGGTTTCATGTCTGTGCGCTGGTGCGATCGCTACACGACAGCGCCGTGGTAGCCATGGCCGACCGTTTCAATGCCTTGTTCGGACTGATCGGCGCGCGGGTCAGCGTGGAAAATGCCTACCCCGGCTGGGTGCCGAACCCGGACGGGGCGCTGCTCAAGCGCTTCAAGGCCTGCCACCAGGCGCTGCTGGGGTACGCCCCCGCGGTAAATGTCATCCACGCAGGGCTCGAGTGCGGCATTCTCGGCAGCAAGTACCCGCACCTCGACATGATTTCGTTCGGGCCGACCATTCGTGGCGCGCACTCGCCGGACGAGCGGGTCGAACTGGCGACCGTCGAGGAATTCTGGCGCTTGCTGCGGGCCCTGGTTGAATCCTTGACCAGCCGTTGAACGCAAAAACGGCACCCCAGGGTGCCGTTTTGCTTTCAGTCTGATGGGCTTGAACGCTTATTTGCTTAAATAGGCGTTGAGCATCCAGACGGTTTTTTCCTGCTCGCGGATATAATCGCCCGCCTGTGCCGCCGTGCCTTCGTCGTCGGCATCCGACGCGATGGATAGCAGCTCGCGCTGGAGCTCGATCAGCGTTTGATAGCCGCGCAGTACACCGTTGACGCAGGCCGTACCGTCATGAACATCCTTGTCTTCTTGGATGCGTGACAGCTGGATGTAGTCGCTGTAGGCATGAACCGGTTTGTGGCCCAGGGTCAGGATACGCTCGGCGACTTCATCAACCTTGGCGAGCAGGTCGGTATAGAATTCCTCGAACTTGGCATGCAGCTCGAAAAAATCGTTACCCCTGACGTTCCAGTGATAGCCCCGGACGTTCATGTAAAAAATCTGGTAGTTGGCCAGCAGGTGATTGAGCTTTTCGGCCAGCTGGGTGGCGCTGCCTTCGTGTAGGCCGATGCTGTTGGTATCGGACATGTCCTGCCTCCTTGGTGATCATCGCCGAACGATAAAAGATGATGGTGAAAGGGTAAGCAGCAGCGCACGCGTTGCATAGCAAGTTTTATGCATGGCGGCTATAGCGCTAGCCCATTACCCGTCGACCAATACTCATTTAATGCTGGCGAGGGCGCCGCTTTTCAAGGGCGAGAGGCCTGCCATAGTCGAATCAGGCTTTCGCAGCGCGCTTCGAGGAGCTCGGCGGTACGCGGCAAGGCGTCACTCAATGCCATCGGGCCATCGGCCAGCGCAAAGGCGGCGGTCACGCCTTCCTGCAGACAGGCCTGCCAGCCATCGCCCAGGCTGCCCGCCAACACAATCACCGGGGTCTGCCGCTGCGCCGCTGCCCGTGCCACGCCGATGGGGGTTTTCCCGGCAAGGCTCTGACCGTCCAGGCGCCCCTCACCGGTAATGACCAGGTCGGCCTGCTCGAGCAGGGTGGCAAAGCCCGCCTGCTGCATCAGCAGCTCGATACCCGGCTTCAGAGTGGCACCCAGAAAAGCCTGCGCGGCAAAGCCCATGCCGCCGGCGGCCCCTGCCCCGGGGCGGTCACGATCATCATGGCCCAACACCTGCGCCGCCAGGTCGGCAAAGTGACCCAGGGCGTGGTCGAGCTGTTTAACGTCACCGGGGGACGCGCCTTTTTGCGGTCCGAAGATGGCGCTGGCGCCACGTTCGCCGAGCAGCGGGTTATCCACATCGACCGCTGCTTCTACCTTCAGGCTTGCCAGCCTTGGGTCGAGCCCCTCCAGGTGAAGCGTTGCCAGGTCGGCAAGCGCTGCTCCGCCCGGCGCTAATGGCTGGCCGTGAGCGTCCAGCAGTTCGGCACCCAGGGCGCGTAGCATCCCCGCACCGCCATCGTTGGTGGCGCTGCCGCCCAGTAAAAGCAGCACCTTTTCAGCGCCGTGATCGAGGGCGGCAAGGAACAGTTGGCCCACGCCATAAGTCGAGGTATAACGGGCGTCGCGCTCGTGGTCGGCGAGGGCCTGCAGTCCGCTGGCTTCTGCCAGTTCGATAAACGCGGTACGCTGGTCGGCATGCCAGCCCCACGCGGCTTCGCAGGGGCGGCCCAGAGCATCCTCGACGGTTTGCTGGTGGCGCTGTGCGCCCGTTGCCGCGATCAAGGCGTCAAGGCTGCCCTCGCCGCCATCGGCCAAGGGGCAGATGAGCGAGTGACAGTGAGGCGCTGCCCGTACCGCACCCCGGGACATGGCGTGGGCCGCGTCTTCGGCACTCAGCGCATCTTTGAAACTATCGGGGCAAAACAGGATATGCATGGGCACCCTCGTCGTTGATCATGGTCTACAGGACGAGCTTAGCGCGCAGCGCAGTGGCAAACCAGCATCATCCTATACCCCAAGGAGCGGTTATGAAGTGGACGCCTGTCAGTTGCCTATGCCTGCTCGCCCTGGGCGGGTGCCAGGCCATGCCGTCATCGCTGCCCAGCGCAGACCCCCCGCCGGCCGAATCGTGCTACTTTCCGAGCGATGATCCCGCCACCCTGACCGCCAGTGTCGATGTGCTCACGGAATGGGGCTTCAGTCTGGACGCCAGCGACACTCAATTAGGCTTGCTGACTGCCAGCCGCGAGAAAACGCTGCATGGCTATTCAGACCTTTACGCTGAGCCGCGTTTGCGTCCGCGCACGGGATTTCATGTGTTTGGCGGACTGGGTAGCGGCGGGGGCGCCGGGTTGGGCGTTGGCGTCGGCCTCGGTGGAGGATTCAGCCAGCCGCCGGTCGAGGTGGAGCGCGTATCGTTGCTCTGGGATCGCCAGCACATGCGGGTATCGCGGGATATTCGCCGCTTTGATCAATATGGCAGCCTGCGCGAAGGCCGCAGCGCGAGCAGCGACGGGTTTTGCCAGCAATTGCAGCGCGCTCTGAGCGCGCAAACGGCGACAGGAGACCGTACACCATGAACGCCATTCGCTGGGCCACCGTCGGCCTACTGATCATGCTCAGCGGCTGTGCGGTGACGCCGCCGCCTGAGCCTCGTGAGCTGGTCTATCAGGCACCGGCCGAAGCGACCTTTCGTGCCGGGGTAAGTTTGATGGTAGAGCAAGGCTACGTGGTGCGTCATGCTGACGTGTCGCTGGGACGTGCCGAGGGCATGCTGGCGCGTTGGCCGGGCTACCGGCTATTGTTCGAGGTAGACGCGATGGGCAATGCCAGTCAGGTGCGTGTTTCGGCGTGGCGGGGCGGTCAGCCGATGCCGCCTATTCGACTGGATCCCTGGCTGGTGGCGCTTCAATCGCGTCTGGGGCTGGCCCCATGAGGTGCGTCAATCGCTGGCTGGCACGCAGCCGAGCGGGGCTTGTCGGTATCCTGGCGCTGTTGGTCAGCGTGAGTGCCCTGGCCCATCCCCACGGGTGGATCGATATCAAGGTGCGCCTCATCACCGATGATCAGGGCCGGGTAACCGGCCTGCACCAGACTTGGCAAATGGATCCGTTCTACAGCCTGGTGGTGTTCGATGAGCTGAATCGGGTGGAAGGCGCGACGCTGGACGAGGGGCTGGATCAACTGGGGGGAGAAATACGCAACAACCTCGCCGGCCAAGGGTATTTTACCCGCGTGCGTGTTGATGGCGAGCCGCAGCCACTGGGCGAGGTAAGCGAATACACCGCGATGCAGCGCGACGGACGGCTGACCTTTATCTTTATCCTGCCGCTTGCTGATACTCCGTTGCTTGACGGCAGCACCCTTGAGTATCAGGTCTATGATCCGACCTATTACCTTGAAGTGGTGCACGCCGCCGAGGACGAAAAGCCACTAGACGATGCGCTGGTGCTGCGCGGTATGCCCGAATGCGAGCTCGCCGTGCTGCCGGCGGATCCGGATCCTGAGCGGGTTCTGGCCGCGTCCCGTCTGGATGTGGACGAAAGCGGTGAGCCCGGCCTTGGGCGCTACTTCGCCGAAACCGGCCAGGTGGTGTGTCCATGATGGCGCGGCGTTTTCCCTGGGGCTGGCTGTGCCTGCTGGCGCTCGGCATGCTCGGCGTCGCCTATTATGCGTTTTGGCAAGGCGGTTTGACGTCGTTGAGCTATACCCTGCTTGGCTGGCAGCGGGAGCTGCATCGCGAGCTGACCCTGGCGCTTACCGCGCTGTCCCGGGAGTCCGCGACGACGACGTGGGCGGCGCTGCTGGGCGTGAGCTTTGGCTACGGGGTGTTTCACGCGGCGGGCCCCGGCCACGGTAAAGCGGTGCTGGCGACGTTTCTGATGTCCCACGGCGGTGCCATCGGCCGGGCGCTTGGCCTCTCGTTTGCGGCAGCGCTGCTTCAGGGGCTGACCGCCATTGTCCTGGTCGGCGTGCTGGTTTACGGCCTTGGCTGGGTAACGCGTCAGGCGATGGGCAGTGTGGTCTGGGTGGAATACGCCAGCTTTCTGCTCGTGGCTGCCCTGGGGGCATGGCTTTGCTGGCGGGCCACCGGCCAACTGCGTCGTGCCTATGCTGCGAATGACCACGACCACGACCACGACCACGACCACGACCACGACCACGACCACGCCTGCTGTGGTGGGCATCATGTGACGCCCCATCAGTCGCTGGATTGGCGCACGGCGCTGATGACCGTTGGCGCCATCGGCATGCGACCGTGTAGCGGCGCCGTCCTGATGCTTGGCGCTGCGGGCCTGCTGGGTCAGTTTACGATGGGTGTGGCGGCTGTGGCCGCGATGTCTCTCGGCACCGGGCTGACGGTGTCAGTGCTTGCCCTGGCCAGCGTTGTGGCGCGGAACTGGGCGCGACGCCGACTGGCGAGGCAAGGCGCTACCCTGCAACGTGCCCAGCGAGCGGCCGGCTGGCTAGCACTGGCGGGCGGCATCGTGATCGTCGCCCTGGGCGTCTCGCTCTGGGCTGCCGGGGCTTCTCAGCCTGCGGGGGATCCCGTATTGGGAGAGCCGCCAACCTCAACGAGCAACCCCCTGACCGGGAATCGCTAAGGGGTCATCTCGAGCGCCGCTATCAGTTCGCTCAGGCGCGCTTGCATGGCGTGCTCCTCGCCGGGTGAATAAGCCTCGGGCGTGCCATGCCCCCAGACGGGTGCCGGCCAGGCAGCGTCGTCGTGGCGGCGGATCACCACGTGCATATGCAGCTGACTGACCACGTTGCCAAGCGTTGCGATGTTGAGCTTGTCACCGCCGAAAGCCGTTTTCATCGCCTGGCCCAACTGGCTGGCTTCCCGCCATAGTTGCAGTTGCTCGCTGTCAGACAGTTCAAATACCTCGCTCAGTGCCGCACGCCGTGGTACCAGCACCACCCAGGGGTAACGCGCGTCGCGCATCAGCAGTGCCCGGCACAGCGGCAAGTCGCAAAGCAGCAACGTATCGCCGGCCAGGCGGTCATCAAGCTCGAAAAGGGCCATCAGGCGACTCCTTGGTTTAACGCCGATAGTGCCTACCCGTAAAGTAGGCGAAATTGACAAAACACTGTTACGCTAAAGTGACTTCACTCGTACATGCTGAGTTGAAGCATCCTGGATATTGAATGACTTGTTAAGGAGAACATGATGAAAAAACTACTCGCCATGAGCTTTATTCTTTTACTGTCAGCGGGCGCACTTGCGGGCTGCAACACCATCAGCGGTGCCGGCCAGGATATCGAGCAGGGCGGAGAAGCCGTTCAAGACGCTGCCAGCTAAGCAACACGTGTTACAACGGGCCGGCCTTGTGCGCCGGCCCGCTGCGTTTTAACCCTTCGCTGCTTCTCCTGGCCGTGGCTGTAAGGCGTTGAAGATCATGCCTCGCCGACGATTCATTGGATCCTGGCTGCTCGTTGAGAGCGGCACGGCTAGTCGTAGCGATCCTTCCAGCGCTGGCGATTCACCTGTTCCTTGAGCATTTCCAGCACGTCAAAGAGCACCTGTTCGGTGACCTTATCGCTGCCTTCGTCAACGGTCAGCCAGCTGTCAAAGCCATTTTCCGCAGCGCCCTCAACGAGCTTGCGAAACTCTGGGGAGTGAATCCCCAGCGCCACCTCGTCGACCATCCGCTGCGCGACGCCGCTTAACGAGGCTTCCATGGCGCTGGTGGCAGACTCGCCCATGGGAAGGCGGCGCAACCGCTGGATTTCAGGGCTTTCGCGAAGCGTGCGGCCGACCAGGTCGCTGATGGCCGCCATGATAGCCTGCCGGTTGTGCTGATAGGCAGTGCCCACCGAGGTTTCCAGCCGCTGGGCGATTTCCTGGATAAGTTGCTGTTTGCGGGGCATGACCACACGATCGATCACCCGCTCGGTCAAGGAGTCGCTGGCGCGAATCTGGTGCTGGACGTTACCCAGCAGGCGCAAGGCGATACGGTCGGACAGTTCCTCCAGAAGAATATCGTAATATTTGGCCAGGAACTGATAAGTCGACCAGTTTTCGATGCGAATAAGCCGCAGGCGATGCAGTCGATGCAGCAGCGAGATAACGCGCAAAATGCGCAGCCAGCGAAAGCCGCTCAGCGGGATGCAGCCCAGCACGTCGTACCAGTGCACGAAGGGATAGAAAAACCAGCGGTGGTAGCGGCGCTCGGCAATGGCTACGGCCCAGCCCAGCAGCACGTCGGCGATAAAAATACCGACAAAAAACAGGTCGATGGTGATGAAGCGGCGGTGTATCGCCGAGTCGTAGAAGCTGTGGAAGCCCGGCGACATCCCTTCGATGGCCTGGCTGATCGGGCCCAGCAGAAACAGCGAGTCGAATAACAGCAAACCAAGGTTGATGATGACGGCCGCCAGGATAAAAAAGTCCCAGCCGATATGCGCGTACTCAACGCCTCTGGGCAGGTGGGGGGAGCGCTCCCTGGCAGGCATGAAAACTCCTTGGACATGAGGTGGCAGGGTTGCCGACCCGGACGGTGGTCATGAGGGTGTCTGCGAGTGATGCTGCTCTTGGGTGAGCTGTTCCTCGCGTTCGGCCTGTTTACGCATCTTCTTGCGCAGCGCCGCTTTCTCAAAGCGTAGCTGCTGCAAAGGCGTTGCCAAGGAAAGCGGTGGCACATGGGCGGGCTTGCCATCGGAATTCACGGCAACCATGGTGAGGTAGCAGCTATTGGTGTGGCGAATCAGCTTGTCGCGAATATCTTCGGCGACGACCTTGATGCCGATTTCCATCGACGAGCGGCCGACATGATTGACGCTGGCCAGAAAGGTCACCAGTTCGCCTACGTGTATAGGCTGCTTGAAGAGCACCTGGTCGACCGACAGCGTGACTACGTAGTGGCCCGAGTAGCGGCTGGCGCAGGCATAGGCCACTTCATCGAGTTTCTTGAGAATGGCACCGCCATGAACCTTACCGCTGAAGTTCGCCATATCGGGCGTCATCAGGACGGTCATGGACAGTTCGTGCTGACCGGTCAGCGCGGTCAATGAGGTATCCGACATGGGCTTAACCCTATCTTCAGTCGCGATTTTCAGGGCCGGCGCCTGCCCACCTGGCAGGCGCCGGAACATGGCGGCGGCTTAGAACCACACCAGCCCTACCGAGATGATAACGCCGGTAATCAATAGCTGTATCAGGCAAAAGCCCATGATGTCCTTGGCTTTCAGGCCGGCGATAGCGAGTACCGGCAATGCCCAGAAGGGCTGCAGCAGGTTTGTCCAGGCGTCACCCCAGGCAACGGCCATGGCGACCCGGGAAATATCCACCCCCAAGGCTTCCGCGGCGGGCAGCATGACCGGCGCCTGAACGGCCCACTGGCCGCCACCGGACGGTACAAACAGATTCACAATCCCGGCGCTGATGAATGACCAGAACGGCAGCGAGGTTTCGGTGGCGAACGATATCAGCCATTCCGACATGCTCAGGGCCAGGCCCGACTCCACCATGATGGCCATGATGCCGGCATAGAACGGAAACTGGATGACGATCCCGGCGCCGCCCTTGATGGCTTCGTGCAGACTGTTGAGCAGGCTCCTCGGCGTGCGGTGAAAGACAATGGCGAGGAACAGGAACAGAAAGTTGACGACGTTCAGGTTCAGGCCGCCGCCGCGCAACAGGAAATGATCGATCAGGAACAACACCCCCGGGATACCCACCAGCCATGCCAGCGTCGTGCTGTTTTCCAGTTTTTCTGCGGGGCGGGTGATACGGCCCTTGGTGTCGGGTTCATCGTCGAGCAATTTGGTATCGACATACACGCTGTCTTTTTCGTCCGGCAGCATCAGTCGGTTGACCAGCGGAATCGAAATAAACAGGCACGCCACGATGGCCAGGTTAAAAAAGGCAAATACCGTGGAACCGGTGCCGATGACGCCGATGTCATCGGCGGCAAAGTGGCCCTCGGTGGCGATAGTCAGCGGAATCGACCCGGCGAGCCCGCCGTGCCAGACCACAAAGCCCGAATAGGCGCTGGCCACCAGCAGGCGATAGTCGACGCGGATCAAGCGCGCCAGTTCCTTGGCAAACAGCGCCCCGACGACCAGCCCAAAGCCCCAGTTGATCCAGCTCGCGGTGAGCGACACCAGGGTCACCAGGATAATGGCGCCGCCGGGGGTCTTGGCGGTGCTGGCGAGGCGTTGCAGCAGGCGCTTGACCGGCGGGGAGCTGGCCAGCATGAAGCCGGTAACCAGTACCAGCAGCATCTGCATGGAGAAGGTCAAAAGCCCCCAGAAGCCGTCACCCCAGAAGCGCAGCACGGCCAGCGGTGTCTGGCGTTCGATGGCGATGGCCGCAATGGCGGCGATCAGGGTGAGGAGCAGGACAAAAATGTACGGATCGGGAAGATAGCGCTCGACCATCTTCACTGCCGGTTTGGAAATCATCTTCAGCATGGCTGGCTCGCTTTATTCATTATTAGGAAAAGTGCTCACCTAATATACGGGGCCGAGTGGGCTTTTTCATTACTCGAGCGGGATTTGACGTATGTATTATCAACGCCAGTAGGCGCGGCGGTAATGTCGGTAATAGCCTATCAGGACAGCCGAACGTACGCAGGTAAACAGCGTAAAGGCAAGCCATAGCCCATGATTGCCCATCGCCTGGGTCAGCCACCAGGCGGGCAGATAAACCGCCAGGCCAATAAAGATGCTGTTGCGCATGGCGGCAATGGCGGTCGTGCCGATGAACACCCCATCCAGTAAATAGCTCCATACCGCGATCAGCGGCATCGCAACCATCCACGGCAGGTAGACCGCGGCGGTATCGCGAACCTCTTCAAGGCCGGTGAGCAGGGCGATCAAGCCATTGCCGCCAAGGGCAAACGCCAAGGCGGCCCCGGCAGCCGTCCACCACGAAAAACGTGCCGCTGCCTTGACGGTGGCGGCAAACGCCTGCCAGTCGCGCCGCCCATAGGCTCGCCCGACGAGCGATTCTGCCGCGTGAGCAAAGCCGTCCAACGCATAGCTGGTGAGCATGATGAACTGCAGCAGTACGGCGTTGGCGGCGAGAGTGGTATCTCCCTGGCGGGCTCCCTGGGCGGTGAAGAATGCCATGGCAAACAGCAGCCCAAGGGTGCGAATAAACAGATTGGCGTTGACGTTAAAAAGCGCCGCGTACGCCGAGAGCACCCACAGGCGGCTGCGTAAAAAGTGGCCGTCGAGGGTGCCGAGCTGACGCAGAACCAGAACGCCGCCAAACAGCAGGGCGCTATAGTCGGCAATCACGCTGGCCCAGGCCACCCCATCGCTGGTCAGGCCCAGGCCCATCACGAACCAGACATCCAGCACGATATTGACGCTGTTGGTCAGCACCAGAATCATCAAGGTGACCCGGGCATTTTGCTGGCCGAGGAACCAGCCCAGAATGGTGTAGTTGGCGAGTACGGCGGGGGCCGACCAGAGGCGAATTTCGGCGTAGCGTTCGGCCAGCGCTGTCGCGGCCTCGCTACCGTCGAGCAGCCAGAGGCCCAGGGAGACGATCGGCGAGGCGAAGATGATCAGCAGGCTGCCGATCACCACGGCCAGGATAAGCGACTGGCCCAGCAGGTTGCGCACGTCGCTGTCGCTTTCGCGGCCGACTGCCTGGGCCACCAGACCCGTGGTGCCCATGCGCAGAAAGCCAAACCCCCAATACAGAAAGCTGAACAGCGTGGCGCCGAGGGTGACGGCGGCCAGGTAACGTGAATCGGGCAGGTGGCCGACCACTGCCGTGTCCACCAGCCCCAGCAGCGGGACGGTAATGTTGGAGATGATGATTGGCCAGGCGAGGGCCCAGATCCGCATCAGGTCTAGGCAGCCGTGATGATACGGTACTTCTTGAGCAGCTCGTCGTGCGTTTCCGGCCGTTCCGGGTCAAGGGGGATGCAGTCGACCGGGCAGACCTGCTGGCACTGGGGTTCGTCGAAGTGGCCGACGCACTCGGTGCACAGGTTGGGGTCGATGACATAGATCTCTTCGCCGGGCGAGATGGCATCGTTGGGACATTCCGGCTCACAGACGTCGCAGTTGATGCATTCGTCGGTAATCATTAAGGCCATGGGTATACCTCGCGAAGGACGGGGTGCAATGGGTCGCCGATCATTTGACAGCCCATCGCTCGCCACCGTTTCAGAGTCTAGGTGCCAGGTGGCGTAGTGTAGTGCTTACGCAGCGTCTCTGCGACCTGAGGGTGAACCAGGGGCGAGACATCGCCGCCCAGCTTGGCGATTTCGCGCACGATGGTGGAGGAAATATACGAGTTTTCCACCGCCGGGGTGAGAAAAACGCTTTCGAGCTCCGGGTTCTGGGCACGGTTCATGTTGGCCAGCTGCAGCTCATATTCAAAGTCGGACACCGCACGCAGGCCGCGCAGGATAATGGTGGCGCCCTGCTCGTGCATCATGGTGGTCAGCAGCGTGGAAAAGCCGATCACCTTGACGTTGGGCAGCGGGGCGCAGACCGCCTGCACCAGTTCGATGCGGGTCGGCAGGTCCAGGTTTGGACGTTTGCCCGGGCTTGCCGCGACGGCAATGACGACCCTGTCGAACATGCGCGCACCGCGCTCGATCAGGTCGAAGTGGCCGTTGGTGATAGGGTCGAAGGTGCCGGGGTAGACGGCAATAGTCTCGCGATGACCGGTCATGGCGTCGACGCCTCATCGTCAAGGCGGCCAAACGGGTTATCGCTTTGAAGCGATACCGCCTGGGCGTAGCCGGGAATGTGAATCCGATCCGCCTGAATATCCAGCTCAGGGCCTTCGAGCACCGCCTCGCCAAACTGGTAGCGAGGGGCGTAGTGGCCCTGGTCGGACTGTGCGAGATACGCCGCCGCGTTCTCGCGCACACTTTCCCGACGGGTTTTCCAGGCGCGAATGGCGGCCGCCCCATGGCGCTGGATCAGCAGGCGCTCGGTCACGGCGGGCGATAGCACCACCCCCGTGGCGTTGTTGCCGCCGAACCCCTTGGCGTTGACGAAGGCGGCATCGGCGTTGAACGGCTGCGCGGCCGTCGAGAACCGCAGGCGGTCGGCGTAAACGTCATCGGCCACCGCATCCAGCGTGGGTATGCCGGGGAGCAACTGGTGAGCAAAGCTACCCAGCGCACTCACCAGTTGGTCGCCGGCAGCGCTCCCTTGGGAATGGCCGATGAACGCCTTGATGGCCACTACCGGCCAGTCGTCGATGCCGTTAGCGCGAGCAATCTCGTCGAAGACGTGGGATTCGGTAATGCGGTTCTTGGGCGTGCTCGTCCCGTGGGCATGCAGGAAGCTTCGCGATTTCAGCGCCTGATCGCCGAGCATGTTGCGCACCAGGGATGCCGACTTGCCCAGGGTAATATAGTTGCCGATACCCGGCGCCGAAATCGAGCGCTTGAAACCATCGGCGTTGACGAACACGTCCGGCACGGCACCCAGAATATCGGCGCCTACCTCAAGCGCCAGGGCATCATCCATCAGCAGCACGAACTGGCTGGCCTCTGCCATGGTAAAGCCGCAGTTGCGGGCAAAGGGACGGCAGGCGCGCTGGTAATCCGCGTCCGTGAGGAGTTCCAGGGTGTCGAGCGCCTTCAGGCTGGCATCATCGGCAAGCGCCCCCATGGCGCGGAAGCCCTCGATAATCTCGGGGGTAATGGGGGCATCCGCCGTGCCGACCATCACTACGCGGCGGCGGCCGGCGCGGATGTCGTCGATGCCCAGCCGCAGGTTATAGAGAAAGCTCGCGCAGGCCCCGAGCGCGGCGCCGGTACTGCCGACGCTGCCCAGCACGTAAGCGTTCAGGAAGTCAGCGGGCATCTGGCCGTAACCCAGCGGCATCTGCTTGGAGGTGGCGCGCTGCCCGCTCACCAGGCTTTTCAGCAGCCCACCCCAGCCCTGGTCGTCCAACTGGCCGATGGAGTTGCCTGCATAAACGGCAATGTGATCGGGGTTGAGCTGCTGGCGCAGGTGTTCCCAGGACAGGCCGCTGGCGCCCAGGCAGTCGCTGGCACCGAATACCGTCATGGCCAGCCCGCGGGGGTGGTGCACGCTGCGATACAGCGCGGTGGGGTCGAACCCGGTAGGCAGCTGCGCGGCGGCGCGCACCTTGGGCGTTTGCGCATCGGGCAGCAAGGCTTCCAGCGTCCCGGCGGGCACGATGACCTCGACCATTCGCGCGTCGATCTCGCGAACCTCCCAGTGGCTGGGAAGGTGGTCGGGCAACTGCCGGCGCCGCAGCTTGAAGCGCAGCGTTTCGTCCAGCTGCATGTTCACCTGGCGGTTGGCCGGAAGCCCCGGCGCGCTGAAGCGCGGGTCTTCGTTGCGCCGAATCAACGTATGGTTAAGGATTTGCTCGCGTAACGACGCCGCCGGTGCGGCCAGAGGCTGCCCTGCGCTGTCGTGCCATCCCTGTGAGGAGGGCGAAGCCAAGCGCATCAAGGTCGCGAGGCTTTCCAATGTCTGGCGTTGCTGGTCGGCGGAGAGCGCATCAAGCACAGTGCGGCGGAAGGCCTGATGGCCCGAGGTTCTGCCGGCGGAGTTGATGCCGCCCATGCCGACAATCACCGGTAAGTGAGACAAGCCGGGTTCCTCGTGGTGCGGTGGTTTAAATAACAGTTATTGGCATCGCGTAACGCTGGGTGTAACGGACGATGACTGCCAACGCCCAATGACCAGATGAAGGTTACACCCGCCGCTTTGCACTTAATAAGTATGACACTATACGCATGATCGCCAGTGATCATATCACCGGGGGTACAGCGGCGTCATGCCGCGAGCGCGCCGGACTGATAGAATCACATTTTTTGAATGATTGATTCGCGTCGGCTGCCAACGCGCCCAAGTTGGCTTTCGAAGCGCTCAAGCGTCAAGCGTGACATGATAGAGAGACACTATGCAGCAATCTTCACGCCCCGTTACCACCAATCAGTCGGGCCCCCATCACGATCTAGCCCGCCGAGTCAGCCGCAGTCTGGCGCATCCGCTACGCAAACCGATTGCCGCGCACACCCAGCGTGCGTTCGACGCGGTGGCCGAGTGGCACGTGGCCCAGCCGGGCCGGTTGATCCTGGATGCCGGTTGCGGCGTGGGACTATCGACCAGGCGGCTGGCTGAGCAGTTCCCGGATCATGCGGTGATCGGGGTCGACCGCAGCGATGATCGGCTGACGCGATCCCACGGTGAGCTCCCAGCCAATGCCCGGCTGGTGCGCGCCGATCTGGTGGATTTCTGGCGCCTGGCCCATCTGGCCGGCTGGGCACCGGAACGCCACTATTTGCTATATCCTAATCCTTACCCCAAGGCCTCGCATTTGAAAATGCGCTGGCATGGGCACCCGGTATTCCCCACACTGTTGGCGTTGGGTGGCCTGATTGAAGTGCGTTCAAACTGGCGGCTGTATATCGACGAGTTCGCGCTGGCCGCCGCTCAGGTGACCGGCCGTCAGGCCGAGATAAGCGAGTGGGTGCCCGACGGTGATTATCTGACGCCGTTCGAGGCCAAGTATCACCAGAGCGGCCAGGCCTTATGGCGGCTGCGCGTGGCCTTGGAGTCCGAATGACATTTGTCTATCTGGTATTGGCCATCATTGCCGAGGTGGTTGCCACCAGCGCATTGAAAGCCTCCGCAGGGTTTACCCGGCCGCTGCCCAGCCTTCTTGTGGTCGGCGGTTATGGCGTGGCGTTCTACCTGTTGAGTCTGGTGCTGCGCACCCTGCCCGTGGGCATCACTTACGCCATCTGGGCGGGCCTGGGTATTGTGCTGGTGACGCTGGTGGGCATGGTGGTATTTGGCGAAAAGCCGGACGCCCCGGCGCTGGTGGGTATTGGCCTGATCGTCACCGGCGTGGTAATGCTCCAGGTGTTTTCGAAAATGAGCGTGCATTAAGGAGAAGCGGATGTTCCGCGTTGGCTGGCAGCGTTGTGGCAAAAGACACTGGGGGTGGCGGTCGGCCATCGGCGTCATGAGCTTGCTTTTAAGCGGCCCGCTGTGGGCAGACTTCAGCCGTGTGGCGCAGCTGCAGGACAAGGGCTTTGCGATCAGCGCCGAGGCTCGCCTGCTCGGTGTTGATGCAGACGCGGCACCGCTGGCGAGCATCGAGCCGACCCGTCAGCTGTCGCCGGCATCGGTTACCAAGGCCTACCTGTCCGCCGCGGCGTTACAGCGTTATGGACCTCAGCATCGGTTTACCAGCCAACTGGTCAGCCCGGGGAACGTGACAAATGGCGTTCTAAGCGGCGATCTGATTTTCGAAGGCGGCGGTGACCCGGGATTGACCACCGAGGACATCTGGCGTCTGGTGCAGCGCCTTCAGCAAGCCGGCGTGCGCCAGGTGGAGGGCGCACTGGTCGTCAATCAGTGGCGCTTTGGCCCCGTCGAGTGCATAACCACAGACCGCTGCGATGCCCAGACGCGGGTGGCCAATGCCTACAGCGCGCCGCTATCCTCGGCCGGCGTCAATTTCGGCAGCTGGTGCGCCAACGTGGCACCGGCCTCGGCGCCCGGGGCGCCGGCGCGCATCTCGCTGTGCGACGGCCAGGCGTTGCAGGTTACGGTGGATAACCAGGTGATCACCAAGCCCGATAACAGCGGCACCCGGCTGAACGCCGAACGTATCACCACCGCCGACGGTGATGTGCTGCGGCTGAGCGGACAGATATCGACCAATGCCTATCCCCGCGACGTCTACCGCGGCGCGGGGGATGCCGCCGAGCTGACCGCCGAGGTGCTGCTGGGCATGCTGCGTCAGGCGGGGATTACGGTACGCGACGGCTGGCGACTGAGTTCGATGCGTCCGCCGGGCGATGCGCAGCGGCTGGCGGCCGTGGACAGCAAGCCGCTTCAGGAGCTGCTGCTGCGGATCATGAACTACTCGAATAACTACATGGCCGATGTATTGGCCCTCGATCTGGTGGAATCCCCCCAGGCTCAGCTTCGCCAGGCGGGCCTGGCGCTCGAGCAGTATGCCCGGACGCTGCCGGGGCATGGGCCCTTGACGCTGTACAGCGGAAGCGGCTTGACCACCGAGAACCGCACCTCGGCCCACGGCATCAACGTGATGCTGACCGACATGTTCCATGAAAGTGCGCTGTTTCCGAGCTTCATCGCCGCCTTTCAGTCCCCGGCCAACGGCGTGATGCGCTTTATTCGCCGCGGTTCGGATACCTTTCAACACAACGTCATGCTAAAAACCGGTACCTTGAACGAGCCGTTTGCGGTGCGCGCGGCCGCCGGCTACTTCCGGACGGCGCAGGGCCGCTGGGGCGTTTTCAGTGTACTGGTCAACGGCAATGCCAGTACGCCCTACTTGAACTGGTCGCAGGTGCTGGATCCGCTGACGAAGGATCTGGATACCCTGATACTCGCCAATTAACGACGTGACTTTGAGGCAATCGCGATGAAACCTGGGCATACCGGCTTGGCGCACCTGGCGCATTCCACGCGCTATTCCATGAAGGGATTGAAAGCGGCGTTTCGTAACGAAGCCGCGTTTCGTCAAGAGGTCACCATTACCGCCATCCTGCTGCCGCTGGCGTGGTGGATAGGCGATGGGCCGGTAAGCTGGCTGCTGTTGGTGGGCAGCTGTTTTTTCGTACTGATCGTCGAGCTCCTCAACAGTGCGATTGAAAACGTGGTGGATCGCATCGGCACCGAGCACCACGAACTCTCCGGGCGTGCCAAGGACATTGGCTCGGCGGCGGTGATGCTGTCGCTGATACTCGCGGGGCTCACCTGGGGGCTGTTAGGCTGGCAAAAATTCATCGGCTAGCCGCCAAGGCTGGCTTCAGGGCAGCGAGGGCATTATGCAACCCAATGAAGCGTTCCCACCGTTCGATACCTTATCCCAAGCGCTTCAGCCCGTGGCCGGGCAGGCATGGCAGCGCCTGTGCGAGGCCCTGAACCAGGCCGACGACATGGCCGACATGACCGGCCAGCCATCGCCCCTAGCCGACTGGTCAGGCCTTTCGACAGAGCGGCGTGCCGCCCTGTTACGCGTGCTGGCGATTTCCAGTTTTGCCGTTGATACGCTCATCCGCCATCCCGACTGGCTGGCGACGCTCGACAGTGGCGGCGAGCTGGATGCCACGCCGGGTCGAGACGACCAGACACAACTGCTGGCCGATGCGCTGGACAGTGCCGACGACGAAGACGCCATGCACCGCGCCCTTCGCCGCTTTCGCCAGGCCCGCATGCTGGGCATCGTGTGGCGCGACCTCAATCGGCCGCCGGGCTACACCATGTGGGATACCGCCCGTGCGGTGTCGCAGCTGGCTGAAATCTGTCTTGAGGCGGCGCTTGGTTGGCTCGAGCAGTTTTATACGCCGCGCTGGGGGCTGCCGGCGCCAACGCGCGACGGCGACCCCCAGCGTCTGGTGGTGCTGGGCATGGGCAAGCTAGGGGCCGGCGAGCTCAATCTATCGTCGGATATTGACCTGATCTTTGCGTTTGCCGAGAAGGGGGAAACCCAAGGCGGCCGCAAGCCGCTGGAGCATCAGGAATATTTCACCAAGCTTGGCCAGAAATTGATCGCCGCGCTGGATGCCATGACCGCCGATGGGTTTGTTTTTCGTGTGGACATGCGCCTGCGTCCCTTGGGCGACGGCGGCCCCTTGGTAGGCAGCTTTGCCATGCTCTCCAGCTACTACCAGGATCAGGGGCGCGAGTGGGAGCGCTATGCCATGCTCAAGGCGCGGCCCGTCGCCGGGGACGTGTCGGCGGGGGCGGAGTTGCTGGCCAGTCTGCGGCCCTTTGTCTACCGCCGTTATCTCGATTTCGGGGCGATCGAGTCGCTGCGCGAGCTCAAGGCGATGATCAACCGTGAGGTCAAGCGCAAGGGCATGCAGCACAACATCAAGCTGGGGCCCGGCGGGATCCGCGAGGTCGAGTTTGTGGTGCAGGCGTTTCAACTGATTCGCGGCGGGCGCGACACCGAACTGCAGGTGGCCTCGTTGCAGACGGCGCTGAACCGACTGCCGGCGCTGGGGCTATTGCCCCAGGAAGTGGTCGACGACCTGCTGCCCGACTATGCCTTTCTGCGCGATATCGAACACGTGCTGCAGGCCCTGGAAGACCGCCAGACACAAACCTTGCCCAGCGACGACCCCGACCGCGAAAGGGTCGCGTTTGCCATGGGCCACGAGGACTGGCCGAGCCTCATGCATCAGCTGGACGAGGTGCGGGAGCGCGTGCGTCGGCATTTTGACGCGGTGATCGCCGAACCCGAAGACGAAGTGGAAAACACAAACGACGAGCAGACCCCGGGGCTCGAACAGTGGCGGCTGCTATGGCGCGGCGAGCTGGAGGAGGATGACGCCTTGGCCCGCCTTGAGCAGGCGGGCTTCGAGGCGCCGGACAAGACCCTCACCCGACTCTCTCGCCTTTACCATTCGCGTCAGGTACAGAGCATGCAGCGTATCGGCTTCGAGCGTCTCGATGCCTTGATGCCCATGCTGTTGGATGCCGTGGCCGACAACGACACGCCGGACACCGCGTTGGCGCGCGTTCAGCCGCTGATCGAGGCCGTGCTGCGGCGCACCGCGTATCTGGCCCTGCTGCGCGAAAATCCCCACGCCCTCGAGCACCTCATGCGGCTGTGCGCGTCCAGTCCCTGGATCGCCGAGCAGCTGGCTCGCTACCCGATCCTCCTGGATGAGCTGCTGACCCCGGACACGCTCTATACGCCGGCCGACAAGGCGCGTCTGGCGGACGAGCTGCGCCAGACGTTGAATCGCCTGCCCGAAGACGACGAGGAAGCACAGCTGGAGGCGTTGCGGGTATTCAAGCACGCCCAGATGCTGCACGTGGCGGCCTCGGATATCGCCGGAACCCGGCATTTGATGAAAGTAAGCGATTACTTAACCTATATCGCCGAAGTGATCCTGGATGCCGTACTGGCGATGGCGTGGAAGCATATTACCGCCAAGCATGGTGTGCCGAGTGGCTGTAACGCGCGGGAGCCGGCGTTCCTGATTGTCGGCTACGGCAAGCTGGGTGGCATCGAACTCGGTTACGGGTCCGACCTGGACCTGGTGTTTCTCCACGACAGCGATGGGCAGGGGGCCACCGACGGGCCGCGACCCATCGATACGCCGGTATTTTTCACCCGTCTGGGCCAGCGCATTATTCATTTGCTGACGGCGGTCACTCCCACAGGCAGCCTCTACGAAGTGGATATGCGGCTGCGGCCCTCGGGGAATTCGGGCCTTCTGGTCACTTCGCTGTCCGCCTTTGCCGACTATCAGCGTCAGCATGCCTGGACCTGGGAGCATCAGGCGCTGGTTCGCGCGCGGGTGGTCGCGGGTAGCGAGACGCTGGCGGACAAGTTTGAGCAGCTGCGCGGCGAGATTCTCGGGGCTGAGCGGGACACCGCGGCGCTGCGCGATGACGTGGTCAAGATGCGCCACAAGATGCGCGACCACCTGGCTTCCAGGCAGGCGGGCGATCGCTTCAATCTCAAGCACGATGCCGGCGGCATGGTGGATATCGAATTTCTCTGTCAGTACGCGGTGTTAGCCCTTGCTAACCAGACCCCGGCGCTGCTGACCTACCCTGACAATATCCGCATTCTAGAGACCTTGGCTGACAGTGGGCACTTACCCCAGGAGGAGGCGGAGCGCCTGCGCGAGGCGTATCTGGCGTATCGCAGCCGCACGCACCGGGCGGCGCTGACCGGCGATAAGGCGGAGGGGCAGGCCGCAGACTATGAGGCCCATCGCAACGCCGTCATGGCGCTATGGCAGCGCTTTCTTGAGCCTTGATGGCGCGCAGGGGCATCTAATGGACAATGATTGGCAGGGAAAGAGAACGCCATGATCGGCAATATTATCGGCACGCTGCTGCCCGTTTTTCTGATCGCCGGGGCGGGGGCGGCGTACGGGCGGTTTCGCACGCCGGATATTCGCAGCCTGAACACCCTGAACATGGAGCTGTTCGTCCCGCTGCTGGTCTTTGCCGTGCTGGCCGACCGACAGGCGCCGCTGGCCGATTATGCCTGGCTGGCCGGCGCTGCCGTGGCGGTGGTGTTGGGGTCGGGCGTACTGTTATGGCCGGTCGCCCGCTGGCTGCGCCTGGACATCAAGACCTTTCTCCCCCCGATGATGTTCAACAACTCCGGCAACATGGGGGTTCCCCTGCTGGTGCTGGCATTTGGCGAGGCAGCGCTGCCGGCGGCGGTGGTGGTATTTATCGTCGAAATGCTGCTGCATTTTTCGGTGGGTCTCTACATGCTCGACCCGCGCACGTCGCTGTGGCGTTTGCTGCGCATGCCCATTGTCGCCGCGAGCCTGGCGGGCCTGGCCATCAACGTCAGCGGGCTGCCGCTGCCGGTGTGGCTGCTCGAGGCCATGAACATGCTGGGTGGCGTATGTATTCCGCTAATGCTGTTTGCACTCGGGGTGCGGCTGCTCGATATCGATTTCAGCGACTGGCGCACCGGCCTGCTCGGCGCCGTACTGTGCCCGCTGTCGGGGCTGCTGATTGCCTTGCCGCTGATCGTGCTGCTGCCGCTGAATAGCCTGCAGGCAGCCGTGTTACTGGTATTCGGCGCGCTGCCGCCTGCGGTACTCAATTACCTGGTCGCCGAGCAGTATCGGCTGGCGCCACAGAAGGTGGCGTCCATCGTACTGATCGGCAACCTGGGCAGCCTGGTGGTGATGCCGTTGACGCTGGCGGCCGCCTTTATCTGGCTTCACGCGCCGCTGTGATGGACGCGGCGGGGTCATTGGCTGACTCAGGCATCACGACCTGTCGTTGGGCGTTCTGTCGGCTGCTTCGTTCTTGATTTCGTACTGGCCCTCGAGGACATCGTGACGACCGCGCTCCGCCGATGACGCCGACCGGCTGCCGCCAATGTCCTGCGCCTGTTGCGCGCGCATTTGCTCCATGCGTTTTTTCATCTTGTGGCGGACGAACGGCATCATGGCCCAGCCGACCAGCAGGAAAAACAGGCCAAGCACCACGCCGACGATCATCAGCAGGCCAAACGCCAGCCAGGTAAACAGCAGTTTCAGGCTGCCCATGACGCCATTGGGCTGGGTTCGGGTCGCGCGGGCACGAAACTGATGGGCGGCCTGCCAGGCGGCGTTACGTTGATCTCGATTCATCTGTGGCATTGATGCCTCCTCAATCGGTATGCCCCTTTGAACGCGTCGGCTTGGGAGAGTTCAGGAGGGCGATAAATCAGCGTTGCATGCAGTGCGGCCAGGCAGGTGTTAGGCTTTTCATCCGGCGCAAGTGACTTGCGGACCATGCATATCTGACAGGGTGTCTTATGGCGAATCATGGAGGAAAGTCGGTATTCATCGCCTCGACGGTGATTATCTTTGGCCTGGTGGTTATCGGTGCGTCCTTTCCCGAAAGCTTTGGCAGCGCTGCCGAAGCCGCGCTAGCTACCATTACCGAGCTGTTTGGCTGGTTCTATCTGTTTTCCGTGTCTGGCTTTGTGGTGTTCTTGTTCGGCCTGGCGCTCAGCAAGTACGGCAAGGTGCGCCTGGGGCCCCAAGACAGTCGCCCCAACTACAGCTTTTTCTCCTGGATCAGCATGCTGCTGGCCGCCGGTTTCGGCGTGGGGCTGGTGTTCTATGGCATGGCCGAGCCGATGCTGCACTATATCGACCCGCCCTACGGTGATCGAGAGGCCGAGACCGCAGCGTCCGCACGCTATGCCATTCAGTACAGCTATTTTAACTGGGGTATCCATCAGTGGGCGGCGTTTTCGGTGGTCGGGCTAATCATTGCCTACTTCCAGTTTCGTAAAGGCCAGGCGGGGCTGGTCTCGTCGGTGCTCTCATCGGTCACCGCGAAGTACCCCAAGGTTCGCCCTTATGCCTCATGGCTCGACGTGTTTGCCGTCGTGGCCACGGTGATGGGGGTGGCGACCTCGCTCGGCCTTGGCGTACTGCAGATGAACGGCGGTTTGAACGCCGTCTTCGGCCTGCCGGAAAACGGGTTGTGGCAGTTCGTCATCCTGTTCGTGATGTTTTGCGCTTACATGCTCTCGACCTGGTCGGGGCTGGATAAAGGCATCAAACGCCTGTCGAACCTGAACATGATCCTGTGTATCGGCCTGATGCTCTACGTGCTGATTACCGGCCCCACCGTCGCCATCCTTGAAACCATCACGGTCGGCATTGGCGACTATCTGCAGAACTTTATCGGCATGAGCTTGCGTACCGCACCGTACAGCGATGAAAACTGGGCCAGTAGCTGGACCATTTTCTACTGGGCCTGGGTGATCGCCTGGTCGCCGTTCGTCGGCACCTTTGTGGCGCGGGTTTCCCGTGGACGCACCATCAAGGAGTATGTGTTTGGCGTGCTGCTGGTACCACCGCTGCTCGCCTGCCTGTGGATCGGGGTATTTGGCGGTGCCGCGCTCAACATGGAAATCGTCGGCAATGACATCGGCCTGGCTGCGGCGACCCAGGACAACATCACCGTGGCGCTGTTTGAAATGTTCGACCTGATGCCCTTTTCCGGCGTGCTGTCGCTGATTGCCATCCTGCTGATTTTTATATTTCTGGTCACCTCCGCCGACTCGGCGTCTTACATCGTGGCGCAAATGACGGATAATGGCTCCATCAACCCACCGCTCTACAAGCGTGTGATATGGGGTGTCCTGATCGCGGCGATCTGCTTTACGCTGATTGTGGCGGGCGGGCTGACCGGGCTGCAGTCAGCAGCGGTGCTGTCGGCGCTGCCGTTCACCTTTATTCTCTACATCATGGTGATCGTGCTGGTGCGCGAGCTACGCGCCGACCGCAAGGCAATGCTGACCCAGCTCTACCGTCGCTACGGCGAGACGCCGGTAGGCGCCGACGCCTTTGAAGCCGAAGAACTCGGGGAAGAAGAGCGCTTACGTCGGGCGCCCAACGTTGTGAATCGGCGCATCAATCACTGAGGGGGTTTCCCATGCAGGGTAACGACTGATGGCGAGGCAAGCACGGCAAGGTGCCACGCGGCGGCAGTCCAGAAAGGCCGTCTTCGACCGCTGGCTGGACCGTGCCGTATGCATGGCGGTGATCACGGCGTTGGTGGTCGGGCTGGCCGCGGTCATCGCCCACTGGTGGCTGTAAGCTGCTCGCCGGCGGTCGCTGCCGTCAAACGGTGCTGGGGCGGGCTTCGATACGGTTCCGGCCGCGCTGCTTGGCGTGGTAGAGGTGCTGGTCAGCGAGAGCCAGCAGGGCCGTTGCGCTGAGGGCAGTATGCCTCGACGTGCTGGCGACGCCCATGCTGGCCGTCAGGTGGGTATGGGTGCTCGAGTAGGCGTGCGGGATCGCCAGCGAGAGCACTGCCCTGCGCAGGCACTGGGCAACGTCCAGGGCGGCGGCTTCATCCTTGCCCGGCAAGATGCAGACAAACTCCTCCCCTCCGTAGCGTGCCAGCAGCTCCTGATCGGGGTCGATACACTGATTCAATACCTGGGCCACCGCGCGCAGGGTGTCATCTCCCATGGCGTGGCCGTAATGGTCATTGAATTCCTTGAAGTTATCGATATCGATAAAGATTACCGAGAGCGGCTGGGCGTGGTGCTGGGTACGTTGCCATTGCTGCTTGTAGAACAGGTCGAAATGACGGCGGTTGGCCACGCCGGTCAGCCCGTCATTGTGCGATAGGTGATGTAGCTGATCCCGCTGATCCAGGCCCTTTTGGAAGGCCTGCAGCAGGTGGTCGAGGCTATCGACCAGATGGCCCAGCTCATCCTGGCGGTGACCGTGCAGCTGCGGTTTCGCCCATTGGCCGGGGCGTTCGGGGTCGGTATGCACGATGGCGTCATGCACCTTGAGCAGCGGTCGGGTAATGAAATAATGAAAAAAGGCAATGATCAGCAGGCTGAGGATAAAAGCTTCCACCACGCTTGAACCTACCACCGATACGCTGCGCGCCAGAAACTGCTGGGTCAGGCTGTGCTCATCAAGCCGGAGCTCCACTTCGCCCACCTCGGCCTCGGGCAGGTCGGCGGCCACGAAATAGTTCAGCGGTTCCCGGTAGCGCAGCATGTCACCAAACAGCCGCTGGCTTAGCCAGCTCGTCTCGGTCGCGCTGTCGGGAACAAACTCGGCAAGTGCGGCGCCGAAATCGTCGCGGATGGTGACCTGGGCAATTTCGTCATCGCTGAACAGCCCGTAGGCGATCTGGTTTGCCAGGTCAGGGTTGAGTTGAAAAGCGGCTTCGGCGGCGGCGCCATTGACGATCGCCAGCTGTTGCTCGACGCGTTGGGCCACGTCCTCACGCATCGAGGCGGCGTGATTGAACAGTTCCAGGCATCCGGCGATCACGCTGATCAACACGGCCAGCAGCAGGGTGAGCAGCGCTTGCTTGGAGGTCAGGCTGCCGGTGCGCAAGGGAAGCGGTCGCTTGGTCATGGCGAAGTCCCCTTGTATGACGCGCCAACGGGTGGAAGGTGGTTTTGCAGCCGCGCGACACGCTGCTTGGCAACGCTCGGGTGGCAGGCCAGGTAGAGCGGTGCGCGATAGAACGTGAACAGATGATGCAGCGCCACGTTTTGTGCATCGGCCAGAAACTCGCCGGTGGCTTTGCCGGTGACGATGACATCGACCAGGCCGGCCTCGAGGCGTGCCAGGTTTTCGCGCTCGTTGCGAGCGCGAAGCACCTCGACACCCCGGGCTTCAACATAGTGACCGACGGCGTCTTCACGGAAACTGCCGACGCGCAGGCGGGCCAGCTGATCCATCGAATCTGCCTGGATGTTGCTCCCGGCAAGGCTGAACGCGGCCCACTCGTTGATGGCCAGAGGGCCCGCCCAGCGGAAGAGCGCCTCGCGCTCGGCCGTGCGGGTGGTCGAATAGACGCAGTGCTGCTCACGCAGGCGTGCGGCGGTGTAGGCCCGTGCCCAGGGCAGCAGGCGAAATTCCGCGTCGATGTCCGCCCCGCGCAGCGCCTTACGCAAGACCTGGGTGGCGCTGCCCTTGATCTCCCCTTGGCTACCGGCATAGTTGAAGGGTGGGTAGTCTTCGGTGTTGATTACCAGCGTATCCGCGCCGACCGGCAGGCTCATCGCCAGCCACAATGCCCCCAGGCAAGCTAGTCGCCGGGCCGCGATACCCCGTGGGGGGCACTGGCTAGTCGTCATGATGGGTAGCCTCTGGTGCGGTCTGCTGGGCACGCACATCATCCAGTGCCTGCTGCAGTCGTTCTACCAACCTGGGATCCGTGGCCGGGTTTACGGCAAAGTATAGGCGAGACTGGCTTAATGTATGCACCGCCTTTAGTCGCTCGTGGTCAACGGCTTCCTGGGTAGCGATCCAGCGCGCCACGTCATCGCTGTAGGCCCATAAATCGACCCGCCCGCGGCGCAGCATGTGCAAGGCGCTGTGATTGTCGATGGCCGGGCGCAGCAGTTCGGCCGGATAGCCGGCCTCCTGCAGGGCGTGCGCCCCGATGTCTTCGCGGATGACGGCGACGCGCAGCCGCTGACGAATCGCGGCATCCAGCGACAGGGGAGTGGCGGTCTCGTCTTGCCATGCCAGCAATACCACCCGGTCACGGGCAATTGGCCCGACCCATTTGAAGTGCGCCTCGCGGGCGGGCGTCCGGGTGGTTGAAAACAGCACCGTGTTGGGGGCGCCCTGGGCCAGTTCGTAGCCGCGTACCCAGGGATAATAGAGGATAGCCTCTTGGTTGAACGGGGTATCGGTCTGTTCGAACATGGCTTCAAGCAGTGCCACCGAGGTGCCTTTCAGCTGTCCCGTTCGCGGATCCTGATAGTTGTAGGGCGGGTATTCTTCGGTGACGAACGATAACGGCGACAGTGGCCCCGAAGCGCCCTGCGCCACCCCCAGCGGCACCAGTAGCAGCCATAATAGTATCGCTCGTCGTCGCCCGATCGGCTTGTGCCGGCCGTCGAGCCCGCTGCTTCCCTTCATCGGTGAACGTCCCTGTTATGTTCTGATCAATCAAACTTAGATCAAGCGGCGGCCACTGTCATCCCCTTCTTCCAACGGTGATGTGTCGCTTTTACCCGCCAACCTGCTAGGCTTGTGTCCTTGCTGACTGGTGAGAGACCCCCGTGCACGCTCAACCGACCCATACTGCTGCCAACGTTGCTTCGCGTCGTGAAATCTTTGGCTGGGCGATGTTCGATTTCGCCAACCAGGCCTATACGCTGCTGATCATCACGGTGGTGTTCGGCGAGCTGTTCACCACCGTGATCGTCGGTGAGCGTGACGACAATTTCCGCCTTGCCAACCTGCTCTGGAGCCTGGCGCTGGCGATCAGCTATCTGCTGGTGGTGATCACCGCACCGCTGTGCGGTGCCATCATGGACGAGCGGGCGGAAAAGAAACGGTTTCTGTTCGTCAGTTATCTCGCCACCGTCGCGTCCACGGCGATGCTGTACTTCGTGGCGCCAGGCTACGTAATGCTTGGGTTCATCCTCATTATCCTCTCGAATTATGCCTACTCCATGGGCGAGTCGTTCATTGCCGCTTTCCTGCCGGCACTGGGGCCACCCGAATCGCTGGGCAAGATATCCGGGTTCGGCTGGGCGCTGGGCTATATCGGGGGACTGTTTGCCGCCGGCTTCACGCTGGTGGTGCTGGGGGAGACCAGTGCCGAGAACTTCGAGCGCATCCGCTGGGTTGGCCCCTTTGCGGCGGGGTTTTTCCTGGTCGCGGCCCTTCCTACCTTTCTCTGGCTCAAGGAGCGCGGGACGCCCAGCCCCGATGGAGGCGCCTACTGGCAGACGGCGTGTCGGCGGGTGACCTCGACCCTTCAAGAACTCCGGCGCTTCAGGGACCTGACTGTGTTTCTGGTGTCGCTGTTGTTCTCCATGGCGGGCGTTTACATCATCATTGCCTTTGCGTTCATCTATGGCGCCCAAGTCATTGGCTGGGAGGCGGGTGTGCGCAATATCATGTTCATCATCGTGCAGATTACCGCCGCCGCCGGGGCACTGGGATTTGGCTGGTTACAGGATCGGCTGGGTGCAAAGCGCACCTACCAGATGACGCTGGCGCTGTGGATTTGCGCCATCGTGGCGATCTGGCTGACGCCCCAGGTAACCGACTGGGTGAACATGCTCACCGCTTGGCAGTGGCAGGCGCAGTATGTCTTCCTGGTGGTGGGCTGTCTGGCTGGGCTGAGCCTTGGCTCGAGCCAATCGGCCAGCCGAGCGCTGGTGGGGGTACTGTCGCCCACCACGAAATCAGCGGAGTTCTTTGGCTTCTGGGGATTGGCCAACAAGCTGGCCGGGGTTCTGGGTATCGTCCTGCTGGGTGGCCTGCAGACCATGGTCGGCCTGCAGGCGTCTATCCTGCTGTGTGCGGTATTGTTTGGCGTGGCGATGCTGATCTGTTTCCAGGTGAACGAAGCACGCGGTCGCCAGGCTGCGCTTGACTGGCAGCCGTCGCGCTAGCCGCTTGTGTCGCTAGTGGCAATATGCTTAGCTGACTTTACACAGATCCCAACACAAGGAGTTGATATGGGTATCGAAGTCGGTGGACTATTAGGGCTTATCTGGCTGGTGATCGTCGTCTGGGCCATCATCAAGGTGGCGAAGAGTTCAGCGGGCGGCTTGGCCAAGTTGCTGTGGATCCTGGTGCTGCTGTTCTTTCCGCTGGTCGGGCTGATTATCTGGTTTTTATTGGGCCCCAAGGGTTAGCGCGATACAGCCGTACACGAGACATGAATAAGGCAGGCTCCGGGCCTGCCTTATTAGATGACGCGACGCCTTTCCTGATCAGCTCTGTTCTTCACCGGGAGGCGCCTTGTAGTGCCCGGGGATCTTGAGTTTCTCCCCGTTCGGTAGGTCGCGCACCTGGGTGGGAACGTAAACACGTTTGATGACACTTTTGGGTTTGCCACTTCCCATGGCCTTGTCCTCCTGTCAGATTGTCGACAGTTTGCACTCTTACATTAGCGCTCGTCGTAGCAAGAATCAAGCCAGGCCTGAAGGGATATAATGAATAAGAAACGTGGAGATTGCATCACCCGGAAGGCGGTTGGGCACTTTTGAGGTATCCTGGCACCAATATAGATAGTCTGCTTTGCATGGGGGGAGGCAGGCGATAAGACACATAGATCACGTGGAGTTGACAACTAGGATGGTGGATCACTTAGAAGAACAGTTTCAGGCGCTTGGCAGTCAAGAAGCGCAGAAGCCTGACTACACTGATCAGGATCATGTGCTCATCATAGAAGACGACCAGCGCCTGGCGGAGCTGACCCGTGACTACCTGGAGGCCAACGGCTTTCAGGTGACGTTGGAGGCCGACGGGGCAAAGGGGGTGGATCGCATCCTGACGCTGCAGCCGGATCTGGTGATTCTTGATTTAATGCTGCCCGGCGAAGACGGGCTGGCGATCTGTCGCCGCGTACGGCCCAATTTTGCGGGCCCGATCATGATGCTGACGGCGCGCACGGATGACCTGGATCAGGTGCTGGGGCTGGAAATGGGGGCCGATGACTACGTACCCAAGCCCGTCCAGCCACGCGTGCTGCTGGCGCGCATGCGCGCGCTGTTGCGGCGTGCCGACGGGCCGACCCCCGACGGCGAGATACGCCTGCGCTTCGAGAACCTCGAGATCGACAATGCCACCCGCGAGGCGTGGCTGTCCGGCGAGCGCATCGACCTGACCAGCGCCGAGTTCGACCTGCTCTGGCTGCTGGCCCGCAATGCTGGACGCGTGCTGACCCGGGAAGAAATCTTCAGCGACCTTCGGGGCATCAAGTACGACGGCCAGGATCGCTCGATCGACGTGCGCGTGTCGCGGATCCGTCCCAAGATCGGCGACGATCCCAACCAGCCCCACCGTATCAAGACGGTACGCAGCAAGGGCTACCTGTTTGTAAAAGACAGCTGATCACACAGAAGGATAGCTTCATGCGGCGGGTGCTCAGCCACGGCTCGTTCTTACGCTTTTATCTGCTGCTGGGAGCCGCGCTGCTGACGGTGTTTCTGATTGCCCTGGCAGGCCGTGCCTTTATCGAGCAGGTAAGCCGCGAAGACCGTCGCGAGGGGCTTGCGGCGCTGCCAATGTCGCTGATGACCCGGCAGCTGGTCGATATTCCCTCCCGCGAACGCCAGGCGCAGCTGTCCGAGTGGTCCGAGCAGCTTGGCATGCAGCTCAGCCTGATGCCGGTGGAGGATGCGTCGCTGAGCTACTTCGAGCGCTCGCGCCTGGAACGCGGCAACGTCCTGGTTGCGACCTCCCCCTGGCGATTAAAGCGCCTTATCCCTGGGCAATCCTGGCTTTTGCAGGCCGAATTCTCCACCTGGCGCGAGCAGCAATGGCACGCCACCATGGCCATGCTGGGTGCCTGGCTGGCGACCTTTGACGCAAGCGAGCGGCTGGAGCGGCTGGGCGAGGTGCAGCCGGGAAGCTGGCCGCTGGCGCTGTTGGGCCGGCCGCCTGGGGAGCTGGGCGATGCCCAGCAGGCACATCTTGCTCGCGGCGAGGTAGTGACGCAGCTGCACGGCGAACAGCTCGATATTAGCTTCGTCTATCAGCTGCCGGACGGCTCCCAATGGCTGGAAGCTGGCCCCGCCACCCGGGGGGCCAACCTGCCCTTTAATCTTCAGCTACCACTGCTGATGGCCTTGATGGTCGTTCTGGCGCTGATCATCTATCTGGTGATGCGCAGTATCGAATCGCGCATGGCCCGACTCGAGCTTGCCGCCACGCGCATCGCCAGCGGGCGGCTGGAAACGCGCGTCAAGGTCGAAAGCGGTGATTTCCTGGGGCGCCTGGGCATGGCGTTCAACGGCATGGCCAACCAGGTGCAGTCGCTGCTGCGCGGCCAGCAGGAAATGATCCGGGCCGTGTCCCACGAGCTACGCACGCCGGTGGCGCGTATTCGCTTTGCCGTGCAGATGGTTGAGGACATGACCGACCAGCCCGGAATAAGGCGTCAGCTGCAGGGTATCGATGGCGATATCGCCGAACTCGATGAGCTGGTCGACGAAATCCTCACCTACGCCCGTCTGGGGGGCGAGACGGTTCACGGCGCCGAAATGGACATGTCGCTGGTCGAATGCCGGGCGGTGGCCGAGCGGGTAATTGATGCGCTCTCGCCGCTCCACGAAGGCTTGGCGATTACCCTGGCGCCGGGGCCGGACATCGAGCTGATGGCCGAGCCACGCTATTTGCAGCGCGCCCTGCAGAATCTGGTCAGCAATGCTTGCCGTTACGGCCAGTCCCGAGTGGTCATCGGGCTGTGGGATGAGCCTCACCTGGTGCGCATTGACGTGGAAGACGATGGGCCAGGGATTCCCGCCGATGACCGGGCCGACGTGTTCAAACCCTTTGCCCGACTGGACGACAGCCGGGCGCGCAGCTCCGGTGGCTATGGGCTGGGGCTGTCCATTGTGCAGAAGATCATGGCCGGTCACGGCGGTAGCGTGACGGTGGACACCAGCCCCATGCTGGGTGGCGCGCGGTTTACGCTACTGATTCCGCGTCGCGAGTCGCCGGCTTGATACCGCTCAACACGGCAAACGAGGTTTCTTTTGCCGTGCGCAGAAAGTCCTGCATCCACGGCGCCTCCAGCGTTTCCTCCCGTACGGCCGCGTAAAGCGTGCTCCATACCCCCTGTTCCCCGAGCTTGACCGCGCTGACGTAGTCGCGCTCCAGGTATTCGGTCAATGCCCAGTTGGGCAGCGCGCAGACACCACGCCCGCTGGCGACCAGCTGCATCATCATGATCGTCAGCTCGGCCGTGCGAATTTCCCGCGGGCGCACCTCGGCGGGGGTCAAGAACTGGCTAAATACGTCCAGCCGGGATTGCTCGACCGGGTAGGTGATCAGGGTTTCATCGGCCAGCGCCTCAGGCGTGACGAAGCTGTGCGCGGCAAAGGGATGCTGGCGGGCAACCGCCAGCAAGCCCTCGTAGCGGAACAGGGGAGCGTAGTGAACGCCGTCCAGGGGTTGCGGGTCGGCGGTGATGACCAGGTCGAGCTGTTCGCGTGCCAGCGCAGGGAGCGGGTCGAAATGGTGGCCGCTGGGGATGTCGATTTCCACTTCGGGCCAATGGTCACGAAAGTAATCCACTGTGGGCATCAGCCACTGAAAACAGCTGTGGCACTCGATGGCCATGTGCAGCCGGCCAAGTTCCGTCCCCGCCATGCGCGCCAGGTCGCGCTCGGCCTTGCGCACCTCGGGCAGAATCTGGTCGGCGAGTGCCAGCAACCTTAGCCCGGCGCGGGTAAATTCAACCGGACGGGTCTTGCGCACAAACAGCGGGCTGTCCGCACGGCTTTCGAGGTCTTTGAGCTGATGCGACAGGGCCGACTGGGTGAGGTGGACCCGCTCAGCGGCCTCAACCAGCGAGCCGGTCTCACGTAGCGCGAGCAGGGTACGCAAATGGCGTAATTCAATCATGGTGAAAAATTTTCATGGTAGGTATTAGAAACTTTAGTTTGATTCACCTATCGGGGGTGCCCAGACTATACGAAATCATTCACGTTGCAAGGTTTCATCATGACAGTTTCTCATATTCTCGGCTATCCCCGTATCGGTGCCCAGCGTGAGCTTAAAAAAGCCACCGAGGCCTACTGGCAAGGCGACTGCTCTCGCCAGGCCCTCGAAGCAACCGGCCGCGAGCTGCGGCTACGCCACTGGCGAGACCAGCAGGCTGCCGGGCTTGACCTGGTCAGCGTCGGCGATTTCGCGTTTTATGACCAGGTGCTGAATGTCTCCGTGCTGCTGGGCGCGGTGCCCGAGCGCTTCAATGCGGGACGCGAAGTGGCAGCAGGCGAGGTCGAGCTGGATACCGCCTTTCGCATGGCACGCGGGCGGGCCCCCAGCGGTGAGCCTGCTCCCGCCTGCGCAATGACCAAGTACTTCGATACCAACTACCACTATCTGGTCCCCGAGCTACACGCTGGGCAGCGCTTCACGCTGGCCTCCAATCGGCTCTTCGACGAAGTCGATGAAGCCCTTGGCGCCGGGTTTACCCCCAAGGTCACCCTCACCGGGCCGCTGACCTGGCTGTGGCTGGGCAAATCCAAAGGCAGTGAATTTGACCGGTTGACGCTGCTCGACAGCCTCTTGGACGTCTACAGCGAGGTGCTGGCACGACTTGCCACCCAGGGCGTCGAGTGGGTGCAACTGGATGAGCCGGCGCTGGTGCAGGATCTCCCCCCGGCCTGGCATCAGGCCTTTGAACGCGCTTACCATCGGCTGCAGGCTGCGCCTTTGAAGCTGATGGTGGCCAGCTACTTTGGCGGCCTGGGCGATAACCTGTCGCTGGCCACCCGGTTGCCGGTGGCGGGACTGCACATTGATGCGGTGCGCGCGCCGCAGCAGGTCGACCAGGTGATCGACCGCCTGGGGCCCCATCAGGTGCTGTCGGTGGGCATTATCGACGGCCGCAATATCTGGCGCGCCGATCTGGCGGCGCTGCGTGAACGTCTGCGTCCGCTCAAGGTGCGTCTGGGGAAGCGGCTCTGGCTTGCACCCAGCTGTTCGCTGCTGCATGTGCCGGTGGATCTGGATCAGGAAAGCGAACTCGATGCATCGCTGGTCGGCTGGCTGGCCTTTGCCCGCCAAAAACTTGATGAGGTGGTCACCCTGGCCCGCCTGATCGATCAGCGCGCGACCGTTCAGGACGAGCAGCGCCTGGCGGCGGCCACCCAGGCGCTGGATGCCCGGCGTGATTCGACGCGCATCCACCAGCCGGCGGTGAGCCGGCGAGTGGCAGCGGTGACGCCGTGCGATAGTCAACGTCGCTGTGTTTATGCCGAGCGAGCAGTGGCCCAGCGCCGGGCGCTGGCGCTGCCGCTGTTTCCGACCACGACCATTGGCTCGTTCCCGCAGACCCAGGATATTCGTGCGGCGCGGCGGGCATTCAAGGCCGGCACCCTGAGCCAGGCCGACTATGACGCGCAGATGCGTGCCGAGATTGCCTATGCCGTCGAGCGTCAGGCGTCTCTGGGGCTCGACGTGCTGGTACACGGCGAGGCCGAGCGTAACGACATGGTGGAATACTTCGGCGAACAGCTGGACGGCTTTGCCTTTACCCGCTTTGGCTGGGTGCAGAGCTACGGCTCCCGGTGCGTCAAACCGCCGATCATCTTTGGCGATGTGACGCGCCCGGCGGCCATGACCGTTCGCTGGAGCGAGTATGCGCAAACGCTCACCGATAAACCCATGAAGGGCATGCTGACTGGCCCGGTGACCATCCTGCAGTGGTCGTTTGTACGCGATGACCAGCCGCGTGAGACCACCTGCCGGCAGATCGCCCTGGCGCTGCGCGACGAAGTTGCCGACCTGGAGCGCGCGGGTATCCGGATCATTCAGATCGACGAGCCCGCGTTGCGCGAAGGGCTGCCGCTGCGTCAGAGCGAGTGGCAGGAGTATCTGAACTGGGCGGTGGAATGCTTCCGGCTAAGCGCGGCGGGGGTCGACAATACCACCCAGATCCACACGCATATGTGCTATTCGGCATTCAACGATATCATCGGCGCGATCGCGGCGCTGGACGCCGACGTTATCACCATCGAAACATCGCGCTCGGACATGGCGCTGCTGGACGTTTTCCAGGACTTTGCCTATCCCAACGATATTGGCCCCGGCGTATACGACATCCACACGCCTAATATCCCCGATGTGAAATCGATGGTGGCGCTGATGGAAAAAGCGCTGGACAAACTTCCCGCCGAGCGGCTGTGGGTCAACCCGGACTGCGGCTTGAAAACCCGTGGCTGGGCGGAGGTGGAGCCGGCGCTGGCCAATATGGTCGAGGCGGCCAGGCAACTGCGCGCGCGTTACGCCTGAGCATAGGCTGCGCGCCTCAGTGACGCTAACCCCCCCCGGCTCGCGGCCGGGGGCATGCTACGGGGGATGCGTCAGCTCTTGGTGGCGTAGGCGTAGAGCAGTGTCTCCTGGGCGCTGATGGCATCACTGCCGCCGGGATTCTGAAGATGATAGCTGCCATCACTCTGCAGCATCCAGCTTTGGCAGTTATCCACCAGGTAGGTTTCCAGGTCCTTGCGCACCCGGGTGGCGAGCTTTTTATCCAGCAGGGGAAAGCAGGTTTCCACGCGGTGAAACATGTTGCGTGACATGAGGTCGGCGCTGGAGCACCAGATTTCCGGCTTGCCGTCGTTATGGAAATGGAACACCCGGGTGTGCTCCAGAAAACGTCCGATGATCGAGCGGACGCGAATGTTGTCCGACACCCCCCGCACGCCGGGTTTCAGGCAGCACATGCCGCGAATGATCAGGTCGCACTCCACGCCCGCCTGGGAAGCCCGATACAGTGCCTTGATGAGCTGCGGCTCGGTAAGCGAGTTGCACTTGATGATGATATGGGCGCGTTTGCCCTTGCGCGCCACCTGGGCTTCACGGTCGATCATGGCCATGAGCTGATCGTGCAGCGTGAACGGCGCGTGGAGCAGCGTGTCGATCTTGAGCGCGCGACCCATCCCCGACAGCTGCTGAAACACCCGGTGAACGTCGGCGCACAGCGCCTTGTTGGCGGTCAGCAGGCTGTAGTCGGTGTACAGTTTGGCGGTCTTGGAATGATAGTTACCCGTGCCCAGATGCGCGTAGTGGCGCAGTCCGCCGCGCTCGCGGCGTACAATATGCAACAGCTTGGCGTGGGTCTTGTAGGCCATGATGCCGTAGATCACGATGGCACCGGCTTCCTGCAGGCGCGACGCCAGCTGCAGATTGTCGGCTTCGTCAAAGCGCGCCCGCAGCTCGATCACCACGGTCACTTCCTTGCCCTGGCTGGCGGCATCGACCAGCGCGCTGACGATGGGCGAGTCGGCGCCGGTGCGGTAGAGCGTCTGCTTGACCGCCAGCACGTCCGGGTCGCGCGCGGCCTCGCTGAGCAGATCCTCGATGGGCGAAAACGACTGAAAGGGATGGTGCAGCAGCAAGTCCTGCTTGGCGATGGCGTCAAACAGGCTGCCACTTTTCAGCGCCTTGGGCACGCCGGGCGAGTAGGGTCTGTAGAGCAGCTCGGGGCGGTCAACGTCGTCCAGCACTGCCATCATCCGGGTCAGGTTGACCGGGCCGCGCACGCGGTACAGGTCGTCGTTTTCCAAGCTAAACTGGCGCAGCAGGAAATTGGTCAGATCCTCCGGACAGTTATCGGCGACTTCCAGTCGCACGCCGCTGCCGTAGCGGCGGGCCAAAAGCTCACCGCGCAGCGCCGAGGCCAGGTCGGAGACCTCGTCCGGGTCGACGCTCATGTCGGCATTGCGCGTCAGCCGGAACTGGTAGCAGCCGCGCACCTTCATGCCCGGAAACAGCTCCTCGGCATGGGCATGAATCATCGAAGACAGGAACACGTACTCGGTGAAGCCTTCGGTGCACAGGTGCTTGGGCAGCGCCATCAGGCGCGGCAGCGAGCGGGGGGCAGGCAGGATCGCCATGCCCCCGGCGCGCCCGAAGGCGTCCTTGCCTTCCAGCTCGACGATGAAGTTGAGGCTCTTGTTGACCAGGCGCGGAAAAGGATGCGAAGGATCCAGGCCGATGGGGCTGATCACCGGCATGATGTCGTTGTTGAACAGCTCCTGAACCCAGTCCTTTTGCGCCTTGGTCCACTGATCGCGGCGGCGAAACCGCAGCCCCTGGGCCTCCAGGGCGGGCAGCAAGGTATCGTTGAGGATGTCGTACTGCCGGGCGATTTGCGCATGGGCGATCTGGGATATCTCGGCAAGCACCGCCCTGGGGAGCCGGCCGTCGGCACCCGTCGAGTCGTCGCCCAGGGCGATCTGGTGCTTGAGCCCGGCGACGCGAATCTCGAAGAATTCATCCATGTTGGATGAGAAAATAAGCAGGAACATCAACCGGTTGAGCAGCGGATGGGCATCGTCCAGCGCCTGTTCCAGGACGCGGATATTAAACTGCAGGTGGGACAGCTCACGGTTGAAGTAAAGCTGCGGGTCGTCCAGGTCGGTTTCCGGCAACGCTTCCCGCGCTTGCACGCCCGTGGGCGTGCGATTGACGCGCAGCGGCGGCGTTTCGCTGTCGCCGCTACCCGGCTCAGTGAGCGGGTTGGGCGAATGATCAGTGGCCTGGTCGTCCATCGTGGCTGCCTCCGGCGTTAGTCGTCTCCGAGCATATCACTGGCTGATATGCCGCTTGTAACACAGTATGCCGGTAGAAGATGACAAAGACGTGTCACGCTATTGTCATCCAGACCGTCGAGGTCAGCGGGTGCCGGCCAGCAGTCGCGCCGCATCGAGGGCGAAATAGCTCAAGATACCGTCCGCCCCGGCGCGTTTGAAGCACATGAGCGACTCCAGGATGACCGTGTCGGCGTCCAGCCAGCCGTGATCAAACGCGGCGCGGTGCATGGCGTATTCGCCACTCACCTGATAGGCGTAGGTGGGAACGCGCAACTCGCGTTTGACTCGTTGAACGACGTCCAGGTAGGGCATTCCCGGTTTGACCATGACCATGTCGGCGCCCTCGGCAATGTCCATGGCGACTTCGTGCAGCGCCTCATCGCTGTTGGCCGGATCCATCTGATAGGTACGCTTGTCGGCCTTGCCCAGGTTGGCGGCGGATCCGACGGCATCGCGGAAGGGGCCGTAATAGTGCGACGCGTACTTGGCGCTGTACGCCATGATGCGCACGTTCGGCAGGTGTTCCTGTTCGAGCACCTGGCGGATAGCGCCGATGCGCCCGTCCATCATGTCGGAGGGCGCCACCACATCGGCGCCGGCCTCGGCGTGAGACAGCGCCTGCTTGAGCAGGGTGTCGACGGTGCGGTCATTGAGCACGTAGCCGTCTGCGTCGATGATCCCGTCCTGGCCGTGGATAGTGTAGGGATCCAGGGCCACGTCGGTGATGATACCCAGCTCGGGAAGCGCTTCTTTCAGAGCGCGCACGCTGCGCTGGACGAGACCGTTGGCGTTGTAGGCTTCCTCGGCGAACTCGGTTTTCTGTTCGCTGCCCACCACCGGGAACAGCGCGATGGCGGGGATGCCCAGCGCAAAGGCCTCGCGAGCCTGCTCGATCAGCAGGTCGATCGACAGGCGTTCGACCCCCGGCATGGAGGCAATGGCTTCGCGCTGCTGGCTGCCTTCGAGCACGAAGACCGGCAAGATCAAGTCGCCGGGGGTCAGCGTCGACTCACGCATCAGGCGGCGGGAGAAGTCATCCCGACGCATGCGGCGCAGACGGGTCGCGGGGAAGTGACGAGGGGTTGATGTGCTCAACGCTATTCTCCATTGAAACTCGCAAATGAGGTGTCGGTCGGCCTTGACTGAGTATATCAGCCTTGTCCTTCGGCGAAAGCCGCCTTGTGGCGCGCTCAAAGACTGACTAAAGTGGCGCAAACGCTGCTGAACGAGCAGGCCCTGCATAAGGAGAAAACGCATGACCAAACAGGTGGCAGTGATTCTGGCCGGCTGCGGTGTATTCGACGGGTCAGAAATCTACGAGACGACCCTGACGCTGCTGCGTTTGGACCAGCTGGGAATAGGGTATCGTTGTTTTGCCCCGGATATCGACCAGCAGCATGTGGTCAATCACCTCACCCAGGAGGACAGCACCGACGAACGCCGCAACGTGCTGGTGGAGTCCGCACGGCTGGCGCGCGGAGACGTGAGCCCGCTGACCGAGCTGGCCGCCGATGAGTTTGACGCCGTGATCGTGCCCGGCGGCTTCGGGGTGGCCAAGAACCTGTCTGACTTTGCCAGCGCGGGCGACAGCATGGAGGTGTTGGCATCGTTCAAGGAAGTGCTGTCAGGCTTTCGCGAAGATGCCAAGCCGATTGGGCTGATCTGTATTGCACCGGTATTGGCGACCCGCCTGTTGGGCGATGGCATTGCGGTGACGGTGGGCAATGATCCCGGCGTCTCGGGCGCCATCAGCGCCATGGGCGGCTTGCACCGCAGCTGCCGCGTCGAGGATATCGTGGTAGATCTGGAACACCGCGTGGTGACGACACCGGCCTACATGCTGGCCACAAGGATCAGCGAGGCGGCCACCGGCATCTTCAAGCTGGTCGACCGTATCGACGAAATGATGGGCTAGCCCGCTAGGTGCCCCTCCCTGCATCAAAAAGCCGCTGTCCAGGACAGCGGCTTTTTTGCACCGCGAATTTACGACGCTTTTATTCTTCTGTCTGTTCTTCAGCGGCTTTTTCGTCGCGGCGTTTGCGAACCAGACGCCCAAACAGCAGGCCGACTTCGTAGAGCAGATACATCGGCACGGCCAGCAGGCTTTGTGAAATCACGTCGGGCGGGGTCAGCACCATGCCCACCACAAAGCAGCCCAGGATGATATACGGGCGCTTCTGGGAAAGGCTCTCCACCGTGGTGGCACCGGACAGAATCAGCAGGAAGGTGGCCACCGGGATCTCGAACGCCAAGCCAAACGCAAAGAACAGCTTGAGCACGAAGTTCAGGTACTGGTTGATATCGGTCATGACCGTGATGTTTTCCGGCCCCGTCTGGGTGAAAAACGCAAACAGCAAGGGGAACACCACGTAATAGGCGAACGCCGCCCCGGCGTAGAACAGCAGGATGCTGGACACCAGGATAGGAATCGCCAGGGCTTTTTCGTTATCGTAAAGTCCCGGGGCGATAAACGACCACGCCTGATGCAGCACAAAGGGAATGGCGATAAACAACGCCGTTACCAATGTCAGCTTGAAGGGCGCGAGAAACGGCGAGGCCACTTCCGTCGCGATCATCTGCGACCCTGGCGGCAGCAGCGCCATCAACGGCTCCGCCACGAAAAGATAGATATCGTTCGAGAACGAATACAGTCCGAGAAACACCACCAGAATGGCGATCACCGCACGCATCAGTCGTGAGCGCAGCTCAATCAGATGCTCGATGAGCGGCGCCTGTTTCTGTTCGTTATTGGATTCCTGCGAATCACCAGACATGCTCATGGGTGCTTGCTGTCCTTGGTAAGTGACTCAGCGTCGGGCGACGCTGGCGCTTTATCGCGGACCGTTTCCAAAGCGTCATCCAGGTGCGAAGCAGCGCTGGCGGCGTGCTGTTCCGACGCCGTTGAAGTGGTGCTGGACGTCGTTGCCGGCTTGTCGGCCTCGGCGATGCGTTCCACGTCTTGCTTGGCCTTGCGCAGGCTGTCATCGAGCTTTTTCTGCTGATCATTGAGCGTCTGGCGCAGGTCTTCGGCTTCCAGCTGGGCGCTGATTTCGCGCTGCATGCCTGACACGGTGCGCTTGATCTTGCCTACCCATAGACCCACCGCGCGCGCGGCGCGCGGCAGGCGTTCGGGGCCGAGCACCAGCAGTCCGACGACGCCAATGACCAGAATTTCAAAAAAGCCAAAGTCGAACATGGCTTATTTGCGCTCGTCGTTGTTTTCAGCTGCCTGCTTGGCTTTTTCTTCTGCCTGGACATCGTAGGTATTGCCCGGCTCGTCGTGACGCACTTTCGCCTGGGGCTGCTCGTCGTCCTTCTTGTCAGTGTCCTTGTCTTCTTCGTGAACGGCTTTCTTGAAGCCCTTTACCGCACCGCCGAGGTCGGTGCCGACGTTGCGAAGCTTTTTAGTGCCGAAAACCAGGATGATGATGCCTAGCACAATCAGCAGCTGCCAAATACTGATACCACCTAACATATGCGTGTCCTCGTGATGGGGGCTACGTTGCAGAGCCTTAAGGTTATGGTGTGCGGGCCGCTTTTTCGTCGTGGCCGGAAATGCCGAAGCGGCGTGCCAGTTCGTCAAGGACGTCCTGATGATCGAGATCCAGGTGCGACAGCATCACCAGGCTATGAAACCACAGGTCGGCGGTTTCGGCGACCAGCGCCTGTCGCGCCGCCTCGCTACCCTGCTCGGCGTCTTTGGCGGCGAGCAGGGTTTCTGTCGCTTCCTCGCCGAGTTTTTCGAGTATCTTGTTCAATCCCTTGTAATGCAAGGAAGCCACGTACGAATCGTCCGGCGAGGCGTGGCGACGTTGCTGCAGTACCTCGGCAAGCGTATCCAGCACAGGCGCATTATTGGGCGTTGAAGGCGTCGTGTCCATGGGGATCCTCGGGTTCTTGAACTATTGCCATGCCAGCAGCAGCAGGCCGATGCCGGCGGCGACCAGCACTGGCCATGGCTGGCCGCTGGCCCATTGAGCGAGCGGCTGCCAGGCAAGCGCCAGGCCCAGCAGAATCAAGCCGATACGCAGGCGGTGGTGGCGTTTGCCCTGACGCGCCAGCTGTTGTCGCATGGTGCTGATGGCCGTTACCTGCTGGTGGCGCTGACGGTGCTCCTGTTCCATGCGGGTGAGGGCATGGTGGGCGAGCACCGGCAGCTCCGGTAGCTGGTGCGAAAGCTCCGGGGCCTGGCGTTTCAGCGAGCGCCATAGCCCACCGAAGCCCGCGCGCTCCTTCATCCATTGTTCCAGATAGGGCTTGGCCGTGCTCCACAGATCCAGGTCAGGGTAAAGCTGCCGACCCAGCCCCTCAATATTGAGCAGGGTTTTCTGCAGCAGCACCAGCTGCGGCTGCACTTCCATATTAAAGCGCCGTGCGGTCTGGAACAGCCCCAATAGTACCTGGCCGAAGGAGATATCTTTCAACGGTTTTTCGAGTATCGGCTCGCAGACGGTACGAATGGCGGCGGCAAACTCGTTGGCGCGGGTGTTTTCACCCACCCAGCCTGATTCGATATGCAGTGCGGCGACTTCGTAATAATCCTGGTGGAAGAATGCCAGCAGGTTGCGCGCCAGGTAATCCTGATCTTCCCGGGTGAGGCTGCCCACGATGCCGCAGTCAATGGCGATATATTGCGGGTCTTCCGGGTTGTCGCAGTTGACGAAAATATTGCCGGGGTGCATGTCGGCATGAAAGAAATTGTCGCGGAAGACCTGGGTGAAGAAGATTTCCACCCCGCGCTCGGCGAGCTTCTTGAGATTGGTGCCGTTGGCCTTGAGGGTGTCGAGGTCGGCGACGGGCACGCCGCGGATACGTTCCTGAACCATCACGTGGCGGCGGGTGAATGGCCAGTAGATGGTCGGCACGAACAGCAGCGGCGAGTCCTTGAAATTACGCTTCAGCTGCGAGGTGTTGGCGGCTTCCTTGTACAGATCGAGCTCGTCGAACAGCGTGGCCTCGTAATCCCGGATGACTTCCACCGGGCGCAGGCGACGTGCTTCGGGTACCTTGGCGAGCAGCTTGGCCACCTGGTACATCAGTGCCATGTCCTGACGCATGATGCGGTCGATGCCGGGGCGGATGATCTTGACCACCACGTCTTCACCGCTGTGCAGCCGGGCGACGTGAACCTGGGCGATCGAGGCCGAGGCCAGCGGTGCCGGGTCGAAAAAGGCGAAGGCGTCGCTGAGCGACATTTCAAGCTCTTTCTCGACCCGGGTGACCGCGTGTTCGCCGGGGAAGGGCGGCACCTGATCCTGCAGGCGCCTGAGCTCGTCGGCGATGTCCTCGGGCAGCAGGTCGCGGCGGGTGGACAACATCTGACCGAACTTGATGAAAATTGGCCCCAGCGCCTCCAGCGCGAGCCGTAAACGCTCGCCCCGGGAGCGCGGGCCGATGGGCATCAGGCGCAGCGGCGAAAACCACAGCAGAAACCGCAGCCACCAGGGCAGCCGATCAAGCGGCAGCAGCGTATCCAGACGGTGGCGGGCAATCACCCAACTGATGCGAAAAAGCCGCAGGCTCATGGGCGATCCCCCGCGCGCAGCCGTCGGTCAAGGCGTTTAAAGCGTGCTTCGAGGCGGTCGGTGGCTACTTCGAGCGAGGTAAGCTGGTCGCGCAATACATCGCGCTGCTGG
The DNA here is from genome assembly GCF_031451645.1 of Vreelandella gomseomensis. NCBI lineage: Bacteria > Pseudomonadati > Pseudomonadota > Gammaproteobacteria > Oceanospirillales > Halomonadaceae > Vreelandella > Vreelandella gomseomensis. The sequence goes on along the minus strand of NZ_JARWAI010000001.1, from coordinate 427,954 downwards.
CGGCCGGGGAGCAGGCGGGCCTCTTCGAAGACGTATTCGGCGACGTCCTGCACCAGCTCGTCGCGGGTGCGCAGGCCCCACTCGGCTGCGCGCCGCATGCCCTCGGCAAGCGAGTGGGCGGGGGCGTCACCCAGCCAGCGGGCCAGTTCGCTTTCCCAGTCGAGATCCAGATCCAGCAGCAGCGTGCGCGTGGCCTCCAGCAGGTGAACCTGGCCGCGAATGGCCAGTTTGCCCTCGAACATCAGCTGCTCGGCCGAGGCCCCGCCCAGCCAGGCCGACAGGGTTTCCGGCGTCAGCTCGACCACCGCATCCGCATGCCTGTCGTCCAGGTCGTCGCCGCGCAGCAGGTCAATCCCGGCCGCATGATAGTGCATGACCAGCGCCAGATGCGGCTGCTCGAAGCGTACCAGCAGGCGATTGCCCGCCAGCGCCGCCAGCCGTGAGGGTGACGCCGGGTCCCGGGCGAGAAGGGCGTTCAACGTGCGTTCACAGCCGGCCAGCAACAGGGTCGGGGTTACCAGCATGCTGACCTCTCGGTGGTTGGTGTCATAGCTTGATGCCGCGGTGCAGTGCGACGATGCCGCCGGTCAGGTTGGTGTACTCCACCCGCTCCAGACCGGCGTCTTCCATCATGCTCTTCAGGGTGTCCTGATCGGGGTGCATGCGGATCGACTCGGCCAGATAGCGGTAGCTGTCGCCGTCGCCGGCCACCAGTTCGCCCATCCTGGGCAGCAGGCGGAAGGAGTACTCGTCGTAGGCTTTCGAGAGCAGCGGGTTGTTGGGTTTGGAAAACTCCAGCACCAGCAGGCGGCCGCCGGGCTTGAGAACCCGTGCCATGGAGCGCAGCGCGGCGTCCTTGTCGGTAACGTTGCGCAAGCCGAAGGCAATGGTGATGCAGTCGAAGCTGTTGTCGGGGAACGGCAGGCACTCGGCGTTGGCCTGGACGTACTCGACGTTGCTGCCTACGCCGTTGTCCATCAGCTTGTCGCGCCCCACGTTGAGCATGGAGGCGTTGATATCGGCCAGCACGACCTTGCCCCGCGGGCCGACCAGGCGTGAAAACTTGAGTGTCAAATCACCGGTGCCGCCGGCAATATCGAGCACGTGGTGGCCTGGTCGAACGCCGGCGCGCTCGATGGTCAGGCGCTTCCAGACGCGATGAATACCCATCGACATCAGGTCGTTCATGACGTCATAGCGTGCGGCGACCGAATGAAACACGTCGGCGACCCGCGAGGCTTTTTCGTCGAGGGGAACTTCCTGGTAACCAAAATCGGTCGTGCGCTTATCCGTGGGGCTCATGGGGCTCTAGCTCCCGAGTTCGAGGCGAAGAGCGTCGACCAGGCGGTCGCCGCGTTAAAAGGTTGGCAGCATTGTAGCCTTGTCCGCCCTGGCTTGTCTGCGTTTGCCGCCGGGACGCGACGTCACAGCTGTTTGAACTGGATGCTGGCAGGCTCGCGGGAGGCGCCGGCCTCGTCCAGCCGCTGCAGGTAATTTTCCCAGTACTCGCTTTGATGCTGGGCCAGTTCGTAGAGGTAGTTCCAACTGAACAGGCCGCTGTCGTGGCCGTCGTCAAAGTGCAGCTTGAGGGCGTAGTTGCCGGCCGGGGTAATATTCTGCAGCCCCACATCCTTCTTGCCGACCTGCAGCACGGCGGTATCGCCACCGTGGCCGCGCACTTCGGCGGAGGGGGAGTAGACACGCAGCAGCTCCACCGGGAGGCGATAGCTTTCGCCGTTGGCGTAGCCGAGCTCCAGCTCGCGGGTCGGCTTGTGGTAGTGAACGCGGGTCGGGGTGGGAGCAGTCATGACGTACCTCAATTAAGGGCTTGGCGTCGGGTGTCGGTCAGGGCACACCGAGGCTCGGCATCCTTGCCGAGCCAACGCGTTAGAGGATATAGCGCGACAGGTCTTCGTCGACGGCCAGCTCGCCCAGTTGGGCATTGACATAGTCGGCGTCGACCAGCAGTGGGCTTTCCATGTCGCCGCCCTTGAAGGAGGCCTCTTCTAGCAGGCGCTCCATGACGGTATGCAGACGGCGCGCGCCGATATTTTCGGTGCCCTCGTTGACCTGCCAGGAGATCTGGGCAATGCGCTCGATGCCATCCTCAGTAAACTCGACGTCGAGTTTTTCGGTGGCCAGCAATGCCTTGTACTGCCGGGTCAGCGACGCCGAGGGCTCGGTCAGGATACGCTTGAAATCGCCCGGCGTCAGTGCATCCAGCTCGACGCGGATGGGTAGTCGGCCCTGCAGTTCGGGAATCAGGTCCGACGGCCGCGATAGGTGGAAAGCCCCCGACGCAATGAACAGGATATGGTCGGTCTTGACCATGCCGTACTTGGTCGACACGGTCGAGCCTTCGATCAGCGGCAGCAGGTCACGCTGCACGCCTTCGCGGGAGACGTCGCCACCGCTTGACTGGCCGCTGCCCTTGGCCACCTTGTCGATCTCGTCCAGAAAGACAATGCCGTGCTGCTCGACCGCTTCCACGGCGCGGGCCTTGATTTCCTCTTCGTTGACCAGCTTGCTGGCTTCTTCGTCGCGCAGCAGGCCAAAGGCCTCTTTCACCTTCACGCGGCGGGTTTCGCGCTTCTGCTGGCCCATGTTGGAAAACAGGCTCTGCAGCTGGCTGGTCATTTCTTCCATGCCCGGCGGGGTCATGATGTCGATACCCTGACCCTGGGCGGACACCTCGATGTCGATTTCCTTATCGTCAAGCTGGCCCTCGCGGAGTTTCTTGCGGAAGGCCTGGCGCGTGCCGCTGTCGTCGCGGGGCTTGTCTTCCTGGCCGCGAGGCGGCGGCAGCAGGGCGTCGAGGATACGGTCTTCCGCCGCGTCCTCGGCCCGGTGGCCGACTTCTTCCTTGGCGTGCTCGCGCACCATCTTGATCGACGCTTCGATCAGGTCGCGGATGATCGATTCGACGTCGCGGCCCACATAGCCCACTTCGGTGAACTTGGTGGCTTCCACCTTGATGAACGGTGCTCGTGCCAGCTTGGCCAGGCGGCGGGCAATTTCGGTCTTGCCCACGCCAGTGGGGCCGATCATGAGGATATTCTTGGGCGTGACCTCCGGGCGCAGCTCGTCGTCCAGCTGCATGCGGCGCCAGCGGTTGCGCAATGCTATAGCCACGGCGCGCTTGGCGTCTTGCTGGCCAATAATGTATTGATCCAGGGCATGGACGATCTCGCGGGGTGTCATCTGGGTCATAAAAGGGGCCTCAACGTTCGTTGATGTTCAGCGCTTCAAGCGTGATGTGATGATTGGTGAACACGCAGATGTCACCGGCGATGGCGAGGGATTTCTCGGTAATGTCGCGGGCCCCCAGCTCGGTGTTTTCGAGCAGCGCGCGGGCGCTTGCCTGGGCATAGTTGCCGCCGGAGCCGATGGCGATGATGCCGCGTTCCGGCTCCACTACGTCGCCGTTGCCGGTAATGATCAACGAGGCGCTATGGTCGGCCACGGCGAGCAGCGCTTCCAGGCGGCGCAGGGCGCGGTCGGTGCGCCAGTCCTTGGCCAGCTCGACGGCGGCCTTGGTGAGGTGACCCTGGTATTTTTCGAGCTGGGCTTCGAAGCGCTCGAACAGGGTGAAGGCGTCGGCGGTGCCGCCGGCAAAACCAGCCAGCACCTTGCCGCGGTAAAGGCGGCGTACCTTGCTGGCATTGCCTTTCATCACGGTGTTGCCAAGCGACACCTGGCCGTCACCTGCCAGGGCGACTTCATTGCCGCGACGAACGGATACGATGGTGGTCATGGAGATAACTCCTTGGGGGAGGCGTGCTCCCGATGACGGTCGGGCCGCAGTGCGACCATTGTATAAGCAGTTCCCAACAGAATGCGGGCGGCCGATAAAAAATCAACCGCCCGCCGACTATTCAGACCGGGTTTCTCAGTTTTGCAGCTGGATCAGCAGCGGCTCGATGCCCTGGGTGGTCATTAAATCCTGGGCGCGGTTGAGTTCGCGGGTATCTTCGTAAGGGCCCACCTGCACGCGGTGCCAGGTGCTGCCGTTGGCCTGGATCTCGCTGATTTGCGCCAGCAGGCTCAGGTTGCGCAGCCGCTCGCGGAGCTGTTCGGCGTCGTCAAGCTCGCGGAAAGACGCCGCCTGGAGGACGTAGCGGGCGCCGTCGTCGCTGGCGGTTTGCTGGGCGGTGGTCACCTGTTCCTGAGGGCGCATGTTGGCGGCGATCACCTGGGCGATGGGGTCGTCGACGCTGTCATCGCCAGCCACTTCATCCGTCTCGGCCGCCGCCGGCTTTTCGACAGTCGACGCCGGGGCAGCGCCCGGCGCGATCACCTCGGTTTCGGGCAGCAGGGTATAGAACTCGAAGGTGGGCATCGAGGGTTCCGCCGACGCTTCGGTTTCCCGCGCAGCTTCGCGGGCTTCACGCTCGGCAGCGTCCGGCTCCGAGGCCGTCTGGACGGGGGCTTCCGGCGGATCCTGCCAGGGGGCGGTGCCGTGTTGGTGCTGGGCGAGAAAGAACCCTGCCGCCATGCCGGCCAGCCCCCACAGCCAGCCGGGCAGCCGAAACCCGCCGCCTGAGCGGCGGGCGGGCTTGCGCTGACTGGTGGCGCCACGCCGGGTGGGCTTTTTACGCGGGCTGGCCATGGCTTACATCTCCTCGGGCGCGCTGACGCCCATTAGATCCAGTCCGTTGCGCAATACTTGGCGGGTGGCCAGACCCAGCGCCAGCCGGGTATTGCGCAGGGTCGCGTCGTCGACCATCACCTTGACGGCGTTGTAGCAGGTGTGGAAATCGCCCGCCAGATCCAGCAGGAACTGGGCAATCTGCTGGGGCTCGCGGTTGCGGGTGGCGTTCTCGACCGCTTCCGGGTAGCGCGCCAGGCGGTTGAGCACGGCGCGCTCCTGGTCGCTGTCGAGCAGGGCCAGGTTGGCCAGCGCCAGGTCGTGATCGAAAGGCTGTCCTGCCGCTTCGGCTTTGCGCAGCATGCTGCACACCCGGGCGTGGGCGTACTGAATATAGTAGACCGGGTTGTCGTTGGACTGGGAACGCGCCAGGTCGATATCAAAGGTCAACTGCGAGTCGGCCCGGCGGGCGGCGAGGAAGAAACGCGTCGCATCGCGGCCCACTTCGTCGATCAGGTCGCGCACGGTGACATAGCTGCCGGCGCGCTTGGAAAGTTTTACCTCCACGCCGGAGCGGGTCACCATGACCATCTGGTGCAGTACATAGTCGGGCCAGCCTTCGGGGATGCCGACGTCCAGCGCCTGCAGGCCGGCGCGTACGCGGGTCACCGTCGAGTGGTGGTCGGCGCCCTGTTCGTTGATCACCGTCTTGAAGCCGCGCTGCCATTTGTTCAGGTGGTAGGCGACGTCGGGCAAAAAGTAGGTATAGCCGCCTTCACGCTTGCGCATCACGCGATCCTTGTCGTCGCCGAAGTCGGTGGTGCGCAACCACATGGCGCCGTCTTCCTCAAAGGTATGGCCGGCCGCGATAAGCCTTTCTACCGTGGCGTCCACCTTGCCGTCGGCGTACAGCGATGATTCGAGGAAGTAGACGTCGAACTCGACGCCGAAGGCTTTCAGGTCCAGGTCCTGCTCGCGGCGCAGCCAGGCCACCGCAAACGCCTGAATGGCGTCCAGGTCATCGGGGTTGGCGCTGGCCGTGACTTCACGGTCGTCGGCAGACACGGTCTCGCCCGCCATGAAGTCCTTGGCTACATCCACGATGTAGTCGCCGCGATAGCCGTCTTCCGGCCAGCTGTCATCCTCGGGGCCGAGCCCCTTGGCGCGCGCCTGTACCGAGCGCGCCAGATTGTCGATTTGCGCCCCGGCGTCGTTGTAGTAGAACTCGCGGGTCACGTCGTAACCGCTGGCGGCAAGCAGGCGGCACAGGCAGTCGCCAATCGCCGCGCCCCGGCCATGGCCGACGTGCAGGGGGCCGGTGGGGTTGGCGGAAACGAATTCCACCTGCACCTTTTCACCCTTGCCGATCAGGCTGCGCCCGAAGGCGTCGCCGCTGTCGAGCACCTGGGCGACGATCTGCGCGGCGGCGTCGGAGGCGGCGAAAAAGTTGATGAAGCCCGGGCCGGCAATCTCGGTTTTGTGGATCGCATCGCTGTCAGGCAGGGCTGCCACCAGGGCGTCGGCCAGTTCGCGGGGCTTCATGCCGGCGGGTTTGGCCAGCATCAGCGCCAGGTTGGTGGCGTAATCCCCGTGGGCCTTGTCTTTAGTGGGGTCCACCTTGATGGTGGGCTGAAGATCAGCGGGCAGCACGCCTTGGTGCTTGAGCGCAGAAACCGCGCCGTCGAGCAGTGAAGTAATCGTGTCTTTCATCTAGGTATCCGGTGTTGGCGGCGTGTGCGCATCTGTGCGAGGTGTACCAGTAAGGCGACTATTATCGGCAATTGCGCCGCAGTTTCAAAGGCGCGTTGCCAAACAAGCAGATCTGTACACGTATTGGCGCCAGGGCAGGTTTCCGCGAGGGCGCTGTGAACCCCTTCCTGGGCGCTACTTTCGCCATCCCTGGGCGAAAGACCCTCGCTTCAACCTGCCCTGGCAACAGCGTGATGTAAATCGCTGTCTTAACGTTTATTTATAAGCGCTAAGACAGGCTTTGCGGGTCGATATCGATCGACCAGCGAACCCGGCGTGCGTCGCGGTTGGCCTCGAGCCATTGCACCAGCCAGCTGGCGGCGGCATGCAGCTGGCTGCGCTTGTCGGCGGCGAGCATGACCTGCAGGTGGTAGCGGTTCTGGCGGCGTTCCATGGGCGCGGGCACCGGGCCCAGGCAGCGTGCCGGCGTGGCCGATTGGGTCAGCCACTCGCGCAGCGCCTGAGCCGCCTGCTGCGCCAGCGCAAGGGCGGCGTCTTCCTTGGGGCTTTCAATGCGCAGCAGCGCCATGAAGCAAAACGGCGGTAGCTGGGCCAGGCGTCGCTCTTCCAGCAGGTTGCGCGCCAGGGCACCGTAGCCGTGTTCGGCCAGCTGGCCAAGATGCGGGTCGTCGGGGTGCAGGGTCTGCACCAGAACGCGGCCGGGATGAGCGGCGCGCCCGGCGCGCCCCGCGACCTGCTCAAGGAGCTGCGCGCTGTGCTCCAGCGCGCGGAAGTCGGCGGCGTAGAGACCGCCGTCGGCATTGACCACCACGACCAGGGTGACGTGGGGCAGGTGGTGGCCTTTGGCCAGCATCTGGGTGCCCACCAGCAGGCAGGGCTCGCCGCGCTGAATGTCCTTGAGCATGTGCTCGAAGCTGTCTTTGCGGCGCGTGCTGTCGCGGTCGATGCGCTGCACCGTGGTCTTGGGGAACAGGCCCTGCAGGGTTTCCTCGGTGCGTTCGGTGCCGCTGCCCAGCGCGCGCAGGTCGCCGCTGCCGCAGTCCGGGCAGGCATCCGGCAGGCCGCAGCGGCTGTCACAGTGATGGCAGGCAAGCAGCGGCGGCTGGCGATGCAGGGTCATGCGGGCGTCGCACTGACCGCATTCGGCGATCCAGCCGCAGGCGTGACAGGCAAGGGTGGGCGCAAACCCCCGCCGGTTGATGAAAATCAGTACCTGTTTGCCGCCGGCCAGGGTGTTCTTGATGGCGGTGAGCGACGCCGGTAGCAGGCCGCCCTGGCGTCGCTGGTGGCGCATATCCACCAGCTCGAGCTTGGCGGGCGGATGGCGGCTGGGCCGCTGGGTCAGGCGTAAGTGCCGATACGTCCCCGTCAGTGCCTGCTGCAGGCTTTCCAGGGACGGCGTGGCGCTGCCCAGCAGCAGCGGAATCTTCTGGCGATGGGCGCGGGCCACCGCCAGGTCGCGGGCGTGGTAGCGCAGGCCGTCCTGCTGCTTGTAGGAGCCATCGTGTTCTTCGTCGACGATAATCGCCCCTGGGTTGGCCAGCGGCGTGAAGATCGCCGAGCGGGTGCCGATGATGATCAGCGCCCGGCCGCTGGCGGCAGCCTCCCAGACGTCCAGACGCTCGGGGTCGGTGAGGCCTGAGTGCAGCGCCACGACGGGCACCCGGAAGCGGTTCTTGAAGCGGGCGAGCGTCTGCGGGGTCAGGCCGATTTCCGGCACCAGGACGAGGGACTGCTTGCCCTTGGCGGCGACGGCTTCGATCAGCTGCAGGTAGACTTCGGTCTTGCCGCTGCCGGTGACGCCTTCGAGCAGGCAGGGGTGATAGTCGTCGAGCTTTTCGTGGAGCGCGGCCAGCGCCGTTGCCTGCTCGCGGTTGAGCGGCAGCGCCGGGCTTGCCAGCAAGCTGCCGCTGGGCGGCGCGGGGGCGGTGAGCGTGATGTCCTTTGCGTGGGCGAGGCCCTTTTTTTCAAGGGCCATTAGCTGGTCGCGGCTGAACCCATGGGCGCTGACCGCGCGGCCCGGCAACCCATGGGGGTGCTGCAGCAGCAGCGCGTGGAGCCCGGCCTGCTTGGGTGCGCGGGCGAGGCGTTCATCGTCGGCGGCCCCCGCCGCCCGCCAGAGCGTTTGCGTCCGGCCCGCCATGGGGTGGCCCTGGCGCAGTCGCGCGGGCATCGCCATGTGCAGCGTATCGCCCAGGCTGTGCTGGTAATAGCGGGCGGCAAACTGGCACAGCCAGCGCCAGTCCGTGGGTAGCGGTGCATCGTCGAGGGTGTCGCTGACCTGGCGTAGCTGCGCTCGCGGCAGCTCGCTGTGGTCGGTGAGCTCGATAATCACCCCGACGACCTCGCGACGACCGAACGGCACGCGAACGCGCAGGCCCGGCTGCCAGCCGCCGGTCGGCGTCTGTCGATTGGGTAGATAATCAAACAGGCGTCGCAGGGGCGACGGCAGGGCAATCTTGAGCACCTGGGCGGAAACAGCGTCGGGCAATTGGCCTCCGGCATAAGTTTTGCTAGAATACGCGGCCGCTCTGAATCTAAACGACGGAGCGATTAACCGGTTAGTCGTTTTTTTAAACCGTATGCGGTGCCTGGCACGAGATCAGGTGGCGGCATACCGCTGATGAGGCTCAAGATGAAACAAGGTATCCATCCGAATTACAACACGGTCACCGCCAATTGTTCCTGCGGTGCCAGTTTCCAGGTAGGGTCCACGTCGGGTCAGGACTTCTCTCTGGACGTTTGCTCCAACTGCCACCCTTTCTACACGGGTAAGCAGAAGCAGGCGACCACCGGTGGCCGCGTAGAGCGCTTCAACAAGCGTTTTGGCGCTGCTATCAAGCGCGGCTAATCCCCACGGATTGGTCACATCGCCGGCCCTCGGTGCCGGTGAGAAACCCACGCCACGGCGTGGGTTTTTTTATATCCGACGGGTGTATCCATCCGATCCTGCAGAAAGACTTTTATTGAAAAATATTTCCACTAATATGCTGCCATGCATCAATAAGGCAATCGTTATGGCTGGAATGATCAGGTATAAGTTTCACTAAATATATTCGAAATGTTACGAAGTCGAGGTAAAAGTCGTTAAAACGACCGTTTCCATGCGCGGTTTACCGCTTGCTTGAGCAGCCTTGCGTTTTTCTATATTCTGAGCGTACTTACCTTCCTTCCATGCAACTGGATCCGACACCATGACCGATGCAAACAAGCAGGCCGCCTTGGACTATCACGCGAAGCCGATTCCCGGAAAGCTGTCGGTGGAGTTGACCAAACCCACCGCGACCGCCCGGGATCTGGCGCTGGCGTATAGCCCGGGGGTAGCGGAGCCGGTCAGGGAAATTGCCCGTGAAGCCGAAAATGCCTATCGCTATACCGGTAAAGGCAACCTGGTCGCGGTGATTTCCGACGGCAGTGCGATCCTGGGGCTGGGAAATCTGGGCCCGCTGGCCAGCAAGCCCGTGATGGAAGGCAAGGGCGTACTGTTCAAGTGCTTTGCCGGCATCAACTCGGTGGATATCGAAGTCGATGCGGAAAGCCCGCAGGCGTTTATCGACACCGTGGCGCGCATTGCCGATACCTGGGGCGGGATCAATCTTGAGGACATCAAGGCGCCCGAGTGCTTTGAAATTGAAAAGGCGCTGATCGAGCGCTGCCGCATCCCGGTCTTCCACGACGACCAGCACGGCACGGCGATCGTCACCGCGGCGGGCATGCTCAACGCGCTGGATATTGCGGGCAAGGCGATCGGCGACGTCAAGATCGTGTGCATGGGGGCGGGGGCGGCCGCCATTGCCTGTATGCGCCTGCTGGTGTCCTGCGGGGCGAGCAAAGATAATTTGATCATGCTCGATCGTCGCGGGGTTATCCACAATGAGCGTGAGGGCATCAACGAGTATAAAGCCGAGTTTGCCCGGGATACGGCCATGCGCACCCTGGATGACGCCATCGACGGGGCCGATGTGTTCATCGGCCTGTCGGGTCCCGGGTTGCTGTCGGCGGAGCAGGTCAAGAAGATGGCGGCGGATCCGGTAATCTTTGCCTGTACCAACCCGGATCCCGAGATTCACCCGACGGTGGCTCGGGAGGCGCGCCCCGACGTGATCATGGCCACCGGACGTTCGGATTTTCCCAATCAGGTCAATAATGTCCTGGGCTTCCCGTTCATCTTCCGCGGCGCGCTGGACGTGCGGGCGACGCGCATCAACGAAACCATGAAGCTGGCCGCAGTGCATGCTCTCAAAGACCTGGCCCGCGAGCCGGTCCCCCAAGAAGTGCTGGATGCCTACGAACGCACCGACATGCAGTTCGGCCGCGACTACATCATTCCCACGCCTGTGGATGTGCGCCTGCTGGCGCGGGTTTCCTCGGCGGTGGCTCAGGCGGCGGTGGATTCGGGCGTGGCGCGCAAGCCCTATCCGGCCCACTATCCGCTGGGCACCATCAATGACGTTTACGGCGAATAGCCCGCTCCGTCAGCGACGCCAGACCCGAACGCCCGCTTGTCAGCGGGCGTTTATCATCTACTCGCCGGTTGGGTAGCGGATCAGGCCCTCCTGGGCGGTAGACGCCACCAGGCGGCCGTCGCGCCGGTAGATATGGCCCCGGGCAAGGCCGCGCGCGCCGCCTGCCCAGGGCGAGTCGATGACGTACAGCAGCCAATCGTCCAGGCGCGTATCTTCATGCAGCCATAGCGCATGGTCGAGGCTGGCGATCCGTAACGTTGGATCGGTATAGCGGATGCCGTGGGGCACCAGGCCGGTGGTGAGCAGATTGAAGTCGGAGGCATAGGAAAGCAGGTGACGATGGAGAGCTGCGTCGTCGGGTAGCTTGCCGGCCAGGCGAAACCACAGGCACTGCCCGGTGGGCAGCGCCTGATCCGGATTCTCCTTGAGGTGCAGGAATTCGATCGGGTGGCCGGGAAAGCGGGCGTGTTTGACGTCACCGCTTTCCATCAGCGCCTCGGGGGAGGGCACTGCGGGCATGTCGCGCTGGTGGGCTATGCTCGTTTCGCTGCTTTGAAAGGAGGCGCTGCAGAAAAAGATCGGCCGGCCCTTTTGAATCGCCGTGACGCGGCGGGTGGTGAAGCTGCCGCCGTCGCGGACGGTATCCACCTGGTAGACCACCGGGCGGTGCGGGTCCCCGGGGCGCAGAAAGTAGCCGTGCTGCGAGTGCGGGCGGCGCTCGTCGGGCACGGTACGGCTGGCGGCGGCCAGCGCCTGGCCCAATACCTGGCCACCGTAGAGTTGGGGAAAGCCGAGGTCCTGGCTTTGTCCGCGAAACAGGGTGTCTTCCAGGGGTTCCAGCTCAAGCAAGTTGACCAGCGTATTCAGCGCGTCTGCCATTCTCGGTATCCTATGGTCTCTTAGCAAGCGGCGCACGAGGCACCGTTCATACGATCGTTTTGTTACCTTAACGGAGTTTGCCGTGATACGCAGCGATGAATTTTATATGCACCGGGCGCTGGATCAGGCGCACCTGGCAGCGGCCATGGACGAAGTGCCGGTAGGCGCCGTCGTGGTCGACGCCGAGGGCCGGATTATCGGCGAGGCAGGCAATGCCCCGGTGTCCAGCTGCGATCCCAGTGGCCACGCGGAAATCCGTGCGCTGCGCGCGGCGGCGCTCCAACAGGGCAACTACCGGCTGGCGGACTGCACGCTGTTCGTCACGCTGGAGCCTTGCATGATGTGCGCCGGAGCGATGGTTCACGCTCGGCTGCGCCGCCTGGTATACGCGGCCGCAGAGCCGCGCACCGGTATGGTGGAATCGAAGGCCAACCTGCTGGCTCAGCCGTGGTTCAATCACGCCATCGAGGTCGAGGGCGGCGTGCTGGCGGCCGCTTCGCGCAAATGCTTGAAGGCGTTTTTTGCCGCCCGGCGAGACGCGGCGGACGGCTAGTCAGTCGTCCAGTTGGCCGGTGACGACCCGGTTGCGGCCGGCGTCCTTGGCGCGATACAACGCGTCGTCGACAGTCTGCATCAGGCGGGTCATGTCGAGTGGCCGGGCGTCACTCACGCTGACCACGCCGGCGCTCAGGGTGATGGGCTCGCCGTCGGCGTGGGCCAGGTGCGCGCCAATCAACTTAAGGCGCAGTGACTCCGCCACCGACCGCGCGGCGTCGATATCCAGACCGGGCAGCCAGGCGACGAACTCTTCGCCGCCGTAGCGGGCAAACAGGCCGCCGTGATGCGCCATCAGGGCCTCGCCCAATTCGGCCACCCGCGCCAGGTAGTCGTCGCCCACCAGATGGCCCAGCTGATCGTTGACGCGCTTGAAATGATCGATATCGAACAGCGCCAGGCTGAGCGGTCGCTTGCTTTCGTAGGCGCTGACGTGGTCGAGAAAGTGGCGGCGATTGGCGATGCCGGTCAACTCGTCATGGCGCGCCAGCCACTCGACTTCGCGTTGTAGCTGGCTGCGGGTGTGCATTTCCTGCTGTAGCGAGGCGTTGCTTTGCTGCATGGCACGGTGCTGGTCGCCCAGCCGCATGAAGGTATAGATCACCAGGTAGACCAGGTGCGCGAAGGTCAGGCCCAATACCAGGCTGAGCGTGGGCAGTCTCGGCAGCTGGCTGAGCAGGTGATCGCGCCGTGGCCGGTCGGTAAGCGTCAGCGTGCGATTGCCCAGCGTCACGAGGTGTTGATAGGTCCATGGGCCGGGATGGCTCGCCTCGCCGTGCTCGGCGAGAATCCGCTCGCCGTCGTGCCATTGAATCAAGCCATCGGGGCTGGGCAGCCGCTGGAAAAGGGTGTCGGCCAGCCTTGGCAGGCTCATCGCCATGGCCGTTGCGCCGAGCACTTCCTGGGTGTTGCTGCGCACCGGCAGGTAGTGAATCATGCCCGCGCCGCCCTGCAGCAGCTCGATGACCTCGGTGCTGCCCTCCCGCTCGCCGCGCAAGGCCGGTTCCAGTGCGGGCCGACCCTCGGGCTGAACATCGAACAGACGAACCCCCAGGGTGCTAAGGTTCAGCGGTGTAGGAGGGTACACCTGGCGCATGCTGCTGTCCGGCGCGATGAAGGCAATGTTGATCAGGTAGTCAAAGTCGCGTTTATAGCCTTTGGCCTGCTGTGCCCATTGGCGGTAGGTGGGCGGCGTCGACTGCAGTGCCCAGATGCGGGCAAAGCGGCGCATGGCATCCAGGTGGTCGCTGATCTCGCGGTTCAGCTGGGTCGTGACGGTTTGAACACGGGCTTCGGCGCGCTGATGGAGCGTGCGCTCGGTCTGGAAGTGCAGCTGTTGCCAGAGCAGCAGCGAGAGGCCGACCAGGCCAAGGGCGGTCCACAACGACAGGGCCAGGTAGCGCTTGTTGCGCCAGTTGGGACCGGCAAGCAGCAGCTGGGCCAGCAGGAGCGTCGCGTGAAGCAGCAGGGTTTGCCCGTCCGCGGCATAGTGAAGCAGCGGGGGCAGGCCCTGGCGCAGGGTGGGTTCGGCGACCTGCAGAATGATGAGCAGGCTGGCGGCAATGATCAATAGCGGCGCGCCTAGCCGCGCTCGGCAGCGCAGCAGTAGTGTGAGCGCGGTCAACTGCAGGGAAACCGTCGCGAGCAGCGGCGCTCTGAGCGTCTCGAGCGTCGCGCTCGGCCAGACACGTTCGGCCACCAACTGCCAGGTGGCGGTGGAGAGCCAGGTTTCGGGTAGCAGGTAGCTGAGCATGCCGGGGGCGAGCAGTCCTAAAGTACTCACGGCCAGCAGGCAGGCGGATATCCGCCATCCTCGCATGGCCGCCAACTGGGCGAGCCCCAGGCACCACAAAGCCAGCGTGGTGATATCCGGCGATACCACCAGCAGCGCCGTTGCCCCCAGCGTGGAGGCCGCGGTGAGGCTTGGCGCGATGCGAGGGAAAAGCGTCTGGGGCATGAGGTCTCGACTTAATCCAGCGGCGGCACAAGTTCAAACATTAGCAGCGAATCCGCGTTGATAGGCGTTTGTTCCAGTTGAAAAAACTGCTGGCGGCTGCGCTCAACGTATTCGATCATTTCGTAATAGCGGCGAATATTGCGGACATAGATGACGGGTTCGCCGCCGCGGGCATAGCCATGGCGCGTCTTGCTGTGCCATTCGCGCTGCTGCAGCAGCGGCAGGGCTTCGCGCACATCTGCCCAGCGATTGGGACTGGCACCGCGCATGTCGGCGATGTCGCGGGCATCGTAAAGGTGACCCAGGCCCACGTTGTAGGCGGCAAGCGCCATGTAGAGACGGTCGTCGCCGGTAATCTCCTCGGGCAGGCGATCCATGAGGCTGCGCAGGTATCGTGCCCCGCCGTCAATACTTTGTTCAGGGTCGCGGCGGTTGTCGACGTTCATTTCCTTGGCGGTGGGACGAGTCAGCATCATCAGTCCGCGTACGCCGGTGGGAGAAACCGCATCGGGATCCCAGTGCGACTCCTGGTAGCCAACGGCCGCCAGAAGCTTCCAGTCGAAGCCCGTGGTTTCGGCGGCCTGCTTGAAGTCGTCAGTGAAGCGGGGGAGGCGCGCGTCGAGATGGGTCAGAAAGGTGCGAGTGCCGACATATTCCAGGTAGTCGTCGTGACCGAAGTAGCGCGCGACCAGTTGATCCAGGGTGCCGCTCTGCTGAAGGTTTTCGAGAAAGCGGTTGGCCGCCTGAAGCAGGCCGAGCCCTCGCCCGCTGGGTAACGCCCAGGCCATCGACACGGGGTCGCCCAGCGTAAAGCCGCGCTCTACGTCGGGAAAGAACAGTCGGTTGATACGAAACTGGTGGTCGAAAATCACCGCGGCGTCGAGGCGGCCATTCTCCACCTGGGCCAGCAGCTCGGCGACCTCCAGCTCGCGGGACTCACGCCAGCTCAGTTCGGGGTGCTCGCGCTGCAGGGCGCGCAGGGCCTTGCTGGTGCCGGCGCCGTTCAAGGTGCCCAGCGACAGTCCGACCAGGTCGCTCGGCGCCTCGATGCCGTAGAGGCCGCGACGGTACACCACCAGCGGCTGCATATTGATGATGGGGCGGGTGTAGAGAATGCCGGGCGTATCGGGCAGAAGGGGTAGCGCGGCAGCGCCCAGGTCGCCTTTGTCGCGCACGGCGGGGAGCACGCTTCCCGCGTGGTGGCGGGCGTCGAGATTGAGGCTGACCCCCAGGCTGTCGGCGAATTGGCGCATCAGCTCGTACTCAAACCCGGTGGGGCCGTGCCGACCCTCATAATAGGTGGTGGGCGTATTGCGCGTGTGCACGGTAATGAAATCGCGCTCGCGTATCTGCCCCAGATGTTCGCCTTCCGGTATGAATGAAAAGGTCGGTATCATGACCAGCAGCGCAATGGCCGTGAGCGCAAAGTACTGGCTTGAACGAGCAATGAAATGTCGGCAAATCGGCGTCAGCATGGCGTCTTGTCGGCACGGGAGAAGTTGCCACGATACCCAGCCGTGGGCAGGCTGTCACCTTGTTGATTTCGTGTGGCCGACGCTTTCCAGTATCATGTCGCTCAATCAGTGTCGTGAAAAAGACGGCCGCACTGCGGCCTGGTGATTTCCCTGCTCGAATTCTTCCTGCTCTAGAGGCTTCTGGATATGCTCGAACTGCGAGGCGCGCCCGCCCTTTCTGCC
This sequence comes from Vreelandella gomseomensis, assembly GCF_031451645.1. NCBI lineage: Bacteria > Pseudomonadati > Pseudomonadota > Gammaproteobacteria > Oceanospirillales > Halomonadaceae > Vreelandella > Vreelandella gomseomensis. The sequence continues at coordinate 412,102 of NZ_JARWAI010000001.1, read as the reverse complement.
TTCCGTCATGCTCGATTGTTAGCGGTGTTGCGTGAACGTGTCCCCGAGGTCGAGGCGTTATCCGCCGACTACGTCCACTTCATTGACCACCATCAGGATGCGCTGGACGCGGCCGACCGCGAGCGGCTGGCACAGCTGTTGGATTACGGTCACGAGGAAGCGGTTGAGCCACCCAAGGGCGCGCAGCGTTTTTTGGTGGTGCCGCGCATCGGTACCCAGTCGCCCTGGTCGTCCAAGGCCACTGACATTGCCCGCAACTGCGGCGTGACCAGCGTGTCGCGCATTGAGCGCGGCATTGATTACCGTATCGCCTTCAGCGCCGTGCCCGACGAGTACGCGATGGCGGCGGTGGTCGCCTGCCTGCATGACCGGATGACCGAAACCGTGCTGGCGGATGCCTCGGACGCCGCCAAGCTGTTTGCCCACCATGAGCCGGCGCCGCTGGGCAGCGTGGATATCATGAGCGGCGGGCGCGAGGCGCTGGCCACGGCCAATCGCGAGCTGGGGCTGGCGCTTGCGGACGACGAAATCGACTACCTTGTCGAGGCCTTCAACGAGCTGAGCCGCAACCCCAGCGACGTGGAACTGATGATGTTTGCCCAGGCGAACTCCGAGCACTGCCGCCATAAGATCTTCAATGCCGACTGGCTGATCGACGGCGAGCCGCAAAGCCACTCGCTGTTCAAGATGATCAAGAACACCTTTGCTACCTCGCCGGACAACGTGCTGTCGGCCTACAGCGACAATTCTGCGGTGATCAAGGGCAGCCAGGCCGGGCGCTTTTTTGCCACGCCGCTGATCGGCGCGGACAACGAGCGGGCGCTGTACGGCACCCATCAGGAGCCTATCCACATCCTGATGAAGGTGGAAACCCATAACCATCCGACGGCGATTGCGCCCTTTCCCGGGGCGGCGACCGGATCCGGGGGCGAGATTCGCGATGAAGGCGCCACCGGCATCGGCGGCAAACCCAAGGCGGGACTCTCCGGGTTTACCGTGTCCAATCTGCGCATCCCCGAGTTCGTGCAGCCCTGGGAAGCCTTCGATTACGGCAAACCCGAGCGCATGCAGTCGGCGCTTGCCATCATGCTCGACGGGCCGATCGGCAGCGCCGCCTTCAATAACGAGTTTGGCCGTCCCAATCTGACCGGTTACTTCCGGACCTACGAGCAGGATGTGCTCAGCGATGACGGCATCGAACGGTGCGGTTACCACAAGCCGATCATGATCGCCGGGGGCTACGGCAACATTCGCGCGCAACACGTGCAGAAGGGCGATATTCCGGCCGGTGGCAAGCTGATTGTCATGGGCGGCCCGGCGATGCTGATTGGCCTGGGCGGCGGGGCGGCGTCGAGCATGGCCTCCGGCGTCTCGAGCGCCGACCTGGACTTTGCCTCGGTGCAGCGGGAAAACCCGGAAATCGAGCGCCGTGCCCAGGAAGTGATCGACCGCTGCTGGGCGCTGGGCGACCACAACCCCATCCGCTTTATCCACGACGTGGGCGCGGGCGGGCTTTCCAACGCCTTGCCGGAGCTGGTCAAGGACGGCGGACGCGGCGGGTTATTTGACCTGCGCGCGGTGCCCAACGCCGAGCCGGGCATGAGCCCGCTGGAAATATGGTGCAACGAAGCCCAGGAACGTTACGTGCTGGCGGTGGCAGAGGAGGATCTTGCCACCTTTGAAGCGCTGTGTGCCCGGGAGCGTTGCCCCTACGCGATCGTCGGCGAGGCCCTCGAACAGCATCATCTGGAAGTGCGCGACGGCCATTTCGACACCAAGCCGGTTGATCTGCCGATGAGCGTGCTGTTCGGCAAGCCACCCAAGATGCAGCGCGAGTTTCATCGCCAGTCGCCGGAACTGTCGGGCGTGATGCTGGATAATCTGGACCTGCGCGAAGCGCTTGATCGCATTCTGCGGCTGCCCACGGTGGCGTCGAAAAGCTTCCTGATTACCATTGGCGACCGTTCGATCACCGGCCAGGTGGCCCGCGATCAGATGGTAGGGCCGTGGCAGGTGCCGGTCGCTGACGTGGCGGTTACCACCGCCAGCTTCGATACCCACGCGGGCGAGGCCATGGCCATGGGCGAGCGTCCCCCGGTGGCGTTGATCGACCCGGCGGCCAGCGCACGCCTCGCCGTGGCCGAAGCCATTACCAACCTGGCGGCGGCACCGATCGCCAAGCTCGGCGACATCAAGCTGTCGGCCAACTGGATGAGTGCCGCAGACCATCCGGGTGAAAACCAGGCGCTGTTCGACGCCGTCCACGCCGTGGGCATGGAGCTCTGCCCGGCGCTGGGCATCGCCATTCCGGTAGGCAAGGACTCGATGTCCATGCGCACCGCCTGGCAAGCCGAAAACGCCCAGGGCGAGACGGAAGACAAGCGCATTACCTCGCCGCTGTCGCTGGTGGTGACAGGGTTCGCGCCGGTGACCGACGCCCTGGCCACCCTGACGCCCCAGATCAACCTGGAGCAGGATGAGTCCGACCTGATCCTGATCGACCTGGGCAACGGTCAGAACCGGATAGGCGGCTCGGCCCTGGCGCAGGTATACGGTCAGGTCGGCAATGAGTGCCCGGATGTGGACGATGCCGAAGACATCAAGGCGTTCTTCGAGGTTATTCAAGGCCTCAACCGCGATGGCAAGCTGCTGGCCTACCATGACCGCAGCGACGGTGGTTTGCTGGTGACGCTGCTGGAGATGGCCTTTGCCGCCCATTCCGGGCTTGAAATCAAACTCGACTGGCTGGTCGACGAGCCGGTGGAAGCGTTTGGCGCGCTGTTTTCCGAAGAGCTGGGCGCGGTGATCCAGGTCAATCGCCAGGACACCGAAGAGGTGCTGACCCAGTTCGCCGTGGCCGGGATCGAAACCTGCGGGGTCATCGCCCGCCCACGCTACGACGATCAGGTGCGCGTCACGCTGTTTGAAGAGCCGCTGCTTGAAACCACCCGCCAACTGACGCAGCGGACCTGGTCCGAAACCAGCTACCGCATGCAGGCGCTGCGCGATAATCCCGAGTGCGCGAAAAACGAATTCGATAACCTGCTCGACGTGCGCGACCCGGGGCTGTCCGCGTCGCCGAGCTTTGATGTCAACGAGGACATCACTGCGCCGTTCATCAACACCACGAAACCGGCCGTGGCCGTGCTTCGCGAGCAAGGCGTCAACGGCCAGGTGGAAATGGCCTGGGCGTTCGACAAGGCCGGCTTTGACGCCGTCGACGTGCACATGAGTGACGTCCTCGAAGGGCGGGTCTCCCTCGACGACTTCAAGGGCCTGGTGGCCTGCGGCGGTTTCTCCTACGGCGACGTACTGGGCGCCGGCGGTGGCTGGGCAAAATCGGTGCTGTTCAACGCACGTGCCCGCGAACAGTTTGCCGACTTCTTCCAGCGTGACGATAGCTTCTCGCTGGGGGTATGCAACGGCTGTCAGATGCTGTCGCAGCTCAAGTCGCTGATCCCCGGTGCCGACGACTGGCCGGCCTTCGTGCGCAACGAGTCCGAACAGTTCGAGGCTCGTCTTTCCATGGTGCGGGTGGAAAAGAGCCCCTCCATTCTGCTGGCGGGCATGGAAGGGTCGCAGCTGCCGATCGCGGTGGCCCATGGTGAAGGGCGAGCGGCCTTCCGCGACAGCGCCCACCTGCGGCGCATGCAGTCGAGCAGCCAGGTGGCGATGCGCTACATCGACAATTACGCCCAGGTCACCACGCGTTACCCGGCCAATCCCAACGGCTCGCCTTCCGGTATCACCGGCCTGACCACGACCGACGGGCGCGTCACGATCATGATGCCGCACCCCGAGCGCGTGGCCCGGGCGGTGACCAACTCCTGGCGGCCCAGCGAGTGGACCGAGAACGGCGCCTGGCTGCGCCTATTCCGCAACGCGCGTACCTGGCTGAAGTAGCGTCCAGGAAGCACCTGCTACGGCGTTTGCCGCCGTAGCAGGTTACGGCTGCCGTGGGGTCTGCACAGCGCCATCGTCAGCCGTTGGTGATAGCCCTAACCGGGTTTCCAGCGCGTCAAGTTCATGTCGATAGCGCGCCACTAAGGTTTCGTAGCGACCAAAATCATGCCCGCACTCGGCGCAGAAAACATGATGTTTACCACCACGCGTGGGGGGTAAGTGCTTCAGCCGGCTTTGGCAGTCGGGGCATTCGGGTCTGAAGTGCGAGGCATCCATAAAGGGTCTCCTGTGCAATAAAGCGCGATATGCTCAATCTCAATGGGTCAACAGGTTGTTTCCCCGTCAACATCAGATCAGACGAATGTCTGAATAGTTCAATAGCAGGCTAATTGATTTGCCAGCGTCTCATTCTTTGACCGTTCCCCAGTTACGTCCTTACCAAGCGAACGCCGTCAGCCGGGTGGTCGAGCACTTTCGTGCCTCCCACGACCCAGCGGTGGTGGTGCTGCCGACGGGCAGCGGCAAGTCGCTGGTGATCGCCGAGCTAGCCCGGCTGGCACGCGGTCGGGTGCTGGTGCTGGCGCACGTCCGTGAGCTGGTCGAGCAGAATCACGCCAAGTACCAGGCGTATGGCCTCAAGGCCGATATTTTCAGCGCCGGGCTCAAGCGCAAGGACGCCCAGCGCCAGGTGGTGTTCGGCTCTGTACAATCGGTGGTGCGCAACCTGGATCAGTTTGCCGATGACCGCTTTACGCTGCTGGTGATCGACGAGTGCCACCGGGTCTCGCTGGACGAAGGGGCCAGCTACCGTCAAGTGATCGACCACCTGCAGCAGCAAAATCCCCAGCTCAAGGTGCTCGGCCTGACGGCAACGCCTTATCGGCTGGGGCAGGGGTTTATCTATCACCGCCATTATCACGGCATGGTGAAAGGCAGCGATGCCTGCTTTTTTCGCGACTGCGTGTTCGAGCAGCCGCTGCGGCTGATGGTCAAGCAGGGCTACTTGGCCGAGCCCAAGCGCCGGGATATGGCCGTCGAGGGCTACGATTTTTCGCGGTTGGCGCCGGCGGCCAGCGGCGCCTACAGCGAGGCCGACCTCAACCAGGTGGTGGCGGGCAATCGCGCCACGCCGGGTATCATCGCCCAGGTGGTCGAATACGCCGAAGGGCGACAGGGCGTGATGATCTTTGCCGCTACCGTGGCCCACGCCGAAGAAATCATGGGGTATCTACCCGCCGACCAGGCGGCGCTGATTACCGGCGGTACGGTATCCCAGGAGCGCACGGCGATCATCGCGGCCTTCAAGGCCCAGACGCTCAAGTACCTGGTCAACGTGGCGGTACTCACCACCGGCTTCGATGCGCCGCACGTGGACTTGATCGCTATCTTGCGGCCCACCGAGTCGGTCAGCCTGTACCAGCAGATGGTGGGGCGGGGGCTGCGTCTGGCGCCGGGCAAGCAGGATTGCCTGGTGCTCGACTACGCGGGCAACCCCTGGGACCTGTACGCGCCGGAAGTCGGCGAGCCCAAGCCGGATAGCGACAGCGAGCCCGTCCAGGTGCCGTGCCCGGCCTGCGGCCATGCCAATCTGTTCTGGGGCAAGCGCGACGGCGATCTGGTGATCGAGCACTTTGGCCGCCGCTGCCAGGGGTTGATCGAGGACGAAGCAGGCAAGCGTCGCCAGTGCGACTTCCGTTTTCGCTTCAAGGTCTGCGATGAATGCGGGGCCGAGAACGATATTGCCGCCCGCCGCTGCCACGGCTGTGAGACGTTGCTGGTGGACGCCGATAACAAGCTCAAGGATGCCTTGAAGCTCAAGGACGCCAAGGTGCTGAGGGTCAGCGGCATGGCGCTGGAGGCCACTACCAACGGGCGCGGCCTGCCGCGTCTCAAGATTACCTACCACGATGAGGACGGCGCGAGTCTGGCGGAGTGGTTTGCCCTGGAAACGCCGGCCCAGCGCCGCGCTTTCTACGCCGCCTTTTTGCGCGACCATCTGCGTGCACCAGGGGGCACCTGGCAGCCCACCACGCCCGAGGAGGTCGTCAGCGAGCAGCGTCGCCTGCGCCACCCCGATTTTGTGGTCGGGCGTAAAGTAGGGCGTCACTGGCAGCTTCGCGATAAGCTGTTTGATTATCAGGGGCGCTACCGCAAAGCGGCCGAAGCGGGGTAACGTAGTGCCTGGTCACGGTCTTCTGCGACTTTGTTACACTGCGCCCATCTAGGGATCAGCAGATAGCTAGCCGCTGCATCTGCATCATTAACCGAGGAAACCGACCCGCGTGAGCGAGACGCCAAGCGCCGACGCCACCCCCGCGACCACTGATGTCTCGGCCGCCGAGCCGATGGCCGAGGTGCTGGGGCGGCTATTCAACGAGCCAATTACCCAGCTACCGGAGGATCTGTATATTCCCCCGGCGGCGCTGCGCGTCTTTCTGGAAGCGTTCGAGGGGCCCCTTGACCTGCTGCTCTACCTGATCCGCCGCCAGAACCTGGATATTCTGACCATCAACGTGGCGACCATCACCCATCAGTACATCGAGTACGTGGAGCTGATGAAGGCGATGGAAATCGAGCTGGCCGGCGAATATCTGCTGATGGCGGCCATGCTGGCCGAGATCAAGTCGCGCACCCTGCTGCCTCGCCCCCCCAAGGCGGAAGGTGAGGAAGAAGAGGATCCGCGCGCCGAGCTGATCCGTCGCCTGCAGGAATACGAGCGCCTGAAAGAAGCGGCCGAGTCACTGGATACGCTGCCGCGACTCGGCCGTGACTGGTTCAGCGCGCAGGCGGGTCTGCCGCCGCTGGAATCGCGGGTCATTCATCCGCCAGTGGAGCTGGACGAACTGCTGGGCGCGCTGGCGGATGTGCTCAAGCGCGCCGAGCTGGCCCAGGCGCACCATATCAGTCGTGAAGTATTGTCCACCCGTGAGCGAATGCTCAGGATCATGGCGCAGCTCGGCGGCGAGGGAGGGGCGCCGCACTATGTTCCCTTCGCCGCGCTGTTTACCCTGGAGGAGGGGCGTGCGGGCGTGGTGGTCACCTTCATGGCGATTCTGGAACTGGCCAAGGAAGCCATGATCGATATCGTACAGAATGCACCGCTTTCACCGATCCACGTCCGGGCGAGGCCGGCGGCGATCAGCGACGCTGAGGGGCATGACGATGCGTTCGAGCGGGACAATGCCGAAGCGCTTGTACCGGAAGAAAGCGCCTTTGAACAGCACGCCGATGAGCAACATCGGGACGATGCGCCCGACAGCGTCGACAGGGATATGTCATGAGCAACGTCAGCACGGCACTGGATGAAATTGTGGAAGCGGCGCTGCTGGCGGCGGGGGAGCCGCTGCCCGTGGAGCGCCTGGAAACCCTGTTTGTGGAGGGGGAGTGCCCGTCGCGGGCGGAGCTGCGCGAGGTGCTGTCGCGGCTGGACGAGCGGCACCGCGACGGTGCCCTGGAACTGGTGGAAACCGCCTCGGGCTTCCAGTTGCGCATTCGGCTGCGGCTATCGCGGTGGGTCTCCCGGCTTTGGGACGAGCGGCCGCAGCGCTATTCCCGAGCGCTGCTCGAGACCCTGGCGCTGATTGCCTACCGTCAGCCGGTGACCCGCAGCGATATTGAAGACGTACGTGGGGTGAGCGTGAGCAGCTCGATCATGCGCACCCTGATGGAGCGCGGCTGGATACGCGTGGTCGGCCATCGCGATGTGCCGGGCCGGCCGGCCGTGTATGCCACCTCGCGCAGCTTTCTGGACGATTTCGGGCTCAAGACCCTGGATGCGCTGCCGCCCATGCACGAGCTGGTCAGCCGGGAAGCCGACGGCGACGAAGCAGGCAATGACTCCGCCCCGGCGCCTCCGCAGCTCGAGTCGCCGATGGCTGACGGCCAAGAAGCACTGGACGAAACGCCCGAAACCGTGCAGGATGCGCCACCCGAAACGGCCGATAGCGCCGATACGCACGCCGAGACGGCGTTAACCCAGCCGCTGAGCTTTGCCGATCTGGAGGCACGCCTGGCGGCACGTGCGCAGCGCAGCAATGATCAAGCCGCGCGCACGCCGACCCATGATGAGAGGTCAGACGACCATGAGTCAGAGTAACACCCCACCCACCAGCGAAAAGCTGCAGAAAGTACTTGCCCGCGCCGGTCTTGGCTCGCGGCGCGAAATGGAGACCGTCATCGCCGACGGCCGCGTCAAGGTCAACAGCCAGGTCGCCAAGCTGGGCGATCGCGTGGAAGTCCGCGACAAGGTGAGCGTTGACGACCGTCCGGTGAGCCTGCGCCCGGAAGACGAGACGCCGCGCCGGGTGATCATGTACAACAAGCCCGAAGGCGAGCTGTGTACCCGCAAGGATCCGGAAGGCCGGCGTACCGTATTCGACCGCCTGCCGCGCCTGAAGGGTGAGCGCTGGATCGCGATCGGCCGTCTGGATATCAATACCAGCGGCCTGTTGCTGTTCACCACTGATGGTGAGCTGGCCAATCGGCTGATGCACCCCTCGACCCAGGTCGAACGCGAATATGCCGTGCGCGTCATGGGTGAGGTCAAGCGTGAGCACATCACGGCCATGGTCGATGGCGTCATGCTCGAGGATGGTCCGGCCCGCTTTACCGACGTGCAGGAGTTCGGCGGTGAAGGCATCAATACCTGGTTCCACGTGGTCATTCTCGAAGGGCGCAACCGCGAAGTCCGCCGTCTCTGGGAATCCCAGGCGCTGACGGTAAGTCGTCTGAAGCGGGTGCGATACGGCAACATCTTCCTGGATAAGCGCGCCAAGGCGGGCGAATGGGTCGAGCTTTCCCAGGATGAAGTGGACGATCTGGCGGCGCTTGCCCAGCTCGAGACGCGCAAGGTGCCCGAACTGACGCCGGACGAGAAAAACCGCTGGAGTCGGGACAAGAACAAGCGCCGCCCCGTGCAGGCGATGCGCAAGCCCAAGCGGCGCTAGGCATTAATGATGGCCTGACGCCGGCCTGTGCCACCCGGTCGTTTAGGCGAAAGTTCAAAAAAGACTTGCGGATAGCGTAGCTCATACGTAGTATATGCATCCGTTCGGGCGGGTCGTTAGCTCAGTTGGTAGAGCAGTTGACTTTTAATCAATTGGTCGCAGGTTCGAATCCTGCACGACCCACCAGCCGAACCGCCATAACCTGTGCCGCTTATGCGTGCGCCGGGTCGTTAGCTCAGTTGGTAGAGCAGTTGACTTTTAATCAATTGGTCGCAGGTTCGAATCCTGCACGACCCACCAATAATCACGCCCCTGACAGTCTGCTGTCAGGGGCGTTTTGCGTTGGGCACTTTGCCATTGTCCGCCAATTAGGCTTGCCGTCGGCAACCTTTTCCCGCCAGAATAGTCCCAGCAGTGATAGAAAGCGGCAGCGGCCCACCGCGAGAGACGCAGCGGCCACTGCCATCGAGAGCGGCGCCTGCGGAGCGCATACGCCGCGACTGGTGTTTAACAGGGGGATTCCCTGTTCGTCACAGTGGTAGACACGATGACTATTATGACTTCCCAAGCCGAGCTTGATGCTCCGCTGCCCAGCCCGTACTGCCCGACCCGCATTCCCGCTGAAGATCAGGCGCGCGTGACTGAAATCAAGCGCCTGCTCAAGCAGCACAACGCCGTGCTGGTGGCGCATTACTATACCGATGACGCCATCCAGCAGCTGGCGGAGGAAACCGGCGGCTGTGTCGCCGATTCGTTGGAAATGGCCCGCTTTGGTGCCCGCCACGATGCCACCACGCTGGTGGTGGCCGGGGTTCGCTTCATGGGCGAGACGGCGAAGATCCTATCGCCCGACAAACGCGTACTGATGCCCACGCTCGAGGCGACCTGTTCGCTGGATATCGGCTGCCCTGCGGATGAGTTCAGCGCCTTTTGCGATGCGCACCCGGAGCGTACCGTCGTGGTCTACGCCAATACCTCGGCGGCCGTGAAAGCGCGCGCCGACTGGGTGGTCACCTCCTCGATCGCCGTCGAGGTGATCGAGCACCTGCAGGCCAAGGGCGAGAAGATTCTCTGGGCCCCCGACAAGCATCTGGGGGGCTATATCCAGAAAAAAACCGGCGCCGACATGCTGATGTGGGACGGTGCCTGTATCGTCCACGAGGAGTTCAAGGCAAAAGGCGTCGAGGATCTCAAACGCCTGTATCCGGACGCTGCGGTACTGGTTCACCCCGAGTCGCCGGCCCCGGTGGTTCAGCTGGCCGATGTGGCAGGCTCGACATCGCAGCTGATCAAGGCGGCCAAGGCGTTGCCCAACGAACAGCTGATTGTGGCCACCGATCGCGGCATTTTCTTCAAGATGCAGCAGGCGGTGCCTGACAAGACGCTGTTTGAAGCCCCGACGGCGGGCAATGGCGCGACCTGCCGCAGCTGTGCGCACTGCCCGTGGATGGCGATGAACGCACTGGACAACCTGGCCGGGGCGTTGCGCGACGGCAGCGGCGAAATTCATGTCGATAGCCAGCTACGGCTCAAGGCGCTCAAGCCACTCGAGCGGATGCTAAACTTCAACGCCTGAGCGCAGCGTCATCGCCGGCCGATTCTCGCCCGGCGATCCGGGCGGCGGTTGAAGCCGTCGCCGGTTGCGGTCGGGGCTAAAAATCTTCCAGCGCTTCACGATAGTCCATGAAGTCCTCGCGACGACGCTCGATACGCGCCAGCGCCTGACGATCATTTTCGCGCTCGGCGGCGTCTTCGGCGATCGCCAACTGGCGGATGCCGCTATCCATGCGGCCGGTCAGCTGCAGGTATTCCGCCCGGGCCAGGTGGCCCCAGCCGCTGCGTCCGCTGCGTCCGGCGGCTTCTGCCAGCAGGTTGAAACCCTGTGGGTTGTCGGGGTGTTGTGCGGTGACATCGCGCAGGACGTCGTAGGCCGCATCAGGGTCGCGCTGAAGCTGCGCTTCGCCAAGTACCAGCTGGGCCGGCAGGTAGTTGGGCATCAGCCGCAACAGCTGCTGGCTACGGCGGATCGCCTCGTCGTAGCGACGTGCCTGAAGCGCTACTTCCGCCGCCGACGCGGGCAGCATCGCCAGGTCGGGCTGTTCGTCTGCCAGTTGATCCAGTGTCTGCAGGGCGGTATCCACCTGCCCGTTCCTGGCGTCCACCAAGGCGCTGATGTAGCGCTGGGCGGTGTCGTCGGCGTCTTCCTGCGCCAGGCGCGAAACGGCCTCTTCGGGCGACTGCTGATGAATCTGCAGTAATGCCCGGCCGCGGACCATATCGTAAAGCGTATTGTTCGAGTAGCTATCGGCAACGCTCATCTGGGCGGCGCGTGACTGGGCGTCGCTGAGGCGCGATTCCGAGACCGGGTGGGTCAGCAGGAACTCGGGAGGCGTGCCGCCCTGCAGGCTGGCCTTGCGCTGCAGGGTGCGAAACATGCGCGCCATGGCGTTGGGGTCGTAACCGGCATCGGCCATGGCCTGGAGGCCCACGCGATCCGCCTCCTGTTCGTAGCGACGCGAGTAGGTAAGCTGATCCTGGATAAGCGCCGCTTGGGAGCCCATGGCGGCGGCAATGCCTGCATTGCCGCCGCCGCCCGCAGCGATCAGCATCCCGGCGAGCATCCCGGCCATGGCGGGCAGCTGTGTCTGCTCGGCGCGCTCGCTACTGCGCGCGTAATGCCGCTGGGAAAGGTGGCCGAGTTCGTGGGCGATGACCGATGCAAACGCCCCCTCGTCTTCTGCGAAGGCAAACAGGCCGGCGTTGATCCCCACCACGCCGCCGGGCACCGCAAAGGCATTGAGCGTGCGCTGGTCGACCATCACGGCGATGATATCCAGCTCGCCCAACTGGCTATGGGGCGCCAGCCGGTCAATCAGGCCGGCCAGGTAGTCGTGGGTGATCGGATCCTGCCATTGGGGCGCATGGGCGCGAAACTGGCGAAGCCAGGCGCGGCCCAGCCGGTATTCTTCGTCGTTCGCCGACGAATAACCGCCCCCAAGGCTGGGTAGCGTCTGTTCGTTGCCGAGACCCGGTAAAGGAATCAACAGGGTGGCACAGGCGAGCGCTAAGGCGCGCGTCCAGCCTGCAGGGGCGTTGCTAAGGCGCGGCATGGCATCCTCATCGGTGATGGAAAGCGCTACGTCACCGCTTGTGACATTGATTCATGGGATGAAGTGCCGTTAAATCAATGCGCAGTGAATACGGCACAGTCTATGCAACAATGGCCGACACGTGCAGCGTCTTTTTTCAAGGGGAGTAAAATGGTAGAGCAAACAACGCGCTTACAGCCCGATACTGTGCTCGATGCCTGCGGGCTTCACTGTCCTCTGCCGCTACTCAAGGCCAAGCAGGCACTGGCAGGCCTCGCGGCGGGCGAGTTGCTCGAGGTGCGCGCCACCGATGCCGGCTCCTGGCGCGATATCGAGGCGTTTGCCGAGCAAAGTGCCCATCACCTGGAAGCCCGCGAACAGCGCGGTGATATCTATCATTACTGGCTTCGCAAGGCCGAAGGTGAGCGTTCATGACCGTGCGTGCGATCCTGAAAAGCTGGGTGGATCGTTATTTTTCGGATGAAGAAGCCCTCATCCTGCTGGTCGTGCTGGTGGCCGGGTTCGCGGCGGTGATCTGGTTTGGCCGCATGCTCGCCCCGTTCTTTACCGCGCTGGTCATTGCGTTTCTGCTTCAGGGGGTGGTTGGGGCGCTCTCCCGGCGTGGCATCCCGCATCTGCTGTCGGTCATCGTGGTGTTCCTGGCCTTCGTTGGCGTGCTGCTGGCGCTGGCCTTCATCCTGATGCCGCTGATCTGGGATCAGCTGATTGGTCTGGTGCAGGAAACGCCGCGCATGTTCGCCAGCGGCCAGGACTGGCTGGATGAGCTGCAGTCGCGGTACCCCAATCTGATCACGCCGGATCAGATGCAGAACTGGATCGGCGTGGCCAGCCGCGAGATCAGCCAGCTCGGTCAGCGGGCGCTGACCCTGTCGCTGGCATCGCTTGGCAATATTCTCTCGCTGATTATCTACCTGGTGCTGGTGCCGATCCTGGTCTTTTTCATGCTCAAGGATCGTGAGGTACTGGTCGGCTTCACGCTGTCGTTGCTACCGCAGAAGCGCACCCTGATGTCGCGTATCTGGCGAGAGATGGACGACCAGATTGCCAACTACATTCGCGGCAAGTTCATCGAGATCATCATTGTCGGCACCGTGGCCTTCATCACCTTCTCGTTCTTCAAGCTGCCGTATACGGCGCTGTTGGCGGTGCTGGTGGGTTTTTCGGTGCTGGTGCCGTATATCGGTGCGGCGGTGGCGACCCTGCCCGTCGCCGCTGTGGCCGGCTTTCATTTCGGCCTGAGCGAGTCGTTTGTCTACGTGCTGGTGGCCTACGGCATCATCCAGGCGCTGGACGGCAACGTTCTCGCGCCGGTGCTGTTCTCGGAAACCAACAATATCCATCCGGTGTCCGTCATTGTAGCGGTGCTGTTTTTCGGCGGGATATGGGGATTCTGGGGGGTGTTCTTTGCCATCCCGCTGGCCACCTTGCTGAAAGCCCTGGTGCATGCCTGGCCACGGGGAATGCAGGGGCGCGACGAGCGTCGCCATGTGGCGGCAAGCGACGAGTCGCCGTAGCGCCGGGCAAGCTGCCACCCAGAGGAGGGTGGCAGACTTGGGTTAACCCGCGTTAAGCGCCTGTGCCGCCGCGAGCACTTCATCAACGTGGCCCGGCACCTTGACGCCGCGCCACGCCTCGGCCAGCTTGCCTTCGCTGTCGATCAGAAAGGTGCTTCGCTCGATGCCCAGATGTTCCTTGCCGTAGAGTTTCTTGAGCTTGATCACGTCGAACAGTCGGCACACGGTTTCGTCCTTGTCCGACACCAGCGTGAAGTTGAAATCCTGCTTGGCCTTGAAGTTCTCCTGGGCTCGCAGACCGTCGCGGGAAACCCCGACGATCACGGTGTTGGCGGCGTCGAAGTCCGCCTTGCGGTCGCGGAAATCGCCGCCTTCGGTGGTGCATCCCGGCGTGCTCGCCTTGGGATAGAAATACACCACGACCTGCTGGCCGCGAAGATCGGATAGCTTGAGGGTGGTGTCCCCCGTGGCCGGTGCGGAAAAATCGGGGACTGGCTGGCCTACGTCAAGTGTCATATCTGGCTCCCATGGGAAGTGGCGTTCACGGACGATTACACGCAAGCTCGCCGCGCATGTCAAAGGCGAAAACCTGCCGACGCAAAAACTCACCGAGCTTTCCGCTGTACAGGGTCGAGCCTCCTGAGTACCATTTGGCCTTTGTGGATCCCTGTTGAGATGATGGCAGGCTGCGTTACGCACCCATTCGGCGCCTTATCTCGTGCGACACGGACGCTTGATTCAACCCCTGGCAGGTGAGGAAATACGGATGATCACAGGCAGCATCGTCGCCCTGGCGACGCCGATGAAGGTCAATGGCGACATCGACTGGGAGGCGCTCCGTCGTCTGGTGAATTTCCATCTCGACAATGGCACCGATGCGATTGTCGCGGCGGGCACGACCGGTGAGCCCACGACCATGTCGTTTGCCGAGCACTTCGACGTGATCCGCAGCGTGGTCGAGGAAGTGGACGGCCGTATTCCGGTGATTGCCGGCACGGGCGCCAACGCCACCTCAGAAGCCGTCGAGCTGGCACGTTACGCCGGTGAAGTCGGTGCAGACTATTGTCTATCCGTTTGCCCTTACTACAACAAGCCTACCCAGGAAGGCCTGTATCAGCACTTCAAGGCCGTAGCCGAGGGCAGCAAGCTGCCGGTGATTCTCTATAACGTGCCCGGCCGCACCTGTTCGGATCTCTACAACGAGACCGTCGTCAGGCTGGCTGAGGTCAAGAACATCATCGGCCTGAAGGATGCCACGGGTAACCTGGAACGCGCCGAAGACCTTATCGCTCGCCTCAAGGGCAGCGACTTCATGCTCTATTCGGGCGACGATGCCACCGCCTGTGATTTCATGCTGATGGGCGGGCACGGCGATATTTCCGTGACCGCGAACGTCGCGCCCAACGCCATGCATGAGCTGTGTGCCGCAGCCGTTGCGGGGGATTCCGACAAGGCGCACCAGATCAACACGCGATTGATGCCGCTGCATACCAATCTGGGCATCGAGTCCAACCCCATTCCGGTGAAGTGGGCGTTAAATCGCATGGGGTATGCGGACGCGGGGATTCGTCTGCCGCTGACCTGGCTGTCGGAAAAATACCACGCCACGGTCAGCGAAGCCCTCCAGCTGGCGGGCGTGGTGGAAGACTAGCCCGCACGAAACTCTTTGCTACCTGGCGTCACAATGTTCCGAGGCGTCAGGTAACCGACCCGTTGAATTAAGGTGGCTTGATGAGCTCTGTGCTTGAACAACGTGCGCTGAAATGGATCCCGCTGGCCCTGGTGACGGCCGTGGCGCTTGCCGGCTGTGCCCGGGATGAAGGCTTCTTTGATGACCGCAACCTGGACTACGTGGACGCCGAGCCTGCATCGCCACTGGTGCTGCCCGACACCCGCAACCCTCAACGCTATCGCGATATCTTGCCGGTGCCGGATGTCTCCGGCCAGCGCGCCCAGGACGGCATCGCCGACGTGCGTCCTCCGCAGCCGCTCACCATTGGGCGTATCGGTGATGAGGACTACGTGACGAACCGTGAAATCGGCGACCGCCGCTGGCTGGTGGTGGCGGCGGATCCGAGCCGCGTCTGGCCGCAGCTGGAAGGCTTCGTGCGCCAGCGGGGGCTGGACGTTCAGGAGCGCCGTGCCAGCGAAGGGGTTCTGGACACCTCCCAGGCCGCTTTCCGTGTACAGCCGGCATTGCGCGAAGGCGCCACCGAAGTACGCTGCGAGCGCGATGGACAGAGCATGGCAAGCTGTCTGGATGCCCTGGAAGGCTACTTGAGCAACGCCGCGTCCTCTCAGACGGCGTCCGCGACGGCGTCATCCTGGAATGCGCAGCGCCAGGATAGCGATACGCCGATTGCCCTTCGCCAACGGGGCGATACCTGGGAGGTTGTGGCACCGTTCGAGGCCGATCGAGTATGGGCAGATGTGCACCATTACTTGGCCAAGGACTTTGACCAGGCCGACGAGCGCGAACTGTTGGCCGCCGACCCTGACAGCCGCACCTTCCTGGTCAGCTATCTGTCCCGTGAGCAGCGTGATCGTAGCCTGCTTCAGGTCGTGACGTTCACCGATACCAGCGAGCTGGCGCAAGAGATTCGTGTAACGGTCGAGTCGCGCGGCGACGAGAGCGTACTGCGGGCCGAAGCTACCGGCGATCAGCCATTAAGCGAAAACGCTCAGCGCGAGCTGCTTGAGCGGATCGCTAGCTACCTACGTTAACTCAACGACCCTTGTCTGATTTCGGAGCTCCCATGGAAAAGCGCCAAGAACTCTACGCCGGTAAGGCGAAATCTGTCTATACCACCGATGACCCGGATCTGCTGGTGCTCCAGTTTCGCGACGATACCAGCGCCTTTGACGGTAAGAAAAAAGAAGCGCTGGCGCGCAAAGGCATGGTCAACAACCTCTTCAATGCCTTCATCATGGAACGGTTGGAAGACGCCGGTATCCCGACGCATTTCGAGAAACAGCTGTCGGATACCGAAAGCCTGGTCAAGAACATGCACATGATTCCGGTCGAGTGCGTCGTGCGCAACATTGCGGCGGGCGGCCTGGTCAAGCGTCTGGGCGTTGAAGAGGGCATCGCGCTTACTCCGCCCACCTTCGAGCTGTTCCTGAAGAACGACGATAAAGGCGACCCGATGATCAACGAGTCGCTGGCGGAAACCTTTGGCTGGGCGACTCCCGAGCAGCTGGCCAAGATGAAGACGCTCACCTTCAAGGTCAATCATGTGCTCAAGCAGCTGTTTGCCGAAGGCGATATGCTGCTGGTCGATTACAAGCTCGAATTTGGCGTGTTCAACGGTAGTGTCGTGCTGGGTGATGAGTTTTCGCCTGACGGGTGCCGGCTGTGGGACGCGAATACCCGCGAAAAGCTCGACAAGGATCGCTTCCGTCAAGGACTGGGCGGCGTGATCGAGGCCTACGAGGAAGTCGGTCGCCGCCTGGGGATCACCTTCCCTCGCTAGCGCTCGGGCGTCAGCGTATCGATTGCCACCACGTCCAGCGTGGTGGTTTCGCCGTTCTGGCGCGGGCAAAACTTGACGTCCACATTGCGCAGCCGCACCCCGTATACCCTTGCGGAGGGTCGGTTTTGCTGATAGGCCGGGCGAGGGTCCTGGCTCAGCACCTGTTCGATCAACGCCCTGAGCGAGGTGTGATCATCCCGGGTTGCCAACTGGGTGAGCGCGGCGTCACTGAAATGCACCGCCAGCCGAGCGGGGGCGTCAGGGGCAAAGCCCGCCTGCGCATCCGGGCGTGCTTCAGCCCAGGGCAGATAGGGTTTAATATCCACCACCGGGGTGCCGTCGATCAGATCACAGCCTGACAGCATCAGGCAGACCCCTTGCCGGGTGTCGATACCCTCCAGGGTTGCAAGCGACAGCCCCAGGCGGTTGGGGCGATGAGTGCTGCGGCTGGCAAAGACGCCGACCTTGCGGTTCCCGCCCAGCCGTGGCGGCCTGACAAGAGGTGACCAGCGCTCAGGGCTTTGATGGAACACAAAGCTGATCCACACATGGCTGAAGGCGTCCAGTCCGCGCACGGCAAGCGGGTCATCATAGGGCGGGTCGAGAACCAGCCGGGCGTTGGCGGCCGGCGCCAGCCCGGGCTGCCGGGGGACGCCAAACTTATCGGCGTAGTCGCTTACCACATGGCCGATCGGTGTCAGCGCAAAAGACGCGCCGGGAGGGGCATGGTGCATCACACTGCCTTATCGAAAAGGAAAACCAGTAGCCGAGTATAAAACAGCCGTGTTCTCAGCGCAGTGGCGCAGGGCATGCCTTGAAAAAGAAAGCGTTAACGCCCACAAGGTGACACATGACGGACGATCAGACTGCCAAGCCCTCGACGACGCGGGTGACCTACCGCCTGGCACGCGCGCGGGACGCCGCCGACCAGGCGGAGGTGTTCTACCATGCGGTCATGCAAGGGGCCGCGACGCGTTATAGCCTGGCCCAGCGCCGCGCCTGGGCCAACGTCTTGCCCCGTGAGGCCAGCGCCTGGTCCGCCCGCCAAGCGCTCTACACGACGCTGGTGGCCATCTGCGATGGACGCTGTGTCGGCTTTCTGGAGCTCGATGTACCGACGGGGAGGGTCGAAACGCTCTACGTCTGGCCATCGCTCAACGGCCGGGGGATCGGCACCACGCTGCTTATTCATGCAGAGCGTTTCCTGCTGGAGCAGGGTGTCGACCGCATCCAGATCGAGGCGAGCTTGACGCTTTACGAGCGCCTGCTGCGGCGTGGCTGGACGAACCTGGGCGAACAGTGGGTCGAGCGCGGCGGCGAGCCGCTTCAGCGCTTTCGGCTGCAGAAGCGGCTCAACGCCGTGGAAACGTGATGACCCGCCCTCAGGGGGTTGCCTGAGGGGTGACCCGCATGGACAGGTCGATGGCCTTGATGTCCTTGGTCAGGGTGCCGCAGGAAATACAGTCCACCCCCGTGTCGGCAATCGCCAGCAGCGTCGAGGCGTCGACGTTACCCGACGCCTCCAGGGTGGCGCTGCCCGCCGTAAGCTCCACCGCCGTGCGCAGCTCATCCAGGCTGAAGTTGTCCAGCATGATGACGTCCGCCTTGGCGGCAAGGGCCTGCTCGAGCTCGGCAAAGTTCTCGACCTCCACTTCCACGGGGAGCTCGGCGGCCAGCTTGCGCGCCTGGGCGACGGCGGCCTGGATGCCGCCGCAGGCGGCGATGTGGTTTTCCTTGATCAAAAAGGCATCCCACAGCCCAATGCGGTGGTTGTGGCCGCCGCCACACATGACGGCGTATTTTTGCGCCAGTCGCATGCCCGGCAGCGTCTTGCGGGTGTCCAACAGGCGCACCCCCGTATCGGCAATCAGGTCCACATAGGCACGCGTGGTCGTCGCGGTCGCCGACAGCGTCTGCAGCACGTTGAGCGCTGCGCGCTCGCCGGTCAGGAGGCTACGCGCTGGCCCCTCCAGGGTGAGCAAGCATTGCCCGGCGTCCAGTCGGTCGCCGTCGGCGGCCTGCCAGCGCAGCGCCACGCGGCTATCCAGGCGGCGAAAGATATCGTCGACCCAGGCCACGCCACAGAGCACGGCGGGAACCCGGGTAATCACCTCGGCGGTTGCCCATTGCTGATCGGGAATCAGCTCGGCGGTGATATCCCCTGGCCCCACGTCCTCGGCCAGCAGGCGCGCAGCGCTGGAACGGATTTCTTCGGCAAGTGCGGTCTGGTAATGCATAGTGGTCGGTTCTCTGGGCGTTAGCGTCTATGCCCGGCATTATAGTGAAAGAGTGCGCCAACGTAGAGGAGTCCTTGCGTGACTGACCCACATTCTTCCCCGGGCTGGTGGTCATCCGCCCGTCAGGTGGTCTCCCCGAATGCTGACCAACGCCCTCACGGTGAGGTGTCATTGCTGCTGATTCACGCCATCAGCCTGCCGCCCGGCCAGTTTCAGGGGGCTGCCATCGAGGCGTTATTTACCAATCGGCTGGATCCCCATGAGCACCCTTACTTTGCCGCCATTGCCCACCTGCGCGTGTCGGCCCATCTGCTGATTCGCCGCGATGGCGAATGTATTCAGTTCGTCGATACCGAATGGCGGGCCTGGCACGCGGGACGCTCCTGCTGGTGGGATCCGGGTCAGCGGCGCTGGCGGCAAGCGCTCAATGACTTCTCGGTGGGCATCGAGCTGGAGGGCGATGACGCCACCCCCTTTACCAAAGTGCAATATGCCCGCCTGGCTGAGGCGATCGAGTGGCTTAGAGCGCGCTACCCGGCGATCACGCCTGAGCGCGTGACCAGCCACGCCCGGGTGGCACCGCTGCGCAAGACCGACCCCGGGCCGGCCTTTGACTGGGCCTATCTGCGCCAGCAGCTGACGCCCTGAAAAGTGATTTAAGTCACGGTGAGAGAAGACAATGAAACGGTAGTTTGACTACACGTTAGAGTGCTTTTTCATGCCATTCAACGTCTTGACAACACCTTATGTTGCGGTGCAATAGTTTGTTTTCGATCGCTTTTTAGCCTTCACCGCAATTGGCAGCGTGGCGACTTTGCGGTATCTTCACCTATACAAAAGGCTAACGTTTATTACCCATATGTAGCTTTACTACATCTTCAGGCGCGTAGCTTGTTGAATGTAGAGCGAAAACCCCCAGCACGGCGCGTCGGCGTCGGCTACTTGCATGCCTGTGGTGGCGCACACCGCAGCCGCCCCAGGCCCGACGGGTTAGCGGGGCTCATCGTCATTTATCGTCATTCGGAGAGACCTCTATGAGTCTGGAGACAAGAGAAGATCTCGATCCGGTCGAAACCACGGAATGGATAGATTCCCTGGAATCGGTGCTGGATCGTGAGGGCGAAGATCGTGCCCGCTACCTGATGACCCGCCTGGCGGATCGCCTGCGCCGTGACGGGATGAAGGTGCCCTTCTCGGTGACAACCCCGCACCGTAATACGATTCCGGTTCATCGCGAAGCGCCGATGCCTGGCGACCTGTTCATGGAGCGGCGTATCCGTTCCCTGATCCGCTACAACGCCATTGCCCAGGTGATCCGCAATAACCGGGCCAAGCCAGGGTTGGGCGGTCACATTGCCAGCTTCATGTCATCGGCGACGCTCTATGATGTGGGCTTCAACCACTTCTTCCGCGCCCCCAACGGCGACTTCGAAGGCGACCTGATCTACATCCAGGGGCACGTGGCGCCGGGCATTTACGCGCGCTCCTACCTGGAAGGCCGTCTGACCGAAAAACAGATGGACAGCTTCCGCCAGGAAGTCGACGGCGATGGCCTGTCGTCTTATCCGCACCCATGGCTGATGCCGGACTACTGGCAGTTCCCCACCGTATCGATGGGGCTGGGTCCGATCCAGGCGATTTATCAGGCGCACGTGATGAAGTACCTGCATCACCGTGAGCTGAAGGACATGTACGACCGCAAGATCTGGTGCTTCATGGGCGACGGCGAGTGCGACGAGCCGGAATCCCTGGGTGCCATCTCGCTGGCCGGGCGTGAAAACCTCGACAACCTGATCTTTGTCATCAACTGCAACCTGCAGCGCCTTGACGGCCCGGTACGCGGCAACTCCCGCGTCATGGACGAGTTCGAAGGCGTGTTCCGCGGTGCCGGCTGGAACGTCATCAAGGTCGTCTGGGGTCGCCACTGGGATCCGCTGTTCGAGAAGGACAAGAAGGGTATCCTGCAAAGCCGCATGGACGAAGCGGTCGACGGCGAGTACCAGAACTACAAGGCCAACGGTGGCGCCTACACCCGCGAGCACTTCTTCGGCAAGTACCCGGAAACCGAGGAGATGGTCAAGGATCTCTCCGACGAGGATATCTGGAAGCTCAACCGTGGTGGCCACGACCCGTTCAAGGTCTACGCCGCCTACCATGAGGCGGTCAATACCTCGAACGGCAAGCCGACCGTGATCCTGGCGCACACCGTCAAAGGCTACGGTATGGGCAGCGGCGATGGCGAAGCCGCCAACGAAGCCCACCAGGTCAAGAGCATGGAGTACGAAGCGCTGAAGACCTTCCGCGACCGCTTCGGCATTCCGCTCACCGACGAGCAGCTCAAGGACGTGCCGTACTACATGCCCGAGCAGGATTCGCCCGAGCTGAAGTACATGCACCTGCAGCGCGAGCGTCTGGGCGGCTATCTGCCGGCGCGTCGCAGCGACTTTGACGCCCTGGAAATCCCCACGCTTGAAGACAAGGCCTTTGCCTCGCAGATGGGCGGTTCCAAAGGGCGCGAAGTGTCCACGACGATGGCCTTTGTGCGTGTGCTCAACGGGCTGGTCAAGGACAAGAAAATTGGCAAGAAAGTGGTGCCGATCATTCCTGACGAAGCGCGTACCTTCGGCATGGAAGGCATGTTCCGTCAGCTGGGGATCTACACCTCTGAAGGTCAGAAATATGAGCCGGTCGATAAAGGCCAGATCATGTTCTACCGTGAAGATCAGAAGGGCCAGATTCTCGAGGAGGGTATTTCTGAAGCGGGGGCCATGTCAGCGTGGATCGCTGCGGCGACCTCCTACAGCAACAATAACGTCACCCTGCTGCCGTTTTACGTCTACTACTCGATGTTCGGCTTCCAGCGAATCGGCGACCTGGCTTGGGCCGCCGGTGACCTGCAGGCGCGTGGCTTCATGGTCGGCGGTACCGCAGGGCGCACGACGCTCAACGGCGAAGGTCTGCAGCACCAGGATGGCCACAGTCTGATTCAGGCGTCGACCATCCCCAACTGCAGAAGCTACGACCCGACTTATGCCCACGAAGTGGCCGTTATTCTGCAGGATGGCCTGAAGCGCATGTTCGCCGACAAGGAGAACTGCTTCTACTACCTCACGGTCATGAACGAAAACTACGAGCATCCGGAGCTGGAAACCGTGCCGACCGACGATATCGTCAAGGGCATGTACCTGCTGCGCGAAACCAAGGGTGACAAGGGCCGCGTTCAGCTGCTCGGGTCGGGGACGATTCTGCGCGAAGTCGAAGCCGCTGCCGAGCTGCTGGAAAGCGACTGGGGCATCGGTGCCGATATCTGGAGCGTGACCAGCTTCAACGAGTTGCGTCGTGAAGCGTTGCTGCTGGATCGTGAAGCCTTCCTGAGCCCGGACGCCGAGGCCAACAAGCCTCACGTCACCAAGTGCCTGGAAGGCCGTGACGGACCGGTTATCGCGTCTACCGACTACATGAAGCTGTATGCAGATCAGGTGCGCGCCTGGGTGCCGAACGACTATACCGTACTGGGCACCGACGGCTTTGGTCGTTCCGATACTCGCGAGAAGCTGCGTTATTTCTTCGAGGTGGATCGTTACTTCGTGACCGTCGCGGCACTGCGCGCGCTGGCCGATCAAGGTGACATCGATCGCAAGCACGTTGGTGAGGCATTGAAGAAATACGGTATCGATGCCAACAAGCCGAACCCGCTGACCAGCTGATCCGCTGCCCGGCGGGCAATGCCCGCCGGCTCGATCCGATTTTAAAGGAGCGCGACCTTGAGTAGCGAAATCATCAAAGTTCCCGATATCGGCGGCGATACCGATGTCGAAATCATCGAGATTGCGGTGTCGGAAGGCGATGTCATCGAAGCGGAAGACACCCTGATCACGCTCGAATCCGATAAAGCCAGCATGGACGTCCCC
Source organism: Vreelandella gomseomensis (assembly GCF_031451645.1). Lineage (NCBI taxonomy): Bacteria > Pseudomonadati > Pseudomonadota > Gammaproteobacteria > Oceanospirillales > Halomonadaceae > Vreelandella > Vreelandella gomseomensis. Next base: position 389,008 of record NZ_JARWAI010000001.1, on the reverse strand, counting down.
GCCCCCAAAGGCGGCAAGGTGGTCAAGGTGCTGGTCAAAGAGGGCGATAGCGTCTCTGAAGGCGACGATATCGTCGAGCTGGAAGTCGAAGGTGGCGGCGACACGAGTAGCGAAGCTAGCTCGTCTGATAGCCAGCCCGAAGAGGCTCCAGTGAAGCAAGAAAAGCCTAAGGAAGAAAAGCCGCAAGAGCAGAAGCCTGCGGCTAAAAAGTCAGCCGGTGGTAAGCAGACGGTTGATATCAAAGTGCCGGATCTGGGCGGCGATGACGGTGTCGAAATCATCGAAGTCGCGGTCAGCGAAGGCGATGAGGTCGAGGCGGAAGACACCCTGATCACGCTGGAGTCCGATAAAGCCTCCATGGACGTGCCCAGCCCCTACAGCGGCAAAATTGTCAGCTTTACCGCCAAAGAAGGCGACAGCGTTTCCGAAGGCGATGTGATCGGCCAGATGGAGATCGCGGGTGAAGGTGGCGACGACGCTGACGACGCCCCGCAGGCGCAAGCCGCAAGCGACGCCAGCAGCGAGCCGCAAGCAGTCGAGGCGGACGACCAGGAAGACACCGCCAGCGGCGAACCGGAGCGCAAAGAGATTCGCGTACCGGATCTTTCCGGCTCGTCTGACGTGCCGATTATCGAGATTGGCGCGGCCGTCGGGGATGAGGTCAATGAAGAAGACCCGCTGATTACCCTGGAGTCCGACAAGGCTTCGATGGACGTGCCCAGCCCCTACAAGGGCAAGCTTCTGGAACTGACCGTCAAGGAGGGCGACACGGTTTCTGAAGGCGATGTCATTGGCTACATCGAAGTGGCTTCCGCGGGGGGTGGCAAGAAAGCCGCCCCTGAAAAGGCCGCCCCCAAGGCGCCGGAAAAAGCCCCGCAGAGCAGCGCCAGTCAGGCAAGCGACAAGCCGGCGGCCTCGCCTGCCGGGACACCGAGCCCGGAAGCACAGATGGCGTCGCACAAGCCGCGTGACGGCAAGCTGGTGCATGCCGGGCCGGCGGTACGGATGCTGGCGCGAGAATTCGGCGTTGACCTGGGGCTCGTCAAGCCCAGCGGGCCGAAAGACCGCGTGCTTAAAGAAGATGTTCAGGCCTACGTGAAGCAGGCGATTGCCAACCAGGGCAGCGCCCAGGCAAGCGCCGCGCCTGCCGCTACGGGGGGCACCGGCATTCCGCCGATTCCGGAAGTCGACTTCAGCCAGTTTGGCGAGGTCGAAGAGAAGCCGATGGGGCGCCTGCTCAAGATGGGGGCGACCAATCTGCATCGCAGCTGGGTCAACGTGCCCCACGTGACCCAGTTCGACGAAGCCGATATCACCGAGCTCGAGGACTTCCGCAAGTCGATGAAGGCCGAGGCGGAGTCCCAGGGTGCCAAGCTGACCCCGCTGCCGTTCATGGTCAAAGCCTGTGCGTTTGCGCTGCGTAAATTCCCGCAGTTCAACGTCAGCCTCAAGGGTGACGGCGAAACGCTGGTATGGAAGCACTACGTCCATATCGGTATTGCCGTGGATACGCCCGATGGCCTGATGGTGCCGGTGGTGCGCGATGCGGATAAAAAATCCCTGATCGAGATCGCCAAGGAAATGGCCGAGCTTGGCAAGAAGGCGCAGACCAAGAAGCTCAAGCGCGACGAGATGACCGGTGGCTGTTTCACCATTTCGAGCCTTGGCTCGATTGGCGGTACTGCCTTCACGCCGATCGTCAATGCACCGGAAGTGGCGATTCTCGGGGTTTCAAAATCGCAGATGAAACCCGTGTGGGATGGCAGCAACTTCCAGCCGCGACTGATGATGCCGCTGTCGCTTTCCTATGACCACCGGGCCATCAACGGGGCGGATGCCGCGCGCTTCACCGCCTTCCTGGCGGACGTGCTGACCGATATCCGTCGGTTATTGCTGTAAGGGCGCTCGACAGGTCCTGCCAGCGGCGCCCGAAGGGGCGCCGCTTGTGTTTGGGGCGTACGACGTTGTTCGCGAGGGCGACCAAAGTACAAGTTGTGCGTCACTTGGCTGTTTTTATTTAAAAAAAATGCCTTCTCGGCGGTGCTTTCAGGCTTTTGGGGAGTTGTGTCGCCTGAACGGCACGGTTATTGTCGGCTAATCGATTTTTTTGCATTTCTATCATTCAAGGAGCAGTGCCATGCGTTTAATCCTGTTGGGTGCCCCCGGCGCGGGGAAGGGGACTCAGGCTCAGTTTATCTGTGAGCGTTACAGCATCCCCCAGATTTCCACCGGGGATATGCTGCGCGCGGCAATCAAGGATGGCAGTGAGCTGGGCCTCAAGGTCAAAGAGATCATGAACAGCGGTGGTCTGGTGTCGGACGACATCATCATTGATCTGGTCAAGGAGCGCATCAGCCAGCCCGACTGCGCAAATGGTTTTCTGTTCGACGGCTTTCCGCGCACCATCCCCCAGGCGGACGCCATGAAAGAAGGCGGCGTGAAGCTCGATCACGTGCTGGAAATTGCCGTACCCGATGAAGAGATCGTCAATCGCTTGGCCGGGCGTCGCGTGCACCCTGCCTCGGGGCGGGTCTATCACGTCGAGCACAATCCGCCCAAGGAGCCCGGCAAGGATGACGTGACGGGCGAAGCGCTGATCCAGCGGGAAGACGATCAGGAATCGACCGTACGCAATCGACTGGCGGTATATCACGATCAAACCGCGCCGCTGGTGGACTACTACCAGCAGTGGGCCAAGGAAGACCCCGACGCAGCGCCGCAATACCATCGCGTTGAAGGGGTGGGCAGCGTTGACGACATTACTCGTCAGGTGAAAAACGCGCTCAGCTAAGTATGCGCTGTAAATGCTGCGTCCAAGAGATGGCCCGCCAAGTGCGGGCCATCGTCGTCGGGGCAAGGCAAAGGTATAATGCCCGTTTTCTATCACGAGTGGCGAACCGTTATGTCGCACTATTTTCTTGCTCTCGATGCGTCTTCCAGTGCCTGCTCGGCCGCGCTGCTGCGTCGGGACGCCGAACACAGCGAATGCATGGCGCGCTTTGAGCTGACGCCGCGTGGGCACACCCGGCGGCTGTTGCCGATGGTCGATGTGGTGCTGGCGGACGCCCAGCTGACGCCAGGCCAGCTGGATGCGATCGCCTACGGGCGTGGCCCCGGCGCCTTCACCGGGCTGCGTATTGCGGCGGGCGCCGCCCAGGGCCTGGCGTTCGGGCTCGACCGCCCGCTGCTGGGCATCTCCACGCTCGAAGCGCTGGCGCTCCAGGCGCACCGCCGCTACCACCTGCGTCACGTGATCACCGCGCTGGATGCGCGCATGGGAGAGGTCTATGCGGCGACCTGGCACTGTCTGAACGACACCCTGCGGCGCCACGGCGATGAGGCGGTTCTGGCGCCCGAGGCGGTGACGCTGCCCGACGATGAAACCGACTTGGTCGGCGTGGGTTCCGGTTTTACGCTCTGGGATCATTTCAGTACCGAGCTGCAGGCGGGCATGACCCAGCACCTCACCGACCTTGAGCCGCGTGCCGAGGAAATGGCCTGGCTGGCCGCGCGCGACTTCGATGCCGGCCTGGGGCAGGCGGCTCACGCGGTGCAACCGGTATATCTGCGCAATCAAGTGGCCTGGAAAAAGCCCGCATGACGCTACCCGACGTCGGCGCGCTGCCCACCGGGCTGGCGCTTGCCTACCGCGACGGTCAACTGGTGCTGGAAGGCGACGAGCGCCAGTTCGGCAAGCCGCTCAGCGTAGACTTTGTGGCCGGGCGAGCCGCCCATCGGCGACAGTTCGGCGGCGGCCGAGGGCAGTTGATCGCCAAGGCCTGCGGATTGAGCAAGGGCGTCAGCCCCCAAGTCGTGGATGCCACGGCGGGGCTGGGGCGCGATGCGTTCGTCCTGGCCAGCCTGGGCGCGCCGGTGCTGCTGATCGAGCGTGTGCCGGCCATTGCGGCGCTGCTGGGTGATGGCCTGGCGCGTGCCGCCAAGGCCCCCGAGACCGCAGCGGTCGCGGCCAGGATGACCCTTTGCGAGGGCGATGCGGCGTCGCAGCTGGCGACGCTTGTCGCCCAGGCGGCCTTTGAGCCTCAGGTGATTCACCTGGATCCCATGTTTCCCCACCGCGAGAAGTCAGCGCTGGTCAAAAAGGAAATGCGCCTGTTTCGTGCGCTGGCGGGGGACGACGACGATGCGCCGCGCCTGCTGGAAGCTGCCCTGGACGTGGCCACGCACCGCGTGGTGGTCAAGCGGCCGCGCAAGGCGCCGCCGATTGCCGGCCCCGCCCCTCAGCACACGCTTACCGGCAAGACCAGCCGCTACGATATGTACGTCCATCGCGCCCTGGCCCGCTAACGGTCAACGACTTCCAGGAGGGAATATGTCGCCGATCTGGCGTGAAGGCAATCGCGTTACCCTGCTACCCGAAGCGTCTCGCTTTCTGCCGGCCATGCTCGATGCGATTCACGGTGCCAGGCACTACGTGCTGGTGGAGCTTTATCTGATGGCGTCCGGCACGCTGGCCGACCGGGTGAGCGACGCTCTGACCGACGCGGCTCGCCGAGGCGTCAGCGTATACCTGCTGCTGGACGGCTTCGGCTCGATGGGGCTCGACAGCGACGACCGCCAGCGCCTGCGCCATGCCGGCGTTCAGCTGCGCTTATTCAACCCCTTGGGGTTCCATTCCCTGGCCCGCAACCTGAGCCGGGACCACCGTAAAATCGTGGTGGTGGATGGCGACGTTGCCTTTACCGGCGGCTTTGGCGCGGTCGACGAGTTTCTCGACGCCTGGTACGAAATCGCCGTGCGGATTGAAGGTCCGGTGGTGGCTGACTGGGAGGCGCTGTTCAGGCGACTGTGGCGTTCGCGGCTGACCCGTGCGGACAGCGCAAAGGCCTCCCGCCAGCCGCTGACGGCGCCACGCAAGCCCACGCGCTACCCTGATGGCGTGCGCGGGCGTGCCATGTCGGCGCGCGGCTACCGCTATCAGGCGATTCGACATTCGTTGCACCGGCGGGTCGAGACGGCGCAGACGCGAATATGGCTGTGTACCCCTTACTTTGTGCCCACCTTCGCTTTACGCCGACGGCTTGCGCGGGCGGCCAAGCGGGGTGTCGATGTGCGGCTGCTGCTGCCCGGTGCCAAGCACGACCATCCCGGGGTGCGTTATGCGGGGCAGCGGTTCTACCAGGCGATGCTGAAAGCGGGGGTGCGCATCTACGAGTTTCAGCCGACGTTCATCCACGCGAAATTCGTGCTGGCCGACGACTGGGTGAGTATTGGCTCGTGCAACTTCGACCACTGGAATCTGCACTGGAACCTCGAAGCCAACCAGGAAGTCGATGACCCCGGGTTGGCCGATGAGGTGCGAGCATTGTTTGAACGACACTTTGCCGCGAGCGACGAAGTGGATGCCGCGCGCTGGGCGGCGCGGCCCTGGACGCAGCGCGCCAGGGAATGGGTGTACGGGCTGCTGGACGCCGCCATGATGCGCCTCAAGTAGTTACCGACGCGCCTTGCCTTTGGCGGGCGATTTCTTGCGTGGTTTGGGCTTGGGGGTTTCCGGCGGGACGCGGTAGTGTAGATAAAGATCGAGCACCAGCTCGGGCAACTGCGCCACCAGACTTTCCTGACGCGCCGGGTCGCCTGCCATGTCGGCCATGTCGGGCTCGTCGTCAAACAGCCCCGAGAGTACCATGAACGGCAGGAGCAGCGTTGCGGCGGCTTCCTCGTCGTCCTGGAACCAGGCGCTTTCGTCGCAGAAGACGCCTTCCATGAAGCCAGCACACCAGTCGCCGATGGGCGTTTCTTCAGCGGCCATGCCGTCAAGGGTCAGCTCGAAGGGAAGCTCGGGCAGGCCGCCTTGCTCAAGCACGGCCATGGCGTTATCGCGCAGCAGGGTGAGCAGTTGGATGATCTCGTCGCGCTGCGCATCGTCGGCGTACTGGGGCTCGCCATGAAAAAGCTCGGCTAGCCACTGGCTCGCCGGCACCTCGCTGGGGCCGACCGCCAGCGCCACCAAAAAGCCGTGGGCGGAGATCAGGTCGAGGGCATCTTCGCCGACCTGGTCGGAGTCGAGAAAATCGTCCAGCCTGTCGAGTTGTTCATCGTCAAGCAGCGGCTGCGGCGGTATCGCCTCTTCAGGCGTGTTGGGGGGCGCTGGCATAAGGAGCCTCGTCAATGAGCAGCGGAAACAAACAGTCAAGATGACCGGATGACCACCAGTTTATCATTAATGAATACTCAGCCACTCCCCCCCTGGCCGGAGGCGTCGCTTGCGGCCCTGTCGAGCCAGGCCCTGCATCAGGCAGCCCGCGAGCGTGCCGATCTGGCCTGGCAGCGCTGCCGCGAGGTCTATCCGGGGCTGCCGCGGCCAGGCATCTGGTTTGATCTCAAGGGGGCTTCCGCCGGCCAGGCGCACCTCGGCCGCGGCGGGCTGCGGTTCAATCCGGTGCTGATGAGCGAAAACCGCCGCGCGTTTTTTGACGAGGTCATTCCCCATGAAATGGCCCACTGGCTGGTGTTCCACCTGGAAAACGGGCCGCGACTCAAGCCCCACGGGCGCGAGTGGCAAGCCGTCATGCGCGACCTGTTCGGTCTCGCGCCTCGGGTCACCCATCGTTTTGATATTGCCCGTGCCCAGCCGGCCCCTTACCGTTACCAATGCGGCTGTCGGCAGCATCAGTTGACGGCGCGGCGTCATGCTTTGGTGGTAAAAGGGCGGCGCTACCGTTGCCGGCACTGTGCTCAGACCTTGGTCTACTGTGCCGGGTAGTGCTTTGATTATTTCATATAAGTTATTGTAATTTATATTAAAAATGTTAATACCAATGTCTAAAGGGAAGGCTGGTCCGAGAGGTTTATGCTAGGGTGACATCAGGTGGTGCCGGTAGCGTCACGCTGCCTATCGGCTACATTCCTAGAGAGTGCATTTCCACGGACAGAGGCAATTTCATGAGCGAACAGCAGAACGTCTATCCGGTGCGCGAAGATATCGCCGCCAGCGCCTGGGCTGACGAAGCCACCTATCAGGCCATGTATCAGCAATCGGTAGACGATCCGGAAGGCTTCTGGGCCGAGCAGGCCAAGCGGCTTGACTGGATCAAGGCGCCTACTCGCATCAAGAGTACTTCCTTCGCGCGTGACAATGTCGATATTCGCTGGTTTGAAGACGGCCAGCTCAACGTAAGCGCCAACTGCCTGGATCGTCACCTCGCAAAGCGCGGCGACCAGACTGCCATCATCTGGGAAGGTGACGATCCCAACGATTCCAAGCACATCAGCTATCGTGAGCTTTACGAGCGCACCAATCAGCTGGCCAACGGCCTGAAGGAACTGGGTATCGGCAAGGGCGATACGGTCACCCTCTACATGCCGATGATTCCCGAAGCGGCCATGGCCATGCTGGCCTGCGCCCGCATCGGCGCGGTGCATTCGGTCGTGTTTGGCGGTTTTTCGCCCGACGCCGTGGCCCAGCGGGTGATTGGCGCCGACTCCAAACTGGTCATTACCGCCGACGAGTCGGTGCGTGGCGGCAAGCAGGTGCCGCTGAAAGACAACGTCGATGCAGCACTGACCCGCGACGGCACCGACGTGTGCAAGAACGTGCTGGTGGTCAAGCGAACAGGTGGGGATGTCGAATGGCACGAAGGCCGCGACCTGTGGTTCAGCGACCTGGTCGACAAGCAGTCCACCGAATGTGAGCCGGAGGCCATGGGCGCGGAAGACCCGCTGTTCATCCTCTATACCTCGGGCTCGACGGGTGCGCCCAAAGGCCTCAAGCACACCACCGGTGGGTACCTCACCTACGCGGCCATGACCCACCAGTACGTGTTTGATTACCAGGACGGCGAAGTCTACTGGTGTACCGCCGACGTCGGCTGGGTAACCGGTCACAGCTATATCGTTTATGGCCCGCTGGCCAACGGCGCCACTACGCTAATGTTCGAGGGCGTGCCCAGCTATCCCAGCCACGGACGCATGGGTGAGATCGTCGACAAGCACAGCGTCAATATCCTGTACACAGCGCCCACCGCCGTGCGCGCGCTGATGGCCCATGGTGACAACGTCATGGACTCGAGCAAGCGCGATTCGTTGCGTCTGCTGGGGTCGGTCGGCGAGCCCATCAACCCGGAAGCCTGGGAATGGTTCTATCGCGTCATCGGCAACGAAAAGTGCCCGATCGTGGATACCTGGTGGCAGACCGAAACCGGCGGCATCATGATCTCGCCGCTGCCGGGGGCCACGCCGCTCAAGCCCGGCTCGGCGACCAAACCGTTCTTCGGCGTCCAGCCCGCGCTGGTGGATAACGAAGGCAACCTGCTGGAAGGCGCCGCCGAAGGTAACCTGGTGATTCTGGATGCATGGCCGGGTCAGGCGCGGTCGATCTGGGGCGACCACGAGCGCTTCGTCCAGACCTACTTCTCCACCTACGACAACATGTACTTTACCGGTGATGGCTGTCGTCGCGATGAAGACGGCTACTACTGGATTACCGGGCGGGTGGATGACGTCCTTAACGTCTCCGGCCACCGCATGGGCACCGCCGAAATCGAATCGTCGCTGGTGGCTCACTCTGCCGTGGCGGAAGCCGCCGTGGTGGGCTTCCCCCATGACATCAAGGGTCAGGGTATCTACATTTACGTGACCCTGAACGACGAGGTCGAGCCTTCTGACGAGTTGAAGAAAGAGTTGACCCAGTGGGTGCGCAAGGACATCGGGCCCATTGCCTCGCCGGATGTCATCCAGTGGGCGCCTGGCCTTCCCAAGACCCGCTCGGGCAAGATCATGCGGCGTATCCTGCGCAAGATCGCCGCCAACGAATGCGATGGCCTGGGGGACACCAGCACGCTTGCCGATCCTTCGGTAGTGGACGAGCTCATCGAGCATCGCGCCAACCAGTAGCCCGTGAGTTGCCCGCCTGACCAGGCTGGCAACAAGGGCCAGCTCGACCCTACGGCTGGCATCATCAGGGCAATGAACGAGCAGTGCCGGCCAATGTGCCGGCACTGCTCTGTTGCGTGCGACGAAGAATCCATTACAAATTGTGCATGTGTGCTTGGGGATGGCGAAGCCCATGGGGTACCATGCTTCAACCGTATGAGCCTAGCGTCGCGGCAGCAGCAAACCCCGCTGCTTGAGGAACCGGAGGAATATCCATGGCAGTAGCCCACAAGTTTATCGTCGCAGACGACCACCCGCTGTTTCGTGCAGCGCTCACCCAGGCGTTGCGCCAGCTGGCGCCGCAGGCAGAAATCGTCGAAGCCGACACCATGGAGGCGACCACCGAGGTGGTCAATCGACATCCGGATGCCGATCTTATCCTGCTGGATTTGCACATGCCCGGCGCCCATGGTTTTTCTGGTCTTATCCAGCTGCGCGGCCAGATGCCCGATATTCCCGTGGCGGTCGTCTCCGGCAGCGACGAGCCCTATGTCGTGCGTCGCGCCATCGACTACGGTGCTTCGGGCTTTATTCCCAAGTCGTCGTCGCTGCAGCTTATCGCCGAAGCGGTCGGCGAGATACTGCAGGGCGAGGTGTGGTTGCCCGAAGCACTGGCGGGCGTGCTGGATGAAACCAGCGAAGAAGAGTCACGCTTTGCCGAAGCGATTGCCTCGCTGACGCCGCAGCAGTTCCGGGTGCTCAACATGCTCACTGAAGGGTTGTTGAACAAGCAGATCGCCTACGAGTTGAACGTGTCCGAAGCAACCATCAAGGCGCACGTCACGGCGATCCTGCGCAAGCTTGGGGTTCACTCGCGGACGCAGGCGGTCATTGCGGCGCAAAAACTGGAAGTCGAGCCGCCGAAGGTGGAGTCGTAACGCTCGGTTGCGACCGCCTCTCCGGTAGCCTTACCGACACCGCGCTTGTGGCAACACAAGCGCGGTGTCGTCGTTAGAGGCCCCGCAACGGCTATGCCTTGGCGCGACTGGCCTGAAGCGTGCGGGTCAGCAACGCCCGCAGAGCTGCCGGTTTAACGGGCTTGAGCAGCAGCTGGTACCCGGCGCGCTTGACCTCCTCGGCCACGGCTTCGGTGCGGTCAGCGGTAATCACGATGCCGGGGACGGCGCTGGTCAGCCGTTCGCTCAGGGCTTCCAGGGCCATCAGGCCGGTGACCTCGTTATCCAGGTGATAGTCGGCCAGGATGGCGTCCGGGTCGCCGTCCATGTTGCGCAGTATCGACTTGGCACCGCCGATACTGGTGGCGGTGAATACCTCGCACCCCCAGCCACTGAGCATGGCGGTCATGCCTTCGAGAATCAGCGTTTCGTTGTCGATACATACGATACGAGTGCCGGCCAGCTTGTTGCCGCTGCGCCGTGGCCCCTGTTCCGGATCCTCGGGGCGGGTGTCGCGCGCGGCCACGCAGGGCACGCTGACCGAGAACACGGTGCCGATGCCTTCCCAGGAGCGAACCTTGATCGGGTGGTCGAGTACGCGGCTCATCCGGTCGGCAATCGAGAGTCCGAGTCCCAGCCCTTTTTCACTTTCCTTGTGCCTTGATGCCTGATCGAGGCGGCGGAACTCCTGGAAAATCTCGCTGAGCTTGGAGTCCGGGATACCCGGGCCGCTGTCCCAGACCTCGATCACCAGTCGCTCGTCCTGGCGTCGGCAGCCCAGCAGTACCCGGCCTTCCTGGGTATAGCGAATGGCGTTGGAAAGGAAGTTCTGCACGATCCGGCGCAGCATTTGCGGATCCGAATCCACCCATTGCCGGGTGGGAACCACCACCAGATCCAGCCCGCGTTCATCGGCCATCACTTCGAACTCGGCACGCAGCGGCCGGAAGATATCGGACAGCGCAAAGTGACTGCGGCGTGGTGTCAGGGCGCCGGCGTCGAGCTTGGAAATATCCAGCAGCGTGCTGAGCAGCTCCTCTGCGGCCTGCAGCGAATTGTCGATATGGCCAATGGTGCGCTGGGTATCCGGCACGCTGACGTTCTGCATCAGCGCCGAGGTGAACAGGCGGGCGGCATTCAGCGGCTGGAGCAGATCGTGACTGGCCGCGGCCAGGAAGCGTGTCTTCGAGGCGTTGGCATCCTCGGCCAGCTGCTTCGCCTGGCGTAGCGCCTGCTCGGCTTCGGCACGTACGCGGTTTTCCTGACGTAGCGCCGCATTGGCCTCGGAAAGCGCCTGGGTACGTTCGCGGACACGCTCTTCCAGGGTTTCATTGGTTTCCTTGAGCGCGATCTCCGCCTGGCGGCGTTCGGTAATGTCCTGGTAAAGGGCGAAAAAGCCGAGAATCGACTGGCTGTCACCGAAGTGCGGGGTATAGGTCACCAGCATGTGGCGCATGGCGCCGTTCAGCGGCATGGCCACTTCAAAGCTGACCCGTTCGCCGTTGAGCGTCAGCGCTACCCAGGGGGCTCGCTCCTGGGCCTGGCGCGCGGGCAGCACGTCTTCATAGCGCTTGCCGATCACCGCGTTACGGTCGATGCCGAACGCCTGCTCGTAGGCGCGGTTGGTAAACAGATAGCGACCCTCCTTGTCGAAGTAGGCGATCAGGGCGGGCACGTTATCGGTGTAGATACGGATATTGTTTTCGGAACGGATCAGCGCTTCTTCGATGCGCTTTTGCTGGGTAATGTCCTGATAGGTGTAGACAAAGCCGCCGCCCGGCATCGGGTTGCCCTGCACCTCGAGCACGCTGCCGTCCTGGCGGTAGCGAACATAGCGGTGGGGCTGGCCGTCGCGGATGTTGTCGAGCAGCAGCTGGACGTGTTCCTCGGGGTCGCCGGGGCCGTACTCGCCGTTGTGGGCGTTGTAGCGGAAGATACGATCCATCGGCGCGCCGACTCGGATGAGATGGTCAGGGAAGCGGAACAGCTCCAGGTAGCGTTGGTTCCAGACCACCAGGCGCAGGTTCTGGTCGACGACGCTGATGCCCTGGTTGATGTTTTCGATGGTGGCCTGCAGCAGCGCGCGGTTGAATTCGAGCACCTGTGAGGCTTCGTCGACGATCGAGATAACGTCGGAAATCCCGATGCCGCGCCCCTGAAGGGCCGAATTGACCACGATGCGTGCCGAAGAGGCCCCCAGCACGGAGGCAAGAAAACGCTCGGTAAACTGAATCACATCGATGGAGGCGCGGGTGCCGTCATCCAGCGGTTTGCCCGAGCGTCGCGCATAGTCCTCAAAAGCGCGGTCAACCTGTTCGGCCCCCAGAAAGCGTTCGCACAGCACCTTCAGGTCGCCCACCGTGGTGGCGCCGGTCCACGGGCGGTTGATCGAGGTCTGGCGGGTTTCGACGCTATCCACGAACAGCGAGGCCTGAATGCGTTCGACCACGCGCTGAGAGGTCACCTGGGAGACGAAGATATAGCTGAACAGGTTGACGCCCAGGGAGAGCATCACGCCGTGGGTGAAGCTGTCGCCCAGGTTCAGCCCAAACAGCGCGGTGGGGGATAGCCAGGCAAGCCCCAGAGGCCCGCCTTCGAGCCACCCGGCAGGCAGCACGTCGGCGTTGATCATGGCAGGCATCAGCAAGCTGTAGGCCCAGATGGCAAAGCCTGCGTTCATGCCGACGATAACCCCCAGGCGGTTGCCACGTTTCCAGTACAGGCCGCCGATCAAGGCCGGGGCAAACTGCGCCGCCGCGGCAAACGACAGCATGCCGATCGACGCCAGCGAGGTGAACTCGGCGATCATCTGGTAGAAGCCGTAGGCCATGGCCAGCACAGCCACGATGGTCAGCCGACGGGCGCGCAATACCAGCCGGCCGTAGTCACGCGCCTTGGTGTCGAACCAGCGCAGGCGGAACAGTGCGGGAATGACGATTTCGTTGGAAATCATGATCGATACGGCGACCGCCGCCACGATCACCATGCCGGTGGCGGCGGAGAATCCGCCGATGAAGGTCAGCAGGGTCAGCCATTCGTGACCGGAGGCCATGGACAGCGCCAGCACGTAGGTGTCCGGCTCGACCGAGGTATCCGAAAACAGCATCAACCCGGCGGCGGCCAGCGGCACGACAAAAAACGCGATCACGATCAGGTAGAGCGGAAAAAGCCAGCGGGCTTTCGTCGCGTCGTCGTGGTGGGTGTTCTCGACCACCGCCACATGGAACTGGCGGGGCAGGCAGAGGATCGCCAGCATGGCCAGCAGGGTCTGCGCCCAGAAACTCTGGCCGAAGTCCTGGTTGGCCAGTTGGCGCTGGAGCTCCAGGTGCGTTTCGGCGTAGCCCATCAGTTCGCCGAGGCCGTCGAACATCCCCCAGGTAACGAAGACGCCGAGCAGCACGAAGGCGAGCAGCTTGACCAGCGACTCGAAGGCAACGGCGTGGATCAGGCCTTCGTGGTGTTCGGTGGCATCGGTATGGCGCGTACCGAACAGGATGGCGAAGATGGCCATGACCACGGCGACATAGAATGCGGTATCACCAAACAGCGGCGCATCGGTCATGTCGCCTTCCGCCGTCAGCACGCTGAATGACGTCGAAACGGCCTTCAGCTGCAGGGCGATATAGGGCAGGGTGCCCACCAGCGCGACCAGGCTGGCGAAGGCGGCAAGCGACTGGGTCTTGCCGTAGCGCGAGGCGATAAAGTCGGCGATGGACGTGACGTTCTGGTGTTTGGCCACGCGAATCATTTTCGCCAGTACCGGCCAGAACAGTAAAAAGGTTAGCACCGGCCCCACGAAAATACTGGCAAACGACCAGCCGGCCGTCGCCGCCTGGCCTACGGCGCCGTAAAACGTCCAGGACGTGCAGTAAATAGCCAGGGTGAGGCTGTAGATAAGCGGGCGACGACGGGTGGCGCCGACCGTCCGGGCACGGTGATCTCCGTACCAGGCGATCGCGAATAGCACCGCGATATACAGAAGCGATACCGCGACTAATAGCCCGCCATGAAACATAGCCTTCTCCCGCCTTATGCCTATCGATCAAGCCACTTTCAGGCCGCTCGTCCAGCGCACCATTCTAGGCGAAATGTGATTTGGCGTCAGGCGTGAAATGGATGCCGCTACGCGCCGTCGCAGACAGTGCTGAGCAGTGTCGAGGTGTCGCGCAGCGTGCGCATCCGGTCGATTTGCGGCTCGCGGGTATCCCGCTCGAGCGGCACCAGCTCACGGTTGTCGCAGTTGAGGAGATACGGCTGGTGAGTGACGACATCGGTGTAGTGGCGCTCGAACTGATAAAGGATGAACTGCGCCAGACGGTCGCCGTCGCTGGTACCCAGCTGTACGTTGTTGCGGTCGACCATGCTGAATTTGGTCGTCACCGGGAAGGCGTAGGTCCAGGGGCGCCATACCTGCTCGCTTGTGTCGCTGGAGATCACTTCAGCGGTCTCGGGAAGCTGCGCCTGCTTATGGTCAAACCAGGAGTACTCCATGTGGATCTGGTAGCTGATCATCCCTAACCCTCCGCATAAAGGAACGATCCACTTGGGGAGTCGCTTGCCGCTCAGCGTGCGCAGCAGCAAGCCGATCCCTGCCGCCGCCAGGCCTGCAAACACTGCGGCAATCAAATGCCAAATCATAATACGTCCTTCTAAAAAGCCATCGGGCCTCCCTGAGGAAGCCCGATGGCGGGTCGGTTCCAAAGCCTGCGACACTTGGGTCAGCAGGTTAGGGAAAGATTATGACTTAGTGGTCGACGGCAACGCCAGCGCCTTTCGGATAGCGAACGCTTTCGACCAGATCCTGGATCTCCTGCGGCGGTGCCTTGGTCACGCTGCAAACACTGAAGGCCACGGCGAAGTTGATCATCGCACCCACGGCGCCGAAGGACAGCGGAGAAATGCCGAACAGCCAGTTGTCAGGCGTGTTGGCCAGCATGTTGGTGCCGGGGATAAAGAGCCAGCCCAGGTAGGTGAAGATATACAGCAGGGTACAGCCCAGACCCGCGAGCATGCCGGCCACTGCGCCTGAATTGTTCATCTTCTTGGAGAAGATGCCCATCATCAGCGCCGGGAACAGCGAGGCACCCGCGATACCGAAGGCCAAAGCCACTGTTTGCGCGGCAAACCCGGGTGGGTTAAGGCCTAGGTAGGTGGCGACCAGGATGGCACCCGCCATGGAAATACGTGCGGCCAGCATTTCACCTTTTTCGGTGATTTTGGGATTGATCATGGTCTTGATCAAATCGTGACTGATGGCCGACGAGATCGCGAGCAGTAGGCCGGCTGCCGTGGATAGCGCCGCGGCGATACCGCCTGCTGCAATCAAGCCGATGACCCAGGCCGGCAGGTTGGCAATTTCGGGGTTGGCGAGTACGAGAATGTCGTTATTGACGGTCAGCTCGCTACCTTCCCAGCCACGCGACTCAGCAATTTCGGCATATTCTTCATTGCTATCGTTGTAGACCTGGATGCGACCATCATTGTTCTTGTCATCAAAGTTGATAAGGCCGGTTTCTTCCCAGGTGCGGATCCAGCCGGGGCGATCTTCGTAGATAAGTGCCTGTTCCGCAGCGGCGTCATAGTCTTCCACTTGTCCCGCCATTTCCGGATAGACCGTCGTGGCGAGGTTCAAGCGCGCCATGGAGCCAACTGCCGGTGCAGTGAGGTAAAGTAGCGCGATGAACACCAGTGCCCAGCCTGCCGACCAGCGTGCATCCGCGACCTTCGGAACGGTGAAGAAGCGAATGATGACGTGGGGAAGACCCGCGGTACCGACCATCAGCGACAGGGTAAACAGCACCATGTTGAGCTTGTTGTCGACATCGGCGGTGTAGTCCCGGAAGCCTAGTGCGTTCACTACATCATCGAGCTTCTGCAGCAGCGGCAGACCCGATTCGGTATGCGTGCTGAACATGCCGAACATCGGGATGGGGTTGCCGGTGAGCTGCATGGCGATGAAGACCGCCGGAATGGTATAGGCAATGATCAGGACGACGTACTGAGCCACCTGGGTATAGGTGATGCCCTTCATGCCGCCGAAAACCGCGTACAGGAAGACGATCGCCGCCGCAATCCAGATACCCGCGGTGTTGGGCACTTCCAGGAAGCGCGAGAACGCCACGCCCGCACCGGTCATCTGGCCAATAACGTAAGTCACCGAGGCCACAATCAAGCAGATGACCGCCACCAGGCGAGCCGTGTTGCTGTAGAAACGGTCGCCGATGAAGTCGGGCACGGTAAACTTGCCGAACTTGCGCAGGTAAGGCGCGAGCAGCATGGCGAGAATCACGTAGCCGCCGGTCCAGCCCATCAGGAAGGTGGAGTTGGCGTAACCGCCCGATGCCAGCAGGCCGGCCATCGAGATGAACGAGGCCGCCGACATCCAGTCGGCCGCGGTGGCCATGCCGTTGGTGATCGGGTGAACGCCGCCGCCGGCGACATAGAAGTCTTTTGTCGACCCCGCGCGCGCCCAGATCGCAATGCCTATGTACAAGGCAAAGGAGGCGCCCACGAAGAGCAGGTTGATTGCAAATTGGCTCATACCGGTTTACTCCCCAAGGCCAAATTTTTCGTCGAGCTTGTTCATTTTCCAGGCATAGAAAAAGATCAAGACGATGAAGGTGAGAATGGAGCCTTGCTGAGCAAACCAGAAGCCAAGGTCGGTACCACCGACCGGGATAGAGGCCAGCAGCGGGCGGAATAGAATAGCGCAGCCGTAAGACACGAATGCCCAGACCGCCAAGCATCCGATAATGGTACGGACGTTGGCTTTCCAGTATTCAGCAGCATTGGATTTGTCGTCTGCCATTGTGTTGCTCTCCACTTGTGTTTTTAGGTTGGAAAGTTCACTCGGAATAGCGGTTGACCCATCAGACCAATCGCACGTTTTTAGAACCACTCGCTTACGTTTGTCATGAATCAGCTGTCAGTTAACACGTCACCCGGCAAAAGGTGGAAGAGAGTGGCGCAATGACGTGCGATTACCCTGCATGACTCAATGACAATACTGGGCAATAAATGGCAAAAATAAATCCCAGACTTTGGTATCAGTAAACTTTGGTGGTGAGCAAAAAGTAGCCAATCGGTTGAAAAAGGGTATTTTTATCGGCTTTTACCGCCTTCGGGTAAGGTTTGCTTAGCGTCATGGGACGATGGTCTAGGTGGGGGAGATGCCGCGTTGTTTGCTATGTTCGGATACTGGCTTGCAGTTATTTTTTATCAGCCCAAGAGTGAGTATTCAATCTACTTATTTAAGTTCGCTAAAGTTGATAAAGAGAGTTAGACATTAGCGCAATAAACCAAAGTGGTAGTCGAGTCGTGGGAGTTGGTAATGAGGCTCGCTTACGCCGCTCATTCATAATGTCGAGGTCGTGCCCATGGTAGATGTAGACCTTTCCCAGCCCCCGTTTTCGTTGCTGGATGCCGAGGGGAAGGAACATGTGCGTCGCGGCATGGACCTTGCCTACTTTGATCGTCATGCGATTATCGTTGAAACCGGCCAGGCCGGCGAATACGTTTACCTTATTCACAAGGGAGAGGTCGCCGAGCTGGATCCCACCTTGCCGTCGTCGGTTGCGCGCATCGGCCATTACACCGCGGGCGACCTGTTTGGCGCCATCAGTATTCTCAACGGCAAGAGCCGCTACCGCTTTCAGGCGGAGCAGGAATGCCTGTGCTATCTGATGCCCAAGGCGCTGTTCAAGACGCTGTGCAACGAGTATCCCGAGTTCAATCAGTTCTTCCGCCAGTCGCTCGCCCACAAGGCGCGCCTGCTGACCGAAAAGCGTGCCGAGGGTGGTGTCACCATGGCGGGCTTCATGCTGGCCCGCGTCAGCGAGTGCATGCGCCCACCGCTGTTGCTGCCCGCCGATGCCGATATTGCCACCGCCGTGCGCACGCTGAATGACAGCCATGCCGACAGTCTGCTGGTGGAGGCTCAAGACCAGCCGGGGATGGTGACAAAGACCGATCTGCTCAACGCTATCGTGCTGACGGAACACCCGGTCACCACGCCGCTTGCCGATATTGCCCAATATACCCTGGTCACCGTCAGCTCAAGCCACTACCTGTTCGAGGCGCTGGTCAGCATGACCCGCCACAAGGTGACGCGGGTCGTGGTGATGGATGAGGGCAAGGTCGTCGGCGTGGTCGAGCTGACCGACGTGCTGAGCTATTTCTCGAGCCGCAGTTATGTAGTCAGCCTTCAGGTGGAACAGGCCGGTGATTTGCCGGCGCTGGCGGCCGCCAGCCACCGCACGCCGGAGCTGGTCAATGCCCTGATGGCCCAGGGCGTCAAGCTGCGTTTTGCCATGGATCTGTTGGCGGCTCTCAATGGGCGCATCATGAGCAAGGCCTGGGAGTTCACCATCGACCCGGCGCACCACCCGCACAGCTGCATGATGGTCATGGGTAGCGAGGGTCGCGGCGAGCAGATCCTCAAGACCGATCAGGATAACGGGCTGATTCTCGCCGACGATGCCGAATGGCCCGACGTGGGCGAGGACATGCAGCGTCTGACGGCGACCCTGATCGAGCTTGGGTATCCGCCCTGTCCGGGTAACATCATGGTCTCGAACCCGGAGTGGGTCGCCACGGTAAGTGAATGGAAAGGGCGCATTGCGCGCTGGGCTAGCGCGCGTGACGGCGACAGTCTGATGAAGCTGGCCATCATGCTCGACGCCCACGGCGTGGCGGGCAACCCGAGCCTGTTGGCAAGTGTCCGCGAGGAGCTTTTCGAGCGCTGCTCCCGGGACGAGTTGCTGCTGTCGTATTTCGCCCGCACCGTACTGCGGTTTTCCACGCCGCTGACGCTGTTTGGCTCGCTTAAGAAGCCCCAGCACGGTATCGATATCAAGAAAGGCGGTATCTTTCCCATCGTGCACGGCGTCCGCACCATGGCCCTCGAGCGGCGTATCCATGCCACCTCAACGCTTGATCGGCTGGATGCCCTCGCCGAGGACGGCCGGCTCAATCGGCGCTTTGCCGACGACCTCGGCGAAGCCCTGGCGCTGTTTACCGAGTTGCGCCTCAAACAGCAGCTGCAGACATTATCCGAGGATGCGTCCGCCGAGCAGCAAGAGCGTTCCAACCGAGTGGTCGTGCAGGATTTGTCATCGCTCGAGCGCGATCTACTGCGCGAAGCGCTGCATATCGTCAAGGATTTCAAGCAGCGCCTCTCGCACCGCTACCACCTGGAGTATTCGTGATCAGTCGACATTATCTGGACGCCCCCTTCGGGTGGCTTGGCGGTCTGCTGCGCCGGGAAAGCGAGCGCCGTCGTTATCAAGCGTCCCCCTACGCATGGCTTTTCCAGCCTTATCTGGGCAATGAGCTGGTAGCGCTTGCCTGCTTTGCTCACCACGGTGTCATGAGCGTGGCGGCGGTGACGCTGCGCCAGCACCAACTGCTGACCAGCCGTGCGTGGGTGGCGGCGCTAAGTGAAGGCGTGCGCGACAGCGGTGCCGCCGAGCGCCGCCATCAGCTGCTCTACAACGTCGAGACGACGCTGCCCCTCAACGTCGAAAGCCTGCGTTCACTGGTTGAGTTTATCGGCAACCGACCGGTTATCGGCTGGCAGCTGGAGCAGCGTCTTGCGCCGCTCGAGCAGCAGCTGCGCTGCCATCTGGGATTCGGCCTGCCCAATGCCCGCGTGGACGTCACCAAGCTGCATCAGCGTCACCTGCGCCGTCTGCATCCGCAGGCCGAGCAGGTGGACGAGCTGGCCCAGGCGCTGGCGTGCTGGCAAGTGCCCAGTCAGGCGCCTCAGCGAGCGCTGGAAGATGCTACGGCGAGCGCGCTTTTGTATTTGCGCCTGCAGCGTAATGAGGTAGACGCCGTCTCATAGCGGCGAGCGGTTGGGCCGGGGCGTCGAGAGTTGCTAGAATGCTGATTGCTTCTCTGACTATCGGCAGTGCTAATACCATGCAACATCACCTTGATCATTTCGACCCTGCGTCAGCGACCACCGACGCAGCAGCCCGCTTATCCGAAGCGGAACATCGCGATGCCAAGCGCAAGCGTGAGTTCAACAAGCTGCAGAAGCGGCTGCGCCGAGACGTGGGCAACGCGATCATCGACTATCGCATGATCGACGAGGGCGACCGCGTCATGGTGTGTTTAAGCGGCGGCAAAGACAGCTATACCATGCTGGAGATGCTGCTCAGCCTGCAGCGCAACGCGCCGGTGAATTTTTCACTGATCGCCGTCAACATGGATCAGAAGCAGCCGGGCTTTCCCGAACATGTCCTGCCCGCCTACCTTGAGGAACGCGGGGTGGACTACCATATCCTGGAGCGCGATACCTACTCGGTGGTGAAAGAGAAGACCCCGGAAGGCAAGACCACCTGCGCGCTGTGTTCGCGTTTGCGCCGCGGGTCGCTGTACGGGTTTGCCGAAGAGATCGGCGCCACCAAGGTTGCCCTGGGCCACCATCGGGAAGATATTCTCGAGACGCTGTTCTTGAACATGTTTTTCGGCGGCACGCTGAAGTCGATGCCGCCCAAGCTGCTTTCCGACGACGGCAGGAATATCGTCATCCGTCCGCTGGCCTACTGCAAGGAAGCGGACATTGCCGAGTACGCCCAGGCGATGGCGTTCCCGATCATTCCCTGCAATTTGTGCGGCTCGCAGCCCAACCTGCAGCGGCAGGTCGTCAAGGACATGCTGGCCGATTGGGACAAACACCACCCCGGCCGTCTGGAAAGCATGTTCAAGGCCGTGACCAACGTTGCGCCCTCGCAGCTCGCCGACCGCGACCTGTTCGACTTCGCCGGCCTGGAAGCCAAGCAGACAGAGCTGATGGCGGGGCGTATTCAGGCGCTCAACGTCGGTTAGGCGGCTGGGCTTTCCTCCTCGGCCAGCTGCTGTAGTCTGGCCATGTCGAGGATCTGTACCTCGCGGCCCGAGACGGCTACCAGCGACTGCGACTGGAAGCGGCTGACAATCCGGCTGACGGTCTCCACGGCGAGCCCCAGGTAGTTGCCGATGTCGGCTCTGGGCATCGACAGGCGAAAGCTGTACGGGGAGTAGCCGCGGCGACGGAAGCGGTCGGAAAGCGTGATCAGAAAGCTTGCCAGCCGCTGGTCGGCGGTTTTGCGCGACAGCAGCCGCATCATGCGCCGGTCGTTGCGCAGCTCCTTGCTCATGCTGCGGTACAGCTGGCCGCGTAACTCCGGCAGCTTTTCCGACAGCTGATCCAGCCGGTCGAAAGGAATTTCACACACCGTGGTAGTTTCCAGGGCAATCGCGCTGCCGGGATAATGCGGCTCGTCAATCGCATCCAGCCCCACCAATTCGCTTGGCAGGTAGAAATTGGTCAGCTGATCGTTACCGCCGCCTTCGGTGGTGACCTGCTTGAGGCTTCCCGAGCGCACCGCATAGACGCTGGTAAAGTCATCGCCCTGGTGGAACAGGTGCTCGCCTTTCTTGAGCGGCGTTCGCCGTCGGATGATTGCATCAAACTGATCCATGTCCTCCAGTTCCAGTGCCAGCGGCAGGCACAGGGAGCTGAGGCTGCAGGTCTGGCAGCGCGCTTCGTGCCATACGGCTCGCCGATGACGCGTAGGTTCCGGCATACAGGTCTCCATCAGGGAACGCGTCCTTCCATTATGTAATCGGGGGGCATGCTTAACAACCGCTAAATAATCTTCGAGTATCGCCGGTTCCCCTGAGCCGGCAAGTGTGCGTCAAACGCCATGGCCAGATGACGTACCAGCAGTCGCCCAACGGGGGTAACGGTGATGACCTGATGGCGAAGAGTAGCCAGCCCGTCCTGCTGCGCCTGGTCAAGGGCGACCAGCGCTGCCTTGAAATACTCCTGAGGATCGATCTGCCAGCGCTCGCCGAGCGCCGCCAGATCCAGGCGCATGTCGCACATCAGCCGCTCGATGGCGTCGCGTCGGATACGGTCGTCGCGGCTGAGACGCACGCCCCGCCGGGTGGCGAGCCGGCCCTGGTCAAGAGCCGTTTCGTAGTCGGCGAGGACGCTTGCGTTTTGCGCGTAGCTGTCTTCCAGGCGTGAAATGGCCGATACGCCCAGGCCAATCAGGTCGCACTGGGCGTGGCTCGAATAGCCCTGGAAATTGCGTTGTAGAGTGCCGTTTTGCTGGGCAAGGGCCAGGCTGTCGTCCGGCCGGGCAAAATGATCCATGCCGATATGCACATAGCCGGCGGCGGTGAGCATGTCGATGGTGACGCGCAGCATGGTCAGCTTCTCGTCGGCATCGGGCAGCTCCTCCTGGCGAATGCGCCGTTGGGGCGGGAAACGCTCTGGAAGGTGGGCGTAGTTGAACACCGACAGCCGCGCCGGGTTCAGTTCGATGACCTGATGAAGCGTCTGTGCAAAACTGTCTGCCGTCTGCTGCGGCAGGCCGTAGATAAGATCCAGGTTGAGCGAGCGAAAGCCCAGTCGCTGGGCTTCGTCCATCAGCGTTTCGGTGAGTACCTTCGGCTGGCTGCGATTGATCGCGCGCTGTACCCGGGGGTCAAGGTCCTGAACGCCGAGGCTCAAGCGGTTGAAGCCCAGCGACTGCAGGTGACGCAGGGTCAATACATCGGCTTCGCGCGGGTCGATCTCAATGGCGTAGTCGCGCTCGGGATCGCTTGACAGGCCGAAGCGGGCGTCAAGGCGGTCGATCAGCCCGCTCATCTGGTCAAGCGTCAAGAAGGTTGGCGTGCCGCCGCCCCAGTGCAGCTGCTTGACCGGCCGCCGGGTATCAATGTGCTGTGCGGTCAGCGCCATTTCGCGGTCGAGGCGGGCCAGGTAAGGTTCGGCAAGATCAGTGTTCTTGGTGGCGATCTTGTTGCAGGCACAATAGAAGCAGATCTTGCGACAGAACGGAATATGCACATACAGCGACAGCGCCCGTTGAGCGTCGTTGCTGCGCGCCAGGGCGTCGGTAACGTCGTCGGCCGTAAACGCTTCATTGAAAGACAGGGCGGTCGGGTAAGACGTGTAGCGGGGGCCGCTGGTGGCGTAACGCTGGAGTAGCGCATCGCCCCACGCTGCAGCGTTCGAGGCGCTGTCAGTCACCGCATCATGGATGGTCGTTGGCATGGGCTCGATCCAGGTTAAAGGCTTGTCGCCAGGGTAGCGGCTGCCCTTCACGGCCGTGTTGAGCCACGTCAATAAAAGCAGCGCCGGTCGCTGCCGGTACATTCAGCCAAACACATCGGAGACCGCATCGTGGAAAGCCATTGGCCGGAAGAAACAAGCATCGATAGGCAGACACTGGCCGAGGTGGTCGCCCGGCAGGCCAACGGCTGTTTCCAGGTGGCGGGGCTGGGGCCGCTCCGGCTGTATGGCCAGGCCACGCATGGCAGCCTGTTGCTGGCGCACGGCGCCGGTGCCGGGCATCGCTCGGCGTTCATGCAGCAGTTTGCCGGCGCCCTTGCGGATCAGGGGCTTCAGGTCATCACCTTTGATTTTGGCTACATGCAGCAGATTCAGGCAACGGGCAAGCGCCGCCCGCCGCCGGCGATTGCCCGCACCGTGGAGGAGCTGGCGAACTGGTATGCCTGCCTGGCCCCGTTGACGGCAACGCCACTGTGGCTCGGCGGCAAGTCGATGGGTGGCCGCGCGGCGAGCATGCTGGCAAGCGGGCAGTCTTGCCCCGGGCTGGTGCTTGCCGGCTACCCCTTTCACCCGCCCAAGGCGCCCGACAAGCTGCGTCTGGCGCACTGGCCCGGCGTGCACGCACCGTCGTTGATCCTCCAGGGCGAGCGAGACCCGTTCGGCACGCGCGAAGAGGTCGCAACGTATCCGCTGCCCGCCTGCCTTGAGGTGGCGTGGCTGTCTGATGGCGATCACGACTTCAAGCCGCGTCGTGCATCGGGGCTCAATCAGACGATTTTGATTGACGAAGCCGCCGCTCTTGGGGCATCCTTCGTCCGCGCTCAGAGCTGCAGTTAGGCGTCAGTCAGGCGTGCGTTTGAATCATGTGGTGAGTCAGGTACACGAACGCGTATTTGATCACAGTATTTGAACGTAGCGTGTTGACTTCCTTCGTATCTACTGTAGAATGCAGCGCCACGTGACCAGCGGGTGGTTAGCTCAGTTGGGAGAGCACCAGCCTTACAAGCTGGGGGTCACTGGTTCGAACCCAGTACCACCCACCATCGCAAGATGGCCTGGAAACGTCGCAGTAATGAAGACGCATAGCGTTAGCATCACGATATAGCGGACCGGTAGTTCAGTTGGTTAGAATGCCGGCCTGTCACGCCGGAGGTCGCGAGTTCGAGTCTCGTCCGGTCCGCCATCGTCGCTTCACGAATCCGTTTTCACGCTTTATCGAATGTGGACCGGTAGTTCAGTTGGTTAGAATGCCGGCCTGTCACGCCGGAGGTCGCGAGTTCGAGTCTCGTCCGGTCCGCCACGATGAACATGCTGTGTAGAAGTGTTGGTTTGCCAACCGTTAGGGTGGTTAGCTCAGTTGGGAGAGCACCAGCCTTACAAGCTGGGGGTCACTGGTTCGAACCCAGTACCACCCACCATTTAAAAGCGACTCGGTCGTGATTGAATGGAAATGATGCAATACTTTGATAAATGAAGTGCTATACCGTGGACCGGTAGTTCAGTTGGTTAGAATGCCGGCCTGTCACGCCGGAGGTCGCGAGTTCGAGTCTCGTCCGGTCCGCCATCTAGCATGTTTCATCCTGACATCAAGTTTTCATCAGCATCATAGAAAGTCATCGGTTTTATACCGAACGAATTCAAAACCCCGGATCAATGATCCGGGGTTTTTCGTATGCGTAGCGTTTACCAGCTCAGCCAATCGCGCTGACGCCGGCCTTGGCGACCTGAACGTCCTGGTCTGGCTTGACGCCGGAAATGCCGACCGAGCCTACCACATGGCCATCGACAATGATTGGCACGCCGCCGGAGAGCAGCCCCTGCAGCGGCGCGGAAACGAACGCCGTGCGGCCACCGTTGATCATCTCTTCAAAGACCTGGGTCTCCTTGCGGCCGACAGCGGCGCTACGTGCCTTCTGGGTGGCGACGTCGGCGCTGAAGGGGGCAGCGCCGTCCAGGCGGCGCAGCGCCAGCAGATGACCGCCATCGTCGGCGACGGCGATGGTCACCGCCCAGCCGTTGCTGTCGGCTTCTTTCTGGGCGGCATCAAGGACGTTCATCACGTCGGCTTGGGACAAGATCGCTTTGGTTTGCATCAAGGGGTCCTTTTTTGCGGTTCTAACGTAAGAAAGCCCATGCCGCACCGGGCGACTATGGGCCGGGTTAACGGTGCCTAGTGTAGCGCAGCGTCGACGATTTCCATCCAGTGGCGAACCGGCGTGCGGTTGGCACCGGCAAGGTGAGTCTGGCAGCCAATGTTCGCGGTGACGATCATTTCGGGGTTGCCCGCTTCCAGCGCGTTGAGTTTGTTGTCGCGCAGTTGAGTGGCAAGTTCCGGCTGAGTGATCGAGTAGGTGCCCGCGGAGCCGCAGCACAGGTGGGCGTCCTGCACCGGCGTCAGCGCAAAGCCGAGCTTGGTGAGCACGCCTTCCACCGCGCCGTTGAGCTTCTGGGCGTGCTGCAGCGTGCAGGGGCAGTGAAACGCCAGTCGCTGGTTGGAATGAACGTCCAGAGTATCCAGCGGCTCGTCGCGCAGCACTTCGACAATGTCCTTGGCCAGGGCGCTGACTTTTTCGGCCTTGTCGGCATAGTCCGGGTCGTCCTTGAGCATTTCGCCATACTCCTTGACGAAGGCCCCGCAGCCGCTGGCGGTTTGCACGATGGCTTCCGCGCCCTGTTCAACGTGGGGCCACCAGGCGTCGATATTGGCGCGCGCCCGGGCGAGTCCGTCTTGCTGGGCGTTGAGGTGGAAGTCAACCGCACCGCAGCAGCCCGCCTCGCTCACCGGCGTGACGCTGATACCCAGGCGATCCAGCACCCGCGCGGTGGCAGCGTTGGTGTTGGGTGACAGCCCGGGCTGCACGCAGCCTTCCAGCATCAGTACCTGGCGGCTGTGCTGATTGCTGGGCCGCTGACCCGCGTCGACCGGCTTGGGGGGCATCTTGCTGCGCAGCTTGCCGGGCACCAGCGGCTTGAAGGTTTGGCCGAGCGCCAGCAAGGCCTTGAAACGCTGCGGCTCGACCAGCATCTTGCGCAGCGCATAGCGCTGGGCACGTTCTGCGGCGGGGCGGGGCACGCGGCGTTCGATTTCGGCCCGGCCAATGTTGAGCAGCTTGTGATACTCCACGCCCGACGGGCAGGTCGTCTCACAGTTCAGGCAGGTAAGGCAGCGATCCAGGTGCAGGCGCGTTTCTTCGGTCACCTGGTCGTCGTCGTCACGGCTCTCGAGCAGCTCCTTCATCAAGTAGATGCGCCCCCGGGGGCCGTCGCGCTCATCGCCGAGTAGCTGATAGGTCGGGCAGGTGGCGTTGCAGAAACCGCAGTGCACGCAGGTGCGCAGGACGCGCTCGGCTTCCTGGATATGCGGCTTTTGACGGTCTGCATCGGTAAAGTGCGTCTGCATGTCAGCTCTCCTGATTAAAACGCCGCATAGAGACGTCCGGGATTAAAAATGCCGTGGACATCCAGCTCTGCCTTCAAATTGCGGTGGTATTTTTCCATGACGCTGGGCAGCGGCGTAAAGGGGCTCTCGGCGCCCCCTTGCGAATGAGGCGTATAGCAGGTGGCGTGGCCACCGGCGGCCCGGCACGCGTCGCGCAGCGTGTCGGCATCCAGCGAGGTCTTGACCCAGCGCTGGCTGCCGCCCCAGTCGTAGAAGATATCCGCTTCCGGGATATCCAGCGCCAGTGGCGGCGTGTTGGGCGGCAGTGACAGGCGCCATAACGCCTGACCTTCGTCAGGGGTGAAAAAGTCATGCTGGTGGTCGCGCAGGGACTGCCAGAAGTCGGCGTCAAGATCGTCACCGCCCAGCCGCTCTCGCGTCGCCTTCACCGAGCTCACGCCGCCTTCCAGGCGGATGAACAGCGCATCCTGATGCCAGGCGGCGGCGGTGATGGGTAGCGGCTGGCGACCCAGCTCGGCAAGCTTCTTGAGCGCGTCGTCGATCCCCATGGAGAGGCGCAGGCTGTGGCGGGCGCTGGGCAACGGCAATACCTTGAACGATATATCGGCCAGCACCCCAAGCGTGCCCTGGGCGCCGGTCATCATGCGCGACAGGTCGTAGCCGGCGACGTTTTTCATCACTTCGCCGCCGAAGCGCAACAGCTTGCCTTCCTGGGTGATGAGGCGCGTGCCGAGCACGAAGTCGCGCGCCGCGCCCGCCCATGGGCGGCGGGGCCCGGAAAGGCCGGTGGCCACGGCGCCGCCGATGGTGCTGGCAGCACCGAACGCAGGCGGCTCGAAGGCGAGCATCTGATGGTGGTCGGCAAGCACTGCCTCCAGGTCGCTCAGTCGGGTACCGGCGCGCACGGTGACCACCAGCTCGACCGGGTCGTAGTCCACGATGCCGGCGTGATCGGCAAGGTTGAGCGCCTGGCCTTCCACCGGGCGGCCATAAAAGGCCCGTGTGTCGCCGCCGACAATGCGCAGCGGGGTGCGGGAAGCATGGGCCTCGCGGACCTGGTCGCACAGCGCCTCGGCGATGTCGCCATCTGCAGTCTGAGTCACGGTGTTAGTCATGGTCTTTCCTAGTCAGGGTCTTTGCCTGGCGCATTAGAAACGTGGCAGTTCAGGATGCGGTAATTCGTTGTTATGGACATGCATCGCGCCGAACTCAGCGCAGCGCGCCAGAGTAGGAATGTTTTTACCCGGATTGAGCAGCCGCTGCGGATCAAACGCCGCTTTCAGCGCATGGAAAACGGTCAGTTCATCCGGCTGGAACTGGCTGCACATCTGGTTGATCTTTTCCCGGCCTACGCCGTGCTCGCCGGTGATCGACCCGCCGGCGGCCACGCACAGCTCCAGTATCTTGCCGCCGACGTCTTCCGCCAGCGCCAGTTCGCCCTCCTTGTTGGCATCGAACAGGATCAGCGGGTGCATGTTGCCGTCACCGGCGTGGAACACGTTGGCCACCAGCAAGCCGCTTTCTTCGGAAAGCGCGGCGATGCCCTTGAGTACGCGGGGCAGCTCACGGCGCGGGATCGTGCCGTCCATGCAGTAATAATCCGGCGACATCCGCCCGACGGCGGGGAAGGCATTTTTACGGCCGGCCCAGAATTTGGCGCGTTCGACTTCGTCGCGGGCCTGCTGAATGTCGGTGGCGCCGGCGTCGGTGAGCACGCGGCGGACGGTGTCGCAGTCGTCGTCCACGTCGGCTTCCACCCCGTCGAGCTCGCACAGCAGAATGGCCTCGGCGTCCAGCGGATAGCCGGCCTTGACGAAATCTTCAGCGGCCTTGATGGCCAACTTGTCCATCATCTCCAGGCCGCCCGGGATAATGCCCGCAGCGATGATATCGCCCACCGCGCGGCCGGCTTTTTCAACGTCGTCGAAGCTGGCCATCAGCACCTTGGCGGTTTCGGGCTTGGGCAGCAGCTTGACGGTGATCTCGGTCACCACGCCGAGCATCCCCTCGGAGCCGTTCATCAGGGCGAGCAGGTCGAAGCCGGGGGCGTCCAGCGCCTCGGCGCCGAGCGTCATGCGCTCGCCTTCGATGGTGAGGATATCGACGCGCATGACGTTGTGCACCGTCAGGCCGTATTTCAGGCAGTGCACGCCGCCGGCGTTCTCGGCCACATTGCCGCCGATCGAACAGGCAATCTGCGACGACGGATCCGGCGCGTAGTAAAGCCCGAAAGGCGCGGCGGCTTCGGAAATAGCCAGGTTGCGCACGCCGGGTTGCACCCGCGCCAGACGCGCGTCGGGGTCGACCTTGAGAATCTGATTGAAGCGGGACATGACCAGCAGCACGCCGCGTTCCAGCGGCAGCGCGCCCCCGGAAAGCCCCGTGCCCGCGCCGCGCGTGACCACCGGCACGCCGAGGGCGTGGCAGCGTTTGAGCAACCCCTCTACTTCGTCAAGGGTCTCGGGCAGCGCCACCAGCATGGGCAGGATGCGGTAGGCCGCGAGGCCGTCGCACTCAAACGGATGCAGGTCTTCTTCACGGTGAAGCAAGGTAAGCGACGGCACGGCGTGCTGCAGGTCGGTCAACACCTCGGTTTTATCGCGGCGAACCAGTTCGCCGTCGAGGCGCTCATCAAAGAGGATATTCATGATAGCTCCTGAAGATGAGGAGAGCGTGGGGAAATCATTAGACTCATATTATGGAAAAGATTTCCATAAATCCATCCCGTTGATGGCGGGACGCTGGAAAGCTTTTGCATAATGTCGCCGGGGTTACCCCCGGCGACGCTAACGGGGCGGGTGGTGCTATCCGACCAGCGGGTCGGTGACCCCGAGTACGTAAAAGGCAATCAGACCGATCAACCCGGCAGCGACCAGATAGTAGATGGTCGGCAGGATGGTTTTACGGATGGTGGCGCCCTCACGGCCCAGCAGACCCACCGTCGCGGAGGCAGCGACGACGTTGTGGATCGCGATCATGTTACCCGCAGCCGCCCCCACGGCCTGCAGAGCCACCATCATGGCAGTGGACAGACCAAGGGTTTCGGCCACGCTGAACTGGAACTCCGCGAGCATCAGGTTAGAGACGGTGTTCGAGCCGGCAATAAAGGCCCCCATGGCGCCTACGGCCGGTGCGAAGAACGGATAGATATCGCCCACGCCGTTGGCAACCGCCTGGGCCATCATCACCGGCATGGAGGCGATATCGGCGCCGTTGACCCCGGAGTTGATCAGGATACGTACCATCGGCACGGTAAAGATCAGCACGAAGCCTGCGCCAAAGATGGTCTTGGTCGACTCCGAGAGCGCCGCGCTCATGTTGCGTGTGCTCATCCGGTGCAGGAAGAAGGTAACGGCAACCACGGCGATGATGATGCCGCCGGGCAGGTAAAGCGGCTGAATGCTGCCGCTGATGCCTTCTTCGCCGAGAATGTTCGACCAGCTCATGCTGATGGAGGTCAGCGCCGCTTTCAGCGGTTCAATGGTGCGTGAAGCGACCAGGAAAATCGCCAGCAGCACATAGGGAATCCAGCCCTTGAAGGTCGACATCGGGGCTTGCCCGACCACGTCTTCGAGCTTGATCTGCAGGTTGCCGATCCACTCGTCGGGCCAGGAGGTCGACTCGGGGAAGTCCCAGGTGTCCTTGGGTAGCAGGAAGCCTTTACGCGCGGCCGGCACGACAATCGCCAGGCCCACCATGGCGCCGATCATGGACGGGAATTCCGGCCCCAGGAAGACGCCTACCAGCATGTACGGCACCACGAAGGAAACGCCGGTAAAGAGGGCAAAGGGGACAATCGACAGGCCTTCTTTCCATGACTTGTTAGCGCCAAAGAAGCGCACCATGATGGTCACCAGAATCAGCGGCATCAGGATGCCCACAATGCCGTGGGTGATGGCCACACCGCTGGTGATCTGCTGGAAGAAGATGTCCCAGGTCGAGCCGACGGCGTCAAGCTCGGAGGTGATGCCCGCGCGATCAAGGCCGCTACCCACGCCCACTACGATCGGCGTGCCTACGGCACCGAACGACACCGGCGTCGACTGAATCATCATGCCGACGACAACCGCCGCCAGCGCCGGGAAGCCCAGCGCGACCATCAGCGGGGCGGCAACGGCGGCAGGGGTACCAAAGCCGGAGGCGCCTTCAATGAAGCAGCCAAAGAGCCAGGCAACGATCAGCGCCTGGACGCGACGGTCGGGGCTGATGCCCGAAAACCCGTTACGAATGGCGGTAATGCCGCCCGAGTGCTTGAGCGTATTCAGGAGCAGGATCGCGCCGAAAATAATCCACAGCAGGCCGGCCGTCTGGATAAGTCCCTGGATAGTCGAGGCGGCAATGCGCGAAAAGGACATATCCCAGGCGGTCAGGCCGATGATCGCCGCCGCAAGAAACACGATGGGCATGGCTATCTTGGCTGGTATCTTAAAGCCAATCAGCAGCACCCCCGCCAACAGCAGCGGCGTAAACGCTAGAAGTGCAAGGATTGATTCATTCATGGGAAGAACATTACCCCTTGTTATTGATCGTTTGCTCCACAATGATGACAAGCCGCATGGCGGCTTTGGCGTCACGGTGAAAGATACGGCGCCGTCGATAAGATGACCACTATTGGAAAATTGGTAAGACCAATAAGGGGCGGCATAAATGGCTCATCCTGCTTAGATGGTTAAAGGATAAATTTCTGTTTTTATTTGGTTTTATGGGCTGGCGGAGTGCGCCGAACAAGCGTCAGTCATTAGACTAATAGACAGCTCTGGGTCGCGCCCACGAACGAATGTCAATGCCATAGCATAGTCAACCGGGGTCATCCTGGCGAACGCCAAGCCTAGCCTGGAAAATCACGCTGATTCTTTGCACCAAGGGAGATTGATCATGTCACGAGAGCTCTATGATTTATGCGGCCGCGACGAGCGCCTACGTTTCTCGCCTTTCTGTTGGCGCGTGCGCATGGCCCTGGCCCACAAAGGCCTCGACTTTACCACGCGGCCCTGGCGGTTTCTGGACAAGGAAGCCCTGGCCTTCGCCAACCACGACAAGGTGCCGGTGCTGGTGGACGGCGACCAGGTGGTGACCGACAGCTTCGACATCATGCGCTACCTGGATGACCGCTATCCCCAGGCGCCGCTGCTGGGCGAGGGCGCGAGCCACCAGCGGGTGCTGTTCTTCAAGCATTACGTCGAGCGCAGCGTGACCCCCGCGCTGTTCAAGATTGTCGCGCTGGACTTGCTGGCGGCAATCCACCCAGACGATCGCGACTATTTTCGCGACACCCGTGAGGCCCGCTTTGGCTGCACGCTGGAAGCGCTCCACCAGCCCGAGCAAGGGCGCGCGCAGCTCAAGCAGGCGTTGGCGCCGGTTTATGCCCAGTTGAAAGACAGCCTGTTTATCGACGGTGATGCGCCAAGCGGCGCCGACTATCTTTTATTTGGCAGCATGATGTGGGCCTATACCGTGTCGCTGGAGTCGCTGGTCTCAACGGATGATGAGGTGGATCAGTGGTTTAAACGCATGCTGGAGGTACACGGCGGGATTGCCGCCAAGGCTATCACGGTGCGCGACCTGGGCGAGTGACGAAATACATGTTGCACTGCACAAAAGTGACTGCTAACGTGTGGTGTAGCAGAGGCGCCGACCTTACGGATGTTCCCTTTTCAAGGCGCGCCTATGTCATTACTTACTCCTGAGGAGATAGCGCAATGAACAAAGCCGCCGAAAAAACCAGCCAGCAAGTCGAGTCCATCTTTGTATCGCCGATGCGTTCTTACACGCTCACGGCGCTGGACTACTACGACCAGATCGTCAGCGCACAGCTTGATGCCGTTCGTGCCTATTCGGATCTGAGCATTGCCCAGGCCCGCACATGGCTGGACGTCAAGGATGCCGACAGCTTCAAGAAAGCAATGGAAAGCCAGCAGAAAACTGCCAGCGACCTGATGGAGCGCATGAAAGGTGATGGTGAAAAAGTGACCGCCATTAGCCAAAGCTTCATGAAAGACAGCCAGCAAGCAGCCGAAGACACCACCAAGAAAGTGGTAGAGACGGCCAAGCAGTAAGCGGAGAAGCTAACGCGCTGCGTTAGTCCGCTGGATAAATCACTGCGCTCTTTTTAGAGCGCAGTTTTTTTGCGTGTCTGGGCGTCAGACAGGGCGGCTATCGCGCTGAAACACTGTCCTCTGCCCGGGCGCGCAGGCGCAGCCGGGCAATGCGAATGATTTGCTGAATGGCGGTTTCCCGCTCCGTGGCCGCGTCGTTCTCGAGGCGCTCGGCAAATGCCTGCAGGATGGCGTGGCGGTCTAGGCCCTGGACGGCGATCACGAAGGGAAAGCCGAAGGCCTTCTTGTAGGCGGCGTTCAGGGCTTCGAAACGTGCCAACTCTTCCGGCGAGCACTGGTCAAGCCCGGCGCCGGCCTGCTCGCGGGAAGAATCCTGGGTCAGCTCGCCTGCCAGGGCGGCTTTGCCGGCAAGGTCCGGGTGGGCCTGGATCACGCGAATTTGCTGATCGCTGCTTGCCTGCTGAAGCTGAAGGCCCATCAATTCTGCCAGGGCATCGGGATGGTCATGGGCGGACGTGAGCCCGCTTTCCCAGGCGGCCCTGGCGACCCAGGGCGAATGCTCGTAAATATCCCCGTAGTGCGCGATAAAAGCGTCCAGCGATAAGGTGCTTGGGCAGGGGAAGAGGCATAACGTAGCGTCATGTGACGGCATGGTGGCTCCGGGCTAAGCTGCAGGGTGATTGGGCGTAATGTATACAATATAACAGGCTGACGGTACGCTAAAGCCAGCGACACGCGACACGGTTCGCCCTTCGCCATCACCCAACAACAGCAACAAGGAGCCATCATGGGACGCCTGACTACCCACGTGCTGGATACCGCGCTCGGCCGCCCCGGCCAGGGCATCGCCATCGACGTGCTGCGGCTGAACGGCAGCGAACGCCAGCACCTGCGCACGGTGACGACCAACCAGGACGGCCGTTGCGATGCGCCGCTGCTCGAAGGCGATGGGCTGACGCCGGGCGAATATGAACTGTGCTTTCATGCCGGTGATTACCTGCGCGCCAGCGGGGTCGAGGCGACCGAGCCGCGATTTCTGGACATCATTCCCATCCGCTTCGGCGTGGCGGATGCCGAGCAGCATTACCATGTGCCGCTGCTGCTCTCACCCTATGGCTATTCCACCTACCGTGGTAGCTGATGGCGGAGGCCGGTGATGCAAGCGTATTTGATAGAAGCCGTTAACCTGCTGCTGCGGTGGCTGCATGTGATTGCCGCCATCGCCTGGATCGGCGAATCGATCTATTTCGTGATGCTGGATAACAGCCTGCGCACCCCCAAGGCGGAATCAGACCGCCAGAAGGGTATCTTTGGCGAGATGTGGGCCGTCCACGGCGGCGGTTTCTACCACAATCAGAAATACACCACGGCGCCTGACAAATTACCCACTGACCTGCACTGGTCGTTCTGGAAAGCCTATACCACCTGGCTGTCCGGCTTTGCCCTGTTCGTTATTCTTTACATGGTCAATCCCGACTTTTATCTGGTGAACCCGGATAGCGCCTGGCAGTGGGCCGCCAGCCTGGCGGGCTGGCAGGCGAACCTGCTGGCGCTGCTGTTCCTGTTCGGCGGCTGGATGGTTTATAACCAGCTGTGCAAGCGCATCAGCCCCTCCATGCAGCGCGATGGCCTGTTAAGCGTGGCCGTGGCGGTGATGATGGTGGTCGTGGCCTACCTGAGCACCCAGCTGTTTGGTGGGCGAGCCGCGTTCCTGCTGACCGGTGCAGTGATGGCCACCGCCATGTCGGCGAACGTATTCTTCTGGATCATTCCCGGCCAGCGGCGCATGGTCAACGCCATGAAAGCCGGCGAGGCGCCCAACCCGCTGGATGGCAAGCGCGGCAAGCAGCGCTCGGTGCACAACACCTACTTCACGCTGCCCGTCGTGCTGCTGATGATCAGCAATCACTACTCGTTCCTGTATTCCCATGAGCTGGCTTGGGTGGTGATGTCCCTGTTTATCTTCGCGGGTGCGCTGATTCGTCAGTTCTTCGTGCTCATGCATGCCGGGAAGTGGCAATGGGGTTACCCGGCCGCCGGGGTGGCGCTCATTGTGCTGGCGTTTTGGGTGGCCGCCCCGGATGCCCGCACCGCCGACGCGGCCAGCTCAGACCAGATGAGCGACACCCAGGCAAGCGACGCCCCCGAGAACCAGATAAGCGGCCTGATAGAGGAACACTGCGTGCAGTGTCACGCAAGCGACCCGGAACATGCCGGTTTTTCTGCGCCGCCGGCGAACTATGCGTTCGACGACTGGGACGACATCCTGGGCCACAAAGCCGTCATTCAGCAGGTTGTTGAAAGCCGTTACATGCCGTTAGGCAACGTGACCAAGATGACCGATGAAGAACGCGCTACCATAGCGGTCTGGGAAGAATGATCAACGAGGAGCGTCAATGAGCGATGCGCAGGCGGTGGCTAAGCGATCCGCATCAAAAGCGGAAGGCGATGAGCGTCACGAGGCGATTTATCGCGCGGTAAGCGACGCGATTGTGGAGCAGCGGCTCAAGCCCGGGGCGCGGCTGCGCGAAGATGCCCTGGCCGAGGTGTTCGGCATCAGTCGCACCGGCATTCGCAAAATCTTGCAGCGGCTGGCGCTGGAGCAGCTGGTTACCCTGACCCCGCGCCGCGGGGCCAGCGTCACCCGGCCCACCGCCGACGAAGCCAAGGACGTGTTCGACGCCCGTCAGCTGATCGAATGCGGGCTGATGCCCGACGTGGCACGGCGCATGAATGAAAAAGAAGCGGCGGAGCTGCGCGACATGGCCCAGCGCGAACGCCAGGCGCTGCGCAGCGGTCAACAGAGCGTCGCCATTCGCCTGTCGGCAGACTTCCACGTACGCCTGGCTCAGCTTTCCGGCAACGCTACCTTGGCGGCCTTTGTGGAAACCCTGTGTTCACGCTCGTCGCTGATACTCGCCGTTTACGGTCATCGCGGCCACCTGGGCTGCGAATCCCACGACCACGACGACCTTATCGGCTACCTGGAAGCCGGCAACGGCGAGCGCGCCAAGGCATTCATGAGCCGCCACCTGAAAGCCATCGAAGCCTCGCTCTCCATGGTCGAGGAAGAAGACAGCGCGCCCGATTTGCAGCAGATATTCGGGGGGTGAAGGCGCTGCTTAGCGGTTGCCTTGCTGAGCGTTGGTGCTCAAGGGATGATTTTTTCTGCGCGAAGGCGGTCGAACAGGTCGAAGAATGCGCCCCGGGTTTCGCGGAAATGGTCGAAGCCGAAATCCCGTGACTTGGCGGTATCGTTGACGCACTCCTGGTCGCGACCCAGGTCGGCATCCGTGTGCCACCAGGAAGCAAGCTTCGTGACATCGGGCTCGATCAGGTCATGCTGCTCGGCAATGTCGCGCCAGGTCGCGTCAATCCCCGCCATCTGGGTGTCCAGCGGCTGCGGTGTCTCGGGGCAGTCTGCAACGTCGAGGCCGAAGTACTCGCCGATCTCGCGCCACATGCGGCGCCAGCGAAAAACGTCACCGTTGACGGTGTTGAAGGCCTGATTCGCGGCGCCTGGCGTCGTTGCGGCCCACTCCATCTGGCGTGCCAGCACCAGCGCGTCGGTCATATCCGTCAGCGCGTTCCACTGGGTCTGTGAGCCGGGAAACACGAAGGGCTTGCCGGTCGCCTTGCAGATCGAGGCATAGACGGCGAGCGTGGTCCCCATGTTCATGGCATTGCCACGCGCATAGCCGATCACCGTGTGCGGGCGGTGTACGTTCCAGGCGAAGCCTTTGCGCTCCGCGTTTTCGAACAGAACGTCCTCCAGGGCATAGTAGAAGTTATCACCGGGAACGCGCGGCTCGGATTCGCGAAACGGCGTTTCAATTCGGCCGCTGCCGTAGGCTTCAAATGACCCGAGATATTGCTTGGTGCCCGTGACCAGCGAAGCGTGCTCGAGATTAGCGTCATCAAGCGCCGCGAACAGGTTGCGCATCATGGCGCTATTGGCCTCGACGTTGGCCTTCTCGTTCTCGCGCCCCACCCATGTGCAGTAGAAGACGTGGGTAATCGGCAGGCCGGCCAGTGCCTCCTGGGTAGCCGAGGCGTCAAGCAAGTCGGTAGTCACCGGAATGACGCCGCTGTGTTCACTTGGGTGACGCGACAGCCCGTAAACCGTCCAGCCGCTTGCCACCAGGTAGGATGCCAAATTGCCACCGGTAATGCCCGTGGCACCGACCACGAGTGCAATGCCTTTACGCATGGGAAGTCTCCTTTCGTGAATGATGTCTGGCCGCCAGGGGGGCAGCCGATGCCTGCATTCTGGTAGTGAGCGTTCATTGCTACAATCAAAAGCACTGCAAATCTTTATTGCGTAGAGCGCAACTCAAGGAGTTTCAAAACGATGGACCTCAATGCCCTGCGTGTCTTCGAGCGTGTCGCGGCGACGGGAAGCTTCACCGCCGCCGCTCGACACTTCCATCGAGCCGTTTCTTCCATCTCTCGGCAGATCCAGGGGTTGGAAGAGGCCGTGGGTCAGCCGTTGCTGTACCGGCATACCCGGGCGGTGACACTCACCGAGGCGGGTTGGCGCTACTACGAGGAGGTGCGCGACATTCTGGAGCGGCTCGACAGCGCCACAGAGGCATTGGCACATCCGGACGCGGAACTCAGCGGCATGCTGCGTATCAATGCGCCGGTGGCGTTCGGCCAACGTCAGATCGTGCCCCTGCTGCATCGCTTTCAGGATCGCTATCCTTCCCTCAGGGCTGAGCTGCAGCTTGACGACCATGTGGTCGACCCGGTTCGCGAGGGGCACGACGTCACCTTTCGCGTGGGCAAGCTTGCGGATTCGTCGCTGATTGCCCGCCGCCTGGCGCCGATGAATTACGTGATCGCGGCGTCGCCGAGCTATCTTCAAGCGCATGGGGCGCCCGAATCACCCGAGGCGCTCGTCGATCACAATTGCTTGCTCTATCAGGGCGAGATGGGCCGGCAGCGGTGGTACTTTCAGGCACAGGAACAGGGCAGCGCCACGCCTTTCGAGGTGACGGGCAACCTCTACAGCAACGATGCCATCAGCCTGGTGCATGCAGCACTGCTGGGCCAGGGGCTGGTAATGTTTCCGACCTGGCTGATTGCCGACGAACTCAAAACCGGCGCGCTGGTTGCCCTGCTCGAACCCTGGCGCTGCGAGGTCGTGCCGGGGCGGCGGGGTATTCATGTACTGACCACCGAACGACGCCTGCGCTCACGCAAGGTGCGTATTTTTCTTGACTATTTGTTCGAGTTGCTGGACCCGCTTCCACCTTGGGAGCGGTGGCGTGAACCATGCTGACCCGCGACTCACCTGATAGACCCATCGCGCATCGCTTGTATGCCTCCCTGAAGGGGGCAGGCGAATTGAATAAAAAGCGCCATCGACACAGGGTCGATGGCGCGCGTACCAGGCCTTGATTGTTACGCCATCAGTGGCGGCTGACTGGCCTCAGCTGGCCTTTTGCCCAGCATACCTGGGGGCTGCTTTAAAGGGGCGCATCAAGATGAAGTAGAACAGCCCGCCAAGGCCCGCGCCCATTAACCAGCCGTAGCCGTTGAGGCTTGCCAGCGCCGGTACCAGGACGGTGGATAGCGAAAATATCGCCGCGCCGCCGAAGGCCATCAGCGCCCGGGTGTTCCAGCCCTGGGTGTAGTAGTAGGCGGCGTCGGGCTCGGCGGAAAACAGCGCCTGCATGTTCAGGTGCTGGCGCTTGATCAGGTAGTAGTCGACCACGATGATGCCGTAGAACGGGGCCACGATGGCGCCAAGCGCATTCACGAAGCCCGGCACGCCGATTTGACTGATCACCGACACCCACAGCGCGCCGACAAAGAAGGCGATGATGGCGGTAATCAGGCCGCCCATCTTGAAGCTGATCTTGCCGGGGAACAGGTTGGCGAGGTCGTAGGCGGGCGGTATGAAGTTCGCCACCAGGTTGATGCCCACGGTGGCCGCGAAGAAGGTCAGGGCGGCCACGATGGTCAGCGGTAACGCGTCCACGCGCTCGACGATATCGGAGGGGTTGGTCAACGCCTCGCCGAACAGCACCAGGGTGCCGGCGGTGATGATCAGCGCGATGAACGAGAAAAACGCCACGTTGAGCGGTAGCCCCAGCAGGTTACCCAGTTTCATCTGGCGCTCGGTTTTCACAAAGCGGGTAAAGTCGCCGAAGTTGATCACCACTGCCGCGAAGTAGGCCACCATGGTGCCCACAATGGCCATGAAGGCACCAACTGGATGCGTGGTGGTATCGGCTTCGCCGCCGCTGAAAATCGTGTCAATCGCAGGCAATAATTCGCTGCCAGCCTTGACCCAGACGATGACCATGAGCGCGATCATGACCAGGTAAACCAGCGGCCCTGCCCAGTTGAGGAAGTGCTTGATACGCTCGATACCCGCCCAGAAGATCGCGATCTGGAACAGCCAGACGATGATGAACGATATCCACGCTAAGCTGGATAATCCCAGGAAAGTGGCGCCGTCACCGCCACCAAACAGCGCTGCCAGCAGCAGCGTCATGGCGGTCGAGGCAAAGTAGGTCTGCACGCCGTACCAGAAAATCCCCACAATCGCCCGCAGCATCGCGGGCAGGTTGGCCCCACGCACGCCCATGCTGGCGCGTACCATCACCGGAAAGGGAATGCCATATTTGACGCTTGGCTTACCCGTAAGGTTGACCAGAAACATGACGATCACCCCGGCAAGGATAATCGCCGCCATGACCGCCCAGCCGTTCAGGCCGTAGGTCAGAAACAGCGAGGCGGCAAGGGTATAGCCAAACAGGCTCTGGATGTCGTTGGACCAGACGTTGAAAATTTCAAACGCCCCCCAGGTGCGGTCTTCGGGTTTCAGCGGGGCGAGGTCGGCATTGTAGAGCGACGGGTCGATGCGCTTGATGGTCATCGAATCCTGACTGGGTGTCTCGTTCATAGCGTTTACTCTGTTGGATGTGCAAGGCCGCCAGCGGCTGGCGGCGCGCAACGGTTATTGGGTAAAGCGCTGGCAGGCGGGCCAGTGCTTCATCAACAGGAAGTAGGTCAGCCCAGCGGGGATCAGGCTGGCGTACCAGGAAATCGCTGAGAACATGAGTGCCGCCGCGATGCCCACTGCGGTGGCGATCAGGGCGGCGGCGTTGACGCCCTGATAGGGGCCGCTGGGGTCGTAGAGCTTGTCGAGGTCCAGGGTGCGGCGGCGAATCAGGTAATAATCGACCACCAGAATGGCAAAGATCGGCCCGAGAAAGGCGGAATAGGTCTGCACGAAGAGCTGCAGGCCCTCGGCTGAGCCTGGCTGCACCAGCTTCCAGGGAAAGGTCGCGAAGGCCAGTAGACCGACGATCACGGTGGCGATTGGAAACTTGAGCTTGAACACGTCCATCAGCACGTAGGTAGGCGGCACCACGTTGTTGAGTACGTTGGTGGTGACCTGGGCAAAGGCGATGAACAGCAGCGTCGTCATCAGCAGCGGGGTGTTATCCACGGCGTTGGCAAACACCTGAATGGGGTCGGCGGTGCCGGTGGCTTCCGAAACCATGAAACCAATCAGCCCCATGAACAGCGTGCAGGGCAGAATCGACATGGCATAGAGGGTGGTCAGCAAACCGGGTCCGGAGCCGGTCTTATGCTCCCGCGAGTAGTCGCTGACGTTAAGCATCATGGTGCTGTAGATGCCCAGAAACAGCATGGTGGCGCCCCAGAACGGCATGCCCCAGGAGCCTTCCATGGTCAGCAGGTTCGCGGAAAGCTCATCCCCGTAACGCTGGATTGTGGCGACGAACATGTAGACCAGCGAGAGCAGAATAAACCCGCTACCCAGGTTCTCCAGCCACTTGATGCCCTGAAAGCCGGTGACCGACAGGGCGATCTGCAGCAGTTGGAAGGCGATGAAAAAGAACACCACGTTATCAAAGCCGAACAACGTAGCCGATACCATGTTCAGCGCACCGGCGCCGATCCAGCTTTGAAAGCCGTACCACACGATCGCCGGTACCGCGCGCACCAGCCCCGGCAGCCGCGTGCCCGCAAAGCCAAAGGCGCTGCGCGCCTGGACCATGAAAGGAATGCCGTATTTATAGCCCGCCGCCCCATTCAGGGCCAAGGCGATGCCGATCACAAAGCAGCCAATGGCAATCGCCAGGGTGGCCTGAATCAGGTTGAGCGTGCCGACAACGCTTGATCCCATCGCGAAAGTGCCGATGGACACGCAGCCGCCAAACCAGGCAAGAAAATAAGAGGCGCGCCCCATTATTCGCGTACTTTGCGGCGCGAGCGACTCGTCGCCTATGCTTTTCCGGCCGTCGCTGGGTGTGACGGTCGCTGGGTCGTCCGACGTCAGACCCGATGGTGATGCACTCATGGTGTCGTCCTCGCAAGATTATCAGTTTTATTGATCCCGATCGGTGTGGGGATGCTTGCGGCTGGCGTGGGTTGTCGATGCCTTATTGTTATTGGGCGGCATCGTCGTGATGTTCTCTGGGTTAGCCGTCCGGCGGCAGCGTCAGGTTCGAGAAGTCAGCGAACTGACCGGTAAACGGCTTGGCGCGAGGGTAGTCCAAATCGCCGTGCTTGCTGGTGTAAAGGCCCAGCCCCACCAGCGACTCGGCAAGCTTGAGCCCCGCCGTGACACCCTCGATCACCGGCAGCCCGACCTCGCGGCTG
The DNA here is from genome assembly GCF_031451645.1 of Vreelandella gomseomensis. Taxonomy (NCBI): domain Bacteria; kingdom Pseudomonadati; phylum Pseudomonadota; class Gammaproteobacteria; order Oceanospirillales; family Halomonadaceae; genus Vreelandella; species Vreelandella gomseomensis. The sequence continues at coordinate 348,049 of NZ_JARWAI010000001.1, read as the reverse complement.
ATTTCCTGGGTGAGGTTGGCCATGCCCCCGCAGCCCAGCACAATTGCGCCGATGCCATCCTCGTCACGGGCGCGGCAGCATTCCTCGACAATGCGCCGGTAGGCCACCTCCGGATGATGCTCAAGGTCGAGCACCGGAATTTCCGCCGCCCGAATGCGGCGGCAGTGGTGGCGAAAGCCGTACTGCTCCAGCAGGTGTTCGGCGATGATGCCGGTGCGGCCGAGGGTGGTGACGATCGAAAAACGCGTGCTGACCAGCGTCGCCATGTGAAAAGCGGCCTCGGCAATGCCGACCACCGGGGCGCGGGTAAGCTCGCGGGCGGCGAGCAAGCCCGGGTCGCCAAAGCAGGCCACCACGTAGGCGTCGATGTTGCCTTCGCGTTCACCTTTGAGGACTTCCTGGGCAACGCCCACGGCGCTGACCGCCTCATCGAAATGGCTTTCGATCGACACCGGCCCGGACGCCGGCTGACAGGCGCTGACCTCGGTACCCACGGCGGCGTAGTCATTGGCGGCACGATAAATCGCGGCGGTCATCGAGGCCGTGGTGTTGGGGTTGATGATACGTATGTGGGCCACCCAGTTCTCCTTTCGGTGGTAAGGCACCGGTGTTAGGTAAACAATTTTCTCGTTCTTGTATACAAAATAGGGCGGTTTTTTCTCAACCGCAAGCCTGAAATTACGTAGCATTTCAAGTCGTTAGTTGACCGATCGATCAGCTTTTGGGCCGCCGCGCGGGTCTATGGCCAGGAAAATGCCGCTGTCTCAAGCGGCTAGCGGCGCCCGGCGTTGCTGTCAGCGTTTGATCGGGCTATTTTGTATACAAGTGAGTGGTTGCATTACCCGCGGCCACACCAGAGTCCATGCACGACCGAATCTGCTTGAGGAGCCGCCCATGACGCCCCGCGATTACCCCCGTGACTTGATCGGTTACGGGCGTACACCGCCCCACGCCAACTGGCCGGGTAACGCCAAGATTGCCGTGCAGTTTGTCTTGAATTACGAAGAAGGCGCCGAGAACTGCGTGCTGCACGGTGATGCCGGCTCGGAACAGTTCTTGTCGGAAATTATCGGTGCGCCGGCCTTCCCCGATCGTCACCTGAGCATGGAGTCGATCTATGAATACGGCGCCCGCGCCGGGGTGTGGCGGATTCTGCGCGAGTTCGAGAAGCGCGATTTGCCACTCACGGTGTTTGGCGTGGCGATGGCGCTGGAGCGCAACCCCGAGGCCGCCCTGGCCTTCAAGGAGTTGGGCCATGAAATTGCCTGCCACGGCTATCGCTGGATTCACTATCAGGAAGTCCCCGAACATATCGAGCGCGAACACCTGCAAAACGCCATGGAGATTTTCCAGCGGCTGTACGGCGAGAAACCGCTGGGCTGGTACACCGGGCGCGACAGCCCCAATACCCGTCGACTGGTGTTGGACGAGGGCGGTTTCCTTTACGATAGCGACTATTACGGCGACGACCTGCCGTTCTGGACCCAGGTAACCGATAGCCAGGGCAGCGATCACAACCATTTGATCGTGCCCTACACGCTGGACAGCAACGACATGCGCTTTGCCGCGCCCCAGGGGTTTAACACTGCGGATCACTTCTTTACCTACCTGCGCGATGCGTTCGATGTGCTCTACGCGGAAGGGGAGGAGGCGCCCAAGATGCTTTCGGTAGGCATGCATTGCCGTTTATTGGGGCGTCCAGGGCGTTTTCGTGCCTTGCAGCGCTTTTTGGATTACATCGAAACCCATGACCGCGTATGGATAGCGCGCCGGGTGGATATCGCCCGCCATTGGGCCGAGCACCATCCCGTAGCTACCCGCTGATAGGCCGATACACAATGAACACACCTACCTATTACGCTCCGACCGGCGGGCATCCGCCGCAGAGCCAGTTAACCGCCGACCGCGCGGTATTTACCGAGGCCTACGCGCTGATCCCCAAGGGCGTGATGCGCGATATCGTGACCAGCCACCTGCCGTTTTGGGAAGCCACGCGGCTTTGGGTGCTGGCGCGACCGCTGTCGGGGTTTGCCGAAACGTTTTCCCAGTACATCATGGAAGTGCAGCCGGACGGTGGTAGCGACAAGCCCGAGCTGGATACCCAGGCGGAAGGCGTGCTGTTTATCGTCGAGGGTGAGTTAACGCTTACCCTCTCCGGCGAGCGTCATACGATGACGCCGGGTGGCTATGCGTTCATTCCGCCGGGGAGTCATTGGCAGGTGCGCAATGAATCCGCCGCGCCCGTGCGCTTTCACTGGGTGCGCAAGGCGTATGAGTTTGTCGAAGGGCTGGAGGTGCCCAAGGCGTTCGTGACCAACGAGCAGGCTATCGCCCCGATCGAGATGCCGGGTACCGAGGGCCGCTGGGCTACCACGCGCTTTGTTGAACCCGATGATGTGCGTCACGACATGCACGTCAATATCGTCACCTTCCAGCCGGGCGGGGTAATTCCGTTTGATGAAACCCATGTCATGGAGCACGGCCTGTACGTGCTGGAGGGCAAGGCGGTCTATCACCTCAATCAGAACTGGGTGGAAGTCGAGGCGGGGGACTTCATGTGGCTGCGCGCGTTCTGCCCTCAGGCGTGTTACGCCGGTGGCCCCGGGCCGTTCCGCTATTTATTGTATAAAGACGTTAACCGTCACCCCGCTCTTCGTCTGCGATAACGTTCAAGGACAACGCTATGCTGGAACTAACCGCCGAGCCGCTGACCGCAGACGCCTTTACGCCCTTTGGCGAGGTGATCGATGCTCGCACGTCAGATTCATTTCCCATCAATGCCGGGCGCACCCAACGCCATCACGATCTGGCGACGGTCGAAACACTGGGCGATAACGCCCGCACCTTGATCAATATCTTCGTCAGCCAGCCGGTGACGCTTCCGCTGGATCTTACGTTTCTTGAGCGCCACCCGCTGGGTAGCCAGGCGTTTATGCCGCTGCATCAGGAGCGGTTTATCGTCGTGGTGGCCCCTCCCGGTGAGATGATCACCCCTGAGGATGTGCGTGCGTTCGTGACCGATGGCCGCCAGGGCGTGAATTATCACGCGGGTACCTGGCACGCCATTCAGTCGGTGCTGGAGCGCGAGGGTGAGTTTTTGGTCGTGGATCGAGGTGGCGATGGCAATAACTGCGACGAGCACCCATTGACGTTGCGGGTTCATCTAAACGAATAGCGCAGGGTGTTGCATAGCGGTCATGTTTAGCGCTTTATACTGATAGGCTAGTGATTATCAACGTTAAGCGCCCGGGAGCTTTATGAACGCACTGCATCATTCCTCTATTCGCCGTACCAAAATTGTCGCCACGCTAGGACCTGCCAGTGATCGCGAGGGCGTGCTGGATGCCATGCTTGCGGCGGGGGTAGATGTGGTACGGCTGAATTTCTCCCACGGCACCGCCGACGATCACCGTCGCCGCCTGCAGCAGGTGCGCGAAGCCGCCGCCAAGCTGGGCCGCAGCGTGGCGGTGCTCGGCGATCTTCAAGGCCCCAAGATTCGCGTCGCGCGCTTTAAAGAAGGCGCGGTGATGCTGGAAGAAGGTCAGCCGTTTATTCTCGATATGGCGATGGACGGTAACGCGGGCGATGCCACTCAGGTCGGCTGCGATTACAAGACCCTCGCCGACGACGTGACGTCAGGCGACCGTTTACTGCTCGACGACGGCCGCGTCGTGCTGGATGTCACCGAGGTGCAAGGCACCCAGGTGCATACCACGGTGGTGGTGGGCGGTAAGCTCTCCAACAACAAGGGCATCAACAAGCAGGGCGGTGGTCTGTCGGCCCCCGCACTGACCGAGAAAGACAAAGCCGACCTGAAAACCGCCGTCGAGATCGGCGTTGATTATCTGGCGATATCCTTCCCTCGTCATGCGCAAGACATGCTTGAAGCACGCCGCCTGCTGGGCGAGGCGGGGGCTGAGATTGGCCTGGTCGCCAAGGTGGAACGTGCCGAAGCGGTGGCCGATGACGCCACCCTGGACGGCATTATCGCAGCTTCCGAGGCGGTGATGGTCGCCCGCGGTGACCTGGGCGTCGAGATTGGCGATGCCCAACTGGTCGGGGTGCAAAAGCGCATGATCAAGCGCGCCCGCACGCTCAACCGCGCGGTGATCACCGCCACGCAAATGATGGAAAGCATGATTGCGGCGCCGCTGCCCACCCGCGCCGAAGTGTTCGATGTGGCCAATGCGGTGCTGGATGGCAGCGATGCGGTCATGCTGTCGGCCGAGACGGCGGCGGGGGACTACCCGGTAGAAACCGTCGATGCCATGGCGCGGGTCTGTCTGGGGGCTGAACGGGAAAAAACGGCCCAGGAATCGGGCCACCGCATTCACGAAGGCTTTACCCGGCCTGACGAGACCATTGCGCTTTCCGCGATGTACGCGGCGAACCATATGGAAGGCGTCACGGCGATTGCCTGCATGACCTCGTCGGGCTATACCCCACTGATCGCCTCACGCATTCGCTCGGGGCTGCCGATTGTCGGCCTGGCGCATAACCCCATCGCTCAGCGTCGCATGGCGCTGTATCGCGGCGTGGTCTCGCTGCCGTTCGATACGTCTGCCATGACCGCCACTGAGCTCAATGACCGCGCCCTCCAGGTGCTGGTCAAACAGGGCGTGGCGAAGGTCGGCGATTACGTGATTCTGACCCGTGGCGACCACATGAACGCCCACGGCGGTACCAACACCATGAAGGTCATGACCATTACCGAACAGCACCTCGACCCGCAGGCGGGCTGAACGATGCGCAGGTTATGGCTGATGGTATGGCTGATGCTTATTGCACTGCCCGCCTCGGCGGGGACGGCAACGGTAGCGGCGGCCTCTTCGCTGCAGTTCGCGCTCACTGAGGCCGCCACACGCTTTGAGCAAGAGAGCGGCCACACGCTGCGGCTCAACTTTGGCTCCTCGGGTAATTTTCGCCGCCAGATCGCCCAGGGAGCGCCCTTCGAACTGTTTCTGTCAGCCGACGAGCGTTATGTGGCAGCGCTGCATGAAGACGGCTATACGCTCGACGCCGGGGTGATTTACGCCCGTGGGCGCCTAGTGTGGCTACAGTCAGCGACGCAGGGCAACGTCCCGGATGCAAGCGCCCCGCTAGCGGGCGTTGAACAGGCGCTGGTGCGTCAGGCCAAGGGAGAGCGGCCGCGCATTGCGCTGGCCAACCCCGACCATGCACCGTATGGCGTTGCCGCGCAGCAAGTCCTTACTCATGCGGGCTTTTGGGAGGCAAGTCGCGCGCTTCACGTGCTGGGCGAAAACGTCTCTCAGGCCGCGCAGTTTGCGCTCACTGACGACGCCCAGGGCGGGCTGGTGGCCTATTCATTGGCGCTGGCCCCCGCGTTAGCCGAACGAAGTGAGTACGTACTTATCCCTGAGGGTTGGCACCAGCCGCTGCGCCAGCGCATGGTGCTTACCCGCCAGGCCGGTGACACCGCCCGCGCGTTTTATGCCTGGCTGCAGCAGGACGAGGCTCGCGCTATCTTTCAACAATACGGGTTCAGTACAGACTGATGGATTGGTCGGCGCTCTCGGTGTCACTGCGCCTGGCGGCGCTGACGTGCGTGTTTTTGCTGCCCCTCGGCATCTTGCTCGGCCGCTGGCTGGCGGTTGCCCGGTTTCGTGGCAAAGGGCTGTGCGAAGCGCTGGTGGCGCTGCCGCTGGTGCTGCCGCCGACGGTGCTCGGCTTTTATCTGCTGCAAAGCTTTGGCCGCGAAGCGCCGGTCGGCCAGCTGTGGATGACGCTGACCGGCGGCGGGCTCAACTTCACCTTCAGCGGTATCCTGCTGGCGTCGCTGGTGGCCAACCTGCCGTTTGCCGTCCAGCCGATCCAGCGTGCCTTTGAGCACGTGCCCCACAACCTGCGCGAGGCGGCATGGTGCAGCGGGCTTGGCCCCTGGCAAACCCTGCTGCGCATTGAGCTTCCGTTGGTATGGCCGGGTATCCTGTCTGCGTCTGCGCTGACCTTCGCCCACACCCTGGGGGAGTTTGGCGTCATCCTGATGGTCGGCGGGGCGATCGATGGCGAAACGCGTACCCTGGCGATTGCCATCTACGACCGAGTGCAGGCTTTTGACGAGCAGGGCGCGGCGCAGATGGCGGCGCTATTGCTGGTCGTCTCCTTTACCACCCTGGGCGTGGTCTATGGCCTGGCGGGCCGCCGGAGGTGGGCGCGTGGCTAGGCTTCAGGTTAATGTGCAGCAGGCGGGGCCGATCCCCCTCGATGCCCGGTTCGGCTGCTTGCCCGGTGAGCTGCTGGCGCTGGTGGGCCCTTCGGGCAGCGGTAAAACCACCTTGCTGCGCGCGATTGCGGGGCTCTATCGCCCTCAGCATGGGCATATTGAATGCGCCGGTGATACCTGGCTGGATACCCGGCATCAGCATTCACTATCGCCCCAGCGGCGCCGGGTAGGCATGGTGTTTCAGGATTACGCGCTGTTTCCCCATCTGACTGCGCTTGCCAATATTGCGCTTCCGCTGCGCCATTTGCCGCAACCGCAGCGCCGCCTGAAAGCCGCAGCGTGGCTTGAAACCGTGCGCTTGAAGGGGTTGGAGAACCGCTATCCGAGCGAGCTTTCCGGCGGCCAGCGCCAGCGCGTGGCGCTCGCCCGGGCATTGGCCCGCGACCCCCAGGTGCTGCTGCTCGATGAGCCGTTTTCGGCGGTGGATCAGGTCACCAGGCGGCGCCTCCAGCGCGAGCTGGCCAGGCTTCGCCAGCACATCTCGATACCCATTGTGCTGGTCACCCACGACCTTGAAGAAGCTTCGGCGCTGGCGGATCAGATCTGCGTGCTGCATAACGGCAATAGCCTCCAGCAGGCGTCTCCCGAGACGCTGTTTCGAACCCCGGCCTCGCCCAGCGTGGCGCGCTTGCTGGATCGGCACAACGTCTATCAGGGGCAGGTGGTTGGGTCGGCGGGAACGCACCGCCTGCGCTGGGGAAACGTGGAGCTGGACGTCGCGACGGGGCTTGAAGGGCTTGCGCCAGGCACGCAGGTGGCATGGTATCTGCCGCCGTCTGACATCGTGCTGCATCGTCGCGGACGACCTTCCCACGGTGAACGCGAAAACCCGGTGGCGGCGAGCGTTGACGATATGCTGGTGCTTGGCAGCATGACGTCGGTGGCGTTGCGCGTTCCACATGGCGATGTGCTACGTTTCGATATCGCCACCCACGCCGCACGGCGTAATGACTTGACGCCCGGCGCCGCCGTCCATGTGTCCCTGCTGGCGGGGGGCATCCATTTAATGCCAGGACAGGGCGACGACATGACGCCCAACGAGAAAAGGACACCGATATGACCATGAACCGGCGGACGCTGCTCAAGACGTCACTCATGTTGCCGTTGTCGCTGATGCTGCCCGGCGGCTCCCTGTGGGCCCAGGAGGCGGCAAGCGACGCCGATACCCTGGCGCTGGCGATTCATACCGAGCAGGGCCCGCATCGTTTGACGGTGGAAGTGGCCAAGTCGCTGGCCCAGCGTCAGCAAGGCCTGATGGGGCGTGAGACGCTCGGCGAAAAGCGCGGCATGCTGTTTGTCTTCGAGCGCGAACAGGCGCCCGGCAAAGGCTTCTGGATGTACCGTACCCTGATCCCTTTGGACATCGCCTTCATCGATGACGACGGCCGCATCGTCGCGATTGATACCATGCAGCCCTGTGAGTCGTCGTCGCCCCGCGACTGCCCCTCTTACCCAGCGGGCGCCGCCTACCATGCGGCGCTGGAAGTCAACGCCGGCTATTTTGCCGAGCGTGGCATCAACGTGGGTGATTGTGTTTCCGTCCCGGATGAAGCCGGTTTCTGCCAGCCCTAGACCGGGCGACGGCGAAATTTGATCACAATCAGGGCAATGCCCGCGATCACCAGGCCGCCGCCCATTAGCTTGTGCACGCCTAGGCTGTCGCCCATCAACAGTGCGCCCAGGCCTACCGCCAATACCGGTACGAGCAGCGTCATGGGCACCACACGGTTGACGGGGTGGCGGCGCAGCAGCGCGTACCAGATGCCATAAGCGACAATCGACGACATCACGGCGGTATAGACCATTGCCCCCCAGCCCAACCAGTTCGCTTGCTGTACTGCCTGCCACTGGCCACTCTCGAACAGCCACGAACCCAGCGCGACCTGGGGTACGGCAAACAGCGCGACCCAGCCTGCCAGCGCCATCGGCGCAATCGGCGGGCCACGCTTGATCAATAGCTGCGATACCGCCCAGCCCATGGCGCTACACAAAAGAATCGCCAGGGGAAGGGGCGTCGGTAAGGTGGGGCCCCCCGCTAATACGATAATGCCCGCAAACGAGAGCAGCAGCCCGACAACACGTTTGGGGCCTAGCTTCTCTTTCAGAAAGATCACCGCCAGCAGCGTGGCAAAGGGCGTGCCCATCTGCACTAAAAGCGCACCGGTACCCGCCTCGGCCTGCTGTAAGCCAATAAACAGCAGGCCGAAATGCAGGCTGCCGAAGGTGAAGGAAAGTAATAGCAAAAAAGGCAGCTGGGCTCGGGCTACCGGATAGAAGGGCACCAGCAGCACGGCGACCAGCGTAAAGCGCAGCGTGGTCATCAACAGCGGCGGGAGTTCTGCGACGCCGACCTTGATAACAATAATATTCAACGCCCAAATGGCGATAACGAATAAGCCGAGCAGCAGGTCGCGTAGGGGCACGTTGATGTCCGTTGATAGGTGTAAATTATTGCCATTGTATCAGCTTGGTTAAGTGCCAGAATGATCGGGTGACAAGTAGCTGCCTTCCCATCATCTGACGGGTGAACGCGACGACCCGTAAGGCAGGATGACGCTGTCGTTCATGCCGAACTTGGGTGGCTTCTTTTTGTGAGTGAAGTGCTTACAATGAAATGGAGCTCCACCAACGGCGTTGTGCCGTTGCATACACCACCATAAAAATCGATAAAAAAGGATCTGTTATGACGCTGACACGCTCAATGGCTTGCGTTTCCACCGGTCTCGCCGGTGCGCTGCTGCTGTCTTTTTCGTTCTCGGCGCAGGCGCGCGAACTGTCCGTTTCAACGGTATTGCCCGATGCCTTTCCCTGGGGCCAGGCGGCGGAAAAGTGGGCAGAATTGGTCGAGGAACGCAGCGACGGTGAGCTGACGATGCGGGTATATCCCAATTCTCAGCTGGTATCCGGTGACCAGACACGCGAATTTTCGGCCATGCGCTCGGGGCTCATCGATGCGGCGGTCGGTTCGACCATCAACTGGTCGCCGCAGGTGCCCGAGCTCAATCTCTTCTCGCTGCCGTTCTTCATTCCCGATGAAGCGGCCGTCGACGCGGTCACCGGTGGGGAAGCCGGTGACATGGTGTTCGAGGCGATCGAGTCGCGCGGCGTGATACCGCTTGCCTGGGGCGAAAATGGCTTCCGTCAGGTCTCCAACTCCCAGGGCCCCATCAGCGAGCCCGAGGATCTGGAAGGCCTGAAGATTCGCGTCGTCGGGTCGCCGCTGTTCCAGGATACGTTCTCGGCGCTGAATGCCGACCCCACGCAAATGAGCTGGGCGGATGCCAAGCCTGCGCTTACTACCGGGGCGGTAGACGGTCAGGAAAACCCGCTTTCGGTATTTGATGTGGCGCGCATTGACCAGGTCGGTCAAGAGCACTTGACGCTGTGGAACTATATGAACGACCCGCTGATTTTCGCTGTTAACCAGCAGGTATGGCAGTCGCTTAGCGAAGAACACCGTACCCTGCTGCGCGACACCGCCGTCGAGGCAGGCGAGTGGGAAATCGCTATGACGCGTGAAGAAGAGAGCGATCGCCTCGCGGCTATTCGGGAGCGCGGCGTCACGGTGACGGAGCTGACCGATGCGCAGTACCAAGCCTTTGTTGACGCCACACACGCTGTATACGATGAGTGGGCACCGCGGATTGGTGAAGATCTCGTAGAGGCCGCACAGACGGCTATCGACGCTCGCTAGGCACAGCCTATTCATTTTTATTGTTTTCCTACCGGCCTTTAGGGCCGGTAGCTTTAGCTGTGAGGCTGTCATGAAAGGCATTCCGGATGCGCGCCCCGAACGCTGGCTGGCGGCGCTGGCACTGATCATCATTTCGCTGATCAGCCTGGGAAACGTGATCACGCGCTATCTGACCGGCGGCTCATTTTCCTTCACCGAAGAATTTTCCGTGTTCCTGCTGGTGGTGCTGACTTTCGCCGGGGCGTCCGTGGCGCTGCGTCGTCAACGCCATATTCGCATCAGTTTTCTGGAGCGCGCGCTGCCCCCTGGCCCGCGTCGGCTATTGATAGGCTTTCAGGCGCTGTGTGGGGCCGTGGTGCTGGGGTTGATCACCTGGTATGGCGCCAAGCTGGCCTGGCAGGAATATCATTGGCAGTCGCTTTCGCCCGGTCTTGGCCTGCCGCAGTGGTGGTATATCGTCTGGTTGCCGGTGCTGTCCGCTGCCATGCTGTGGCGTCTGTTGCAGCAGACCCTCGACCGTCTGGCCGGGAGACACGCCGATGACGCCTGATGTATGGATGATTCTGGCCTTCGCTGGGTTTCTCATCGCGGGCGTGCCGGTGGCGTTTTCGCTGGCGTTGTCGGGCGCAGTGGGCATCGTGATCGGGCTGTCGCCGGACATGCTGGCGACCCTGGGCACCAATACCTACAACAGCATTGCCAAGTATCCGCTGATCGCGATTCCGCTGTTCATCTTGACCGGGCTGATTTTCGAGCGTGCCGGTGTCGCGCTGCGCCTGGTGCGCTTCGCTCAGGCGTTGATTGGCCCGCGCCATGGCGGTCTGGCGCTGGTGGCGGTGCTGGTGTGCATGATCATGGGCGGCATGAGTGGCTCCGGCCCCGCCGATGCCGCGGCGGTCGCCATGGTGATGCTGCCGAGCATGACCAAGGCCGGCTACCCCAAGCCGTTTTCCGCCACGCTGATCGCGGCGTCGGCTTCCACGGCGATTCTCATTCCCCCTTCCGTCGCGCTGATCCTCTACTCGATCGTGGTGCCGGGGGTGGATCTGCGTGCCCTGTTTGCCGCGGGCTTGTTCCCCGGGATACTGGCCGGTCTGGCACTGTTGCTGCCGGCATTGCTGGTGTCCAGGCGCTATGGATGGGAAGGCGGGGCGCCGGCGGAAGGGGCCGAGCGGCTGAGCGTGCGCGACACCTTCAAGCAGGCTCTGCCCGCGCTGTTTGCCCCGGTGCTGATCCTCGGGGGGCTGCGCTCGGGGCTATTTACCCCGACGGAAGCCGCCGTGGTGGCGGTTGCCTACGGTGCCATCGTCGGGCTTTTTCTGACCCGCGAGCTGTCCTGGCGTGATCTGTGGGAACTGTTCGGCGAAGCGGCGATTATCTCCGGCGTGGTGATGCTGATTATTGCGCTGGCGGGCATTTTTGCCTGGGCGGGCACCATGCTGGGCACTTTCCGTCATCTGGCAGAGTGGATTATCGGTCTCACCGACAACGGCGTGCTGCTGCTGATGCTGGTCATGCTGGCGGTGCTGATAGCCGGAATGCTGCTGGATGCCATTTCCATCTACCTGATCATGATGCCGATTTTGATACCGGTCATGCAGCATTTTGAGTGGAACCCGGTATGGTTCGGTATTTTGCTGGCCATGAACATTGCTATCGGGCAGTTCACCCCGCCGGTGGCGGTGAATTTGATGGTTACCACGGAAGTGGCCAAGATCCGCCTGGAACAGACGCTGGGTTGGGCGCTGATGTTCGTCGTGGCCATGGCCGGCGCGCTGGCGCTTGTCGCGGTGTTCCCGAGCATTGCGCTCTGGCTACCGCGCATTTTGGGCTACAACGTGGACTGATACCGCTTGGCCTATGCAAAAGCGGTATACCGGTTAACGCTCCCTAAACGGTGAACATCACTACACTCAGTGCATGACGTTAAGAAACGATGTTTGTCGGCTGACGTATCGCGTTTCGCTAATTACGTTTTTTTTCGCTAAAGTAGTCAACGCCGACAGACCCTGTCGATGCTGATAACAGATTGTCTTGAAAACGTTTTGGATCAGCCCACCTGTGGAAACATGATGCAGGTGGGGCCAAGACGCACAATGCTCATAACATCAAGATAAAGAGGTGTATTCATGAAACGCCACGCATTTTCTACCGCCGCCTTCTCCGGTGCGTTACTCGCCGCCACGGCCTTTGCCGCACCGGCCATGGCGCAAGAAGACCAGCAATTCATCACCATCGGTACCGGTGGCCAGACCGGCGTTTACTACGTCGTCGGTCAGTCGGTCTGCCGACTGGTCAACCGCGGCAGCGACGACCACAACATCCGCTGTAATGCGCCGTCCACCGGCGGCTCCGTTGCCAACATCAACGGTATCAAGTCCGGCGAGCTGGATATGGGGGTTGCCCAGTCCGACGTTCAGTACCAAGCCTATAACGGTACCGGGAATTTCGAGGGGGATGCCTTTGAGGATCTGCGTGCTGTCTTCCGTATTCACGGCGAGCCGTTGACGTTGCTGGCCCGCGCGGACTCGGGTATCGAAACGCTTGATGATCTCGAAGGCAAGCGCGTTAATATCGGCAACCCGGGCTCGGGTCAGCGTAACACCATGGAAGTGGTGATGGACGCCAAGGGCTGGGACGAAGACACTTTCTCCCTGGTCTCTGAGCTGGACGCCGCCGAGCAGGCCGCCGCCCTGTCGGATAACAACATCGACGCCATGGTTTACGTGGTCGGCCACCCGAACGGCTCGATTCAGGAGGCCACCACCACCGTCGACTCGCACCTGATCCCGATGAACGACGAGGACGTCCAGGGCATCGTTGACGAGTACCCCTACTACTCGACGTCTGTGATTCCGGGTGGCCTGTACAAGAACAACCCCGATGACGTCGAGACCTTCGGTGTGGCGGCGACGTTCGTTACCTCTGCTGATGCTGATGATGACGTGGTCTACGAAACCGTTAAAGCGGTATTCGATGATTTTGACCGCTTCAAGCGCCTGCATCCTGCCTTCGAAAACCTGGATGCCCAGGATATGGTCACCCAGGGCCTGTCCGCGCCGCTGCATGACGGTGCCAAGCGGTACTACGTCGAGCAGGGTTGGATCGAAGAGTAAGCTCTTCGGATAAGGGTGTTCATCACCCAGTGAAAGTGGCGCGCGGTCTCTCATGGGGCCGCGCGCTGTGTTTGGGATGCCGCTAGGCATCAAGCGGGCATCTCACAGTGCCATCCATATTTTAGCAGGGCATGCTTATGACAACGGACAACACCAAGACCGGCGGGTCGAATGTTGATCTTGAAGATCTTGTCGCCTCGACGGACTCGGGCTCCCGCAAACCAGCGGGGATGCCGGGCAAGCTGCTGGTGGGTATTGCAGCGGTGTGGTCACTCTTTCAGCTGTGGATCGCATCGCCGCTGCCGTATCTGGTCGGCTTTGGGGTTTTCAATGCCACCCAGTCCCGCTCGATCCACTTGGCCTTTGCGCTGTTTTTGGCCTACATGGCATACCCTGCGCTGAAGCGGTCGCCGCGCGATCGTATTCCTCTCCAGGACTGGGTGTTGGCGGCGGTTGCCGCGTTCTGCGGCGCCTACATGTTCATTTTTTACGAGGGCCTGTCGGAACGCCCTGGTGCGCCGCTGTTGACCGATGTGGTCGTCGGTGTGACAGGCATCCTGTTGCTGCTCGAAGCCACCCGGCGCGCCCTGGGGCCGCCCTTGATGATCGTGGCCAGCGTCTTCCTGTTCTATTCGCTGGCCGGCCCCTGGATGCCCGGCATGCTGGCCCATGGGGGCGTAAGTCTTTACGGGCTGGTAAACCATCAGTGGCTGACGACCCAGGGCGTATTCGGTATTGCCCTTGGGGTCTCCACCAGCTTTGTGTTCCTTTTCGTGCTGTTTGGCGCGCTGCTCGATAAAGCCGGTGCCGGTAACTATTTTATTAAAGTCGCGTTTTCCCTGCTGGGCCATTACAAAGGCGGCCCTGCCAAAGCGGCGGTAGTGGCGTCGGGCATGACCGGTCTGATTTCGGGCTCCTCGATTGCCAATACCGTGACCACCGGTACCTTTACCATCCCGATGATGAAACGGGTGGGCTTTTCCTCTGAAAAAGCCGGCGCGGTAGAAGTGGCCTCGTCGGTGAACGGCCAGATCATGCCGCCCGTCATGGGCGCCGCCGCCTTCCTGATGGTCGAGTACGTCGGTATTTCCTACGTCGAGGTGATCAAGCACGCGTTTCTGCCAGCGCTGATTTCCTATATAGCACTGATCTATATCGTTCACCTGGAAGCCTTGAAAGCTAACATGCAGGGGCTTGAAAGCAGCAACCCACCCAAGCCGCTGGTGCGCAAGGTCACCGGTTTTTTGGCAGGTCTGTTGCTGATGATGGTCACCGCCCTGGCGGTGTATTACGGGCTTGGGTGGATGCAACCCGTACTGGGCCCGGCGGCTCCCTGGGTGATCGGTCTGGCGCTGGCGGCGGTTTATGTCGCGCTGCTGAAGCTCGCCTCGAACTACCCTGAACTTGAAATTGATGATCCCAATGAGCCGGTCGTCACGCTGCCCCAGACGCGGCCCACGGTGCTGGTCGGCCTGCAGTACATTCTGCCGGTGATCGTGCTGGTGTGGTGCCTGATGGTTGAACGCCTTTCCCCCGGGCTATCGGCATTCTGGGCCACGGTGTTCATGATCTTCATCATGCTGACCCAGCGGCCGATCACTGCCTACTTCCGCGGTCACAGCGATTTCAAGGCGGATCTGCGCGAAGGCGGCCTTGACCTGTGGAATGGCCTGGTCACCGGTGCCCGCAACATGATCGGCATCGGCATCGCGACGGCCACGGCGGGGATTATCGTCGGCGCCGTTTCCCAGACAGGGGTCGGGCTGGTATTGGCGGATGTCGTCGAGACCCTCGCCATGGGCAACCTGATGCTGATCCTGCTGTTTACCGCCGTACTCAGCCTGATTCTGGGCATGGGGCTGCCGACTACCGCCAACTACATCGTGGTGTCGGCACTGCTGGCGCCGGTGATCATTCAGTTGGGGGCACAGAATGGCCTGCTGGTGCCGCTGATCGCTGTGCACCTGTTCGTTTTCTATTTTGGCATCATGGCCGACGTGACGCCGCCGGTGGGGCTGGCCTCGTTCGCGGCGGCGGCGGTTTCCGGGGGGGATCCGATCCGTACCGGTTTCCAGGCGTTTTACTACAGCCTGCGCACCGCCGCGCTTCCGTTCCTGTTTATCTTCAACACCGATCTGCTGTTGATCGACGTGACGCCGCTGCAGGGAATATTGATCTTCGTGGTGGCAACCGTGGCGATGCTGATCTTTGCCGCCGCCACTCAGGGCTTCATGGTGACGCGTAACCGCTGGTACGAGTCGATTCTGCTGCTCGTGGTGGCGTTTGCCCTGTTCCGCCCTGGCTTCTTCATGGACATGCTTCACGACCCTTACCGGTCGACGCCGCCTGAAGAATTTGCCGAGACCCTGGGCGAGGTGGATGAGGGATCGTCCTTGCGCGTACAGATCAGCGGCCTGGATGATTATGGCGACCCCATGACCACCTATATTCTGGTGCCGGTGCCCGAGGGCGATAGCGGTCAGGCGCGGTTGGATAATCTCGGCTTGACGTTGCTGACCGAGGACGATCAAGCGATTGTCGATATGGTCACCTACGGCAGTGACGCGGCGGATCTGGGCTTTGATTTCGATCAGGAAATCGTCGAAGTACTGGCACCGGTGGATCGCTGGACGAAGGAGTGGATCTGGATACCCGCATTAGGGGTGTTTGCGCTGATCGTCATGCTGCAGCGCCGTCGTCGGGCCGCCGAAGGGCGTGCGCCCAAAGCCAATACCGCGTAAGGAGGGGCTGTCTCATGTACCACAAGATCCTGTTACCCGTTGATCTCAACGAAGAGAGCTCATGGGCCAAGGCATTACCCACGGCTATCAAGCTATGCCAGACGTTTGATGCGTCGCTGCACGTGGTGACGGTGATGCCGGATTTTAAGATGCCCATGGTGGGCGCGTATTTTCCCAAGGACTTTTCCCAAAAGGCCCACGAGGCGGTGAAGGAGGCGCAGCATGACTTCATCCAAAAGCATGTGCCGGAAACCATCAGTACCCAGAGCGTGATTGTCGACGGCTCGCCGTGGGAAGCGATCATCAAGGTGGGCAAGCGACTGGATATCGACCTGATCGTCATGGCCTCGCATACCAAGCGCAAGTTCGTCGACTATGTGCTGGGCCCCAACGCCGAGCATGTGGTTCATCATGCCAAGATGTCGGTCATGATCGTGCGCTGATCCCTGTATGGGAAATGAAAGCTCCAGGCCTGGCTTGGAGCTTTTTTATTATGATCACTGGTTTGGCAGGGTGAGTCAGCTCGTCATGACGTTAGCAAATAAAACGTGTTTAAACTGACCCTGTCCATGCGATGGCGTAACCTTGAATACTGAAAAGGTTACCTTCCGGTTAACGCGGCAAGAGGATATCGCAGTGAAAGCGTTGTTGTTGGGGTGCATCATGCTGGCGTTCAGCATTCCCCTGGCGGGGCTCGCGGCTGATGCGGACGGCCACAAAGCGCCGGCAGGGCCGGTGATACTCAGGGTGGTGGGCGATATCGACAAGACGAATGTCGACGGTGAGGCCCATTTTGATCGCCGGATGCTGCAGCAGTTGCCGCAGCATGGCGTCGAGACGACCACGCCGTGGACGGACAGCCAGGATCACTATGAAGGCCCGTTGATGCGCGACCTGCTCGCGCACCTTGGCGTGACGGATGGCCGCGTCAATGTACTGGCGTTGAACGGCTACGAGGCGGAGATACCGGTCAGCGACTTTTACGACTACGATGTCATCCTGGCACTCAAGCGCGACAGCGAGGCGATTCCCATCCGCGAATACGGCCCGCTGTGGGTGCTGTACCCGTTTGATCATGACGCCGCCTTGCTAAGCGAAAAGATGCGTTTTCGCGCCGTCTGGCAAGTGATGAAGATCAATGTCCGCTAGCGGTTCGGCAACGCACTATGCGCGCCTGCTGCGCTATCCCTGGCGTTTCAAGCTGGTCGCCATGATCGCTGTGGTGCTGTTCGCTGCGGCGATTGTGGTGGCGACCATTGCGGCATGGCGGCAGGATAATCTTACCCAGACCCTGCGGGAAGACACCTCCTGGGTGATTTACAAGCTGGATCGTGATGCGGTGCAGCTCCTCAATCAGCTGCTTAGCGCCACGCGTGGGCCGATAGCACCCGCTGCCCAGGACGACCTGAACCTGCGCTTCGAACTGCTGTACAGCCGCATCACCCTGCTCAATGAAGGCGAGGTCAGCACCCTGCTGAACCGCATCGAGCCTGCCCGCGAGCTGCTCGACGAGATCCAGCAGCAACTGGATGTCATCGATCTGATGCTTGAACCCCACGAACACCTGGAACGCATGCCGGTTATCGCGCTGGAAACCGAGCTGCAGACACTGACCCGCCTGACGGAGCGGCTGGTCATCACGATCAATGGCTACCTGGCGGAATCCGCCACCGAAGAGCGTGCCCAGCTGAGCCTGCTTTACAAGCTGTTGATGAGCCTGATTGTGGCAATGAGCGTGGCGGCCCTGTTGATCGTCATCTTTCTGGTTCGAGAGATGCGCGAGAGCGCCGCGGCTCGCCGCGAGCAGGAACAGCTCAGCCGCCAGTTGGAAGTCACCGCCGAGCAGGCCCAGGCGGCCAACCATGCCAAGTCGGACTTTCTCGCCATGGTCAGCCACGAAATTCGTACCCCCCTGAATGGCGTTATCGGGATGAGCGAACTGTTGCGCGAGCCCACCAATCGAGCGCAAGTGGAAGATTACGCCAGCACGATTCACGACAGTGCCAACCAGCTGTTGGCGATGATCAATGAGATTCTGGATTTTTCCAAGATCGAAGCGGGCCACCTCAGCCTGGAAACCGTGCCGACGGCGGTCGAGGAAACGGTGTCAAGCGTAGTGGCCCTGTTCAAGCCTCGTGCCGAGGCAAAAGGGCTGGCGTTGACCCACCATGTGGATGAACGGGTACCGGCCTGGATAATGGTCGATGCCGGGCGGCTGCGACAAATATTGCTCAACATGATCGCCAATGCGATCAAATTCACCGATGAGGGCGCGGTGGCCGTGCGCGTCTCTGCCACGGAGGACCAGCTATTCTTTGAGGTCATCGATACCGGCTGTGGCCTAAGCGACGCGCAGCAGCAGCATCTGTTCGAACCTTTCCATCAGGCGGACGCGTCGGTCGCCCGCCGGTACGGGGGAACCGGCCTGGGGCTGGCCATTTGCAAGCGGCTGAGCGAGGCCATGCAGGGGCAACTGAGCGTTGACAGCCAGCCAGGCAAGGGCAGCACCTTTCGCTGTCAATTGCCGCTGGTGGAGGCCGCGCCTGAGCATCGCGCGCCGCGTCCTTCCTTGCCCACCCAGCAGCACTTTGCTGGCACCTCATTGCTGCTGGTGGAAGACAACGCCATCAATCGCAAGGTTGCCATCGAGCTGTTGGCACGCCTGGGCTGCGATGTGGTGTGCGCCGAAAACGGCCACGATGCCCTGGACATGGCTGCGGCTCAGCGTGTTCACCTGATCTTCATGGATATTCAACTGCCCGACATTGATGGGCTAGAGGTCACCCGCCAGCTGCGTGCTCAGGGGGGCTGGCTGGCTGACGTACCCATCGTCGCAATGACGGCAGGCGGCGCTGAAGATGACCGCCAACGCTGCCTCCAGGCGGGCATGGACGATTACATCACCAAGCCGCTATCCATCGGCGCGCTGAACGACATGCTGGCCTTGCAGCTGAGCGACCCATCAGCCGACGCGGCCGTGCCCACCGAGTCGGCGAGCAACGCATCAAGGCTCGACCTCGAGACCTTGAGCGGCCTTTACCAGGCGTTGGGTGAAGACCATCTGCGCCAGCTTATCGCCCTCTATTATCAGCAGGTCGACGATTACCTGGCACAGCTGTCGACCTACCTTGTCTCAGACACGCTCTCTGCCGATAACGCCCGGCAGGTTGCCCGCCTGGCCCATCAGCTGCGCGGTGAAGCCTTGAGCATCGGTGCCCGGCAGGTGGCGGAACAGGCGCGAGCGCTTGAATCGCTGGCCAACCAGGCTCCCCTGCCCTGCACCGCCATGCGCGAGGCGCTGGACGCGCTGCGCCAGACCGCCGAGGGTACCGCAACCGACCTGGAGCAATGGCAACGTGACCATATCGACACCTGATCAGGGTGCCGTGGTGGTGGCCAGCCGCCTGGTGGATGCCGAGGAAGCGGTTCAGGCGCTCGCTGAGGGGTTGCGCCATGCCTATCTTGGGGGGATTATCTTTTTCTGCAGCGCCGAGTATGATCTGGGTCGCCTGGCGGCCGCGCTTACAAATGCCTTTCCAGCGGTGCCGGTCAGCGGCTGCACCACAGCGGGCGAAATCACCCCCGAAGGCTACGATCGCGGTAGCATCGTGGCCATCGGCTTTGATCGGCGGGTGTTTGCCATCGAGTCGGCGCTGGTCGACGACCTGGATCGTTTCGCGCTGAGCGATGCCCAACCGCTGGTCGATGACCTGATAGCGCGGTGCCGTCGCCAGGCGCTGGCACCGGTCAACGCGCACAGCTTTGCGCTGACGCTGCTGGACGGGCTTTCCAGCCGTGAAGAGCAGGTGCTGGCCACGCTGGACGCCGCCCTGGGCCGCATTCCCAGCTTCGGCGGCTCCGCCGGTGACGATAACCATCTGGCGCACACCCATGTGTACGCCCATGGCCGCTTTCACAGCCGTGCCGCCGTGGTGGTGATGATCAATACCCGTCTGCCGTTCGAAGTGTTTTCTACCCACCACTTGACACCGCTCAGCCACAAGCTGGTGGTGACCGAGGCCGACCGCGAGCGCCGCCGGGTGGTGGAGCTCAACGGCCTGCCGGCTGCTGGCGTCTATGCCGACCTGGTCGGCGTTGCGCCTGACGCCCTCGACCCCGGTGTCTTCGCGCGCCACCCCCTCGCGGTTCAACTGGGCGGGCAGCACTATGTGCGCTCGATTCAGCGCGTCAATGACGACGGGAGTCTGAGCTTCTACTGTGCGGTGGAAAACGGCATCGTGCTGACGGCCATGCAACCCGCCCCGCTGCTTGATGACCTCAACCGCATGCTGGAGGGCGTGACCGCCCGGGTGGGGGGGCCGTCGCTGATGATTGGCTGCGACTGCTTCCTGCGGCGTATGGAGCTGGAGGCCGTGCGGCACCTCGACCAGGCGTCGGCGCTGCTGCGGCGCTCCCGGGTGGTCGGCTTCAACACCTATGGCGAGCAGCACCACGGCATGCATGTCAACCAGACCTTTACAGGAGTGGCGCTTGGCACTCTTCCAACTCTCGGCGAGTGACGATACCTCGCTCAGCCCCGCGGCCTTACGCGAAGAAAACCGTCGCCTGCGCAAGGTGTGCCAGGCGCTGATGAGCCGTGTGGAATCAGGTAGCGACGCCGATGGCGCGCCCTATGCCGCCTTCGAGCGTTCCGTGCTGCTGGCCGAGCAGGTCCGGGAACGCACCGATGCATTGCATCGTGCCCTGGACGAGCTGGGGCAGGCCAATGCTCGCTTGCAGGCCGCCAAGGCCGAGGCCGAGGCGGCCAATCTGTCCAAGACCAAGTTTCTCGCTGCGGTCAGCCACGACCTGCTGCAGCCGCTGAACGCGGCACGCCTGTTTGTCAGCGCCCTGGAAACGCACCCCTTGCCCTCGGCCTCGCAGGCGCTGGTCGGCCACGCGGGCCGCTCGCTCAAGGATGTCGAGGGGCTGCTTGGCACCCTGGTGGATATTTCGCGTCTGGATGCCGGGGTGCTGCACGCCGATAAAGCGCCGTTTGCGGTCAGCACCCTGCTCGATGCCCTGGCGGAAGAGTATCGCCAGGTGGCGGCTGTACGAGGACTGAGCCTGCATTACGTGCCGTCGAGCGTGGTGGTGGAGTCGGATCTGGCGCTGCTCGCGCGGGTGATTCGCAACTTCTTGAGTAACGCGGTGCGCTATACCGAGCACGGCCACCTGCTGCTTGGCTGTCGCCGCCGCCGCGAGGGCGTCGAGATCATGGTGGGGGACACCGGCCCGGGGATTGCCGAGCAGCAGCGCGAGGCGATTTTTCTGGAGTTTCAGCGCGCCCCCGATGCCAAGCATCACCATAGCCGTGGTTTGGGACTGGGGTTGGCAATCGTGGATCGCATCAGCGCCATGCTCGAACAGCCGGTGACGCTGGCCTCAACGCCCGGCCGCGGGGCGCTGTTTTCGATCACCGTGCCCTATGCGCCGTCGTCCAATGCACAGGGGGCGTCTTCTCAGGCGGCTGAGCTTTCCCAAGACATCCCCGATTCACCGCTTGCCGAGAGTGTGGTGTGGGTCATCGACGACGATGCCGCCATCATCGACGGCATGCAGGCGCTGCTTGGCAGCTGGGGCTGCCGGGTGCGAGCGGCCGCCACGGCAAGCGCGCTGGAGGCCGCAAGCGACGGCGAGCCGCCCAACGTGCTGCTGGTGGATTACCATCTGGGCGACCACCGCGAAACGGGCCTGGACCTGGCGGCACGCCTGCGGCGGCGCTACCCCGGGCTGGCGGCGGTAGTGATTACCGCCAATCACGATGCCGCGCTGAGCCGCGCCGCCCGCGAGGCTGGGATGCATTGCCTGCTGAAGCCGTTGAAGCCCATGCGCCTGCGCATGCTGCTGGTGAGCTTGCTGACCGCGCAGGATTAACGCGCCGTGCGGCTGGCCATCACGAGCGGCAGGTCGGCGTCGCCTGCCATGACGATGGCATGCACGCGGCTGGTGGCGCCCAGCTTACGCAGGATGGCCGAGACGTGGGTCTTGACGGTGGTCTCGGCAATGCTCAGCTCGCGGGCGATCTGCTTGTTCGACATGCCCTGCGTCATGCAGTGCAGGACGCTGAGCTGCTTGCCGGTCAACTGGGCTAGCCGATCATCGGACAATGGCCCGGCAGCGAGGGTATTGGCCTGGGGGGAGGGCGTTGCCGGCGGGCGGCGCATCACATCCGGGGGCAGGTAGAGCTGGCCGTCGAGTATCTGGGTCAGCGCATTGAGCAGGGCCTCCCGGGGCGTCGATTTGGGAATGTAGCCGACCGCCCCCAGGCTGATGGCATCGAGTACCAGCTGGCGCTCCTGATGCGCCGAGACAATCGCCACCGGCAGCCAGGGGTAGGCGTCGCGCAGCCGGGCCAGGCCGTCAAGGCCTTCCGCATCCGGCAGGCTCAAATCGAGCAGCAGCAAATCCAGACCGTCGTGCTGGGCGATCAGCGGCATGGCGGCGGCAAGGCTGTCGGCTTCCAGCAGTTGGCTATGCGGCAGGCCGCTGCTGATCACGACCTGCAGCGCGTCGCGAAACAGCGGATGATCATCTGCCACCAATAACGAATACATGGCGTCTCCTACCAAGGGATGAGGGCGCATCCTGCCATTGGGCGATACCGTGCCGCGCCCGACTGACCAACACTGCATGAGCACTCTTTAATAATCATAATACGCAGGAGCTCGATAATGATCTACGCCAATCCCGGTGACACTGGTTCAGTGGTGTCATTCGAAAACCGCTACGGCAATTACATCGGCGGCGAATTTGTTGCCCCGGTAAAAGGCCAATACTTTGACAACGTCAGCCCGGTCAATGGCCAGGTATTCTGCGAAATTCCCCGTTCAACGGCGGAAGACGTCGACAAGGCGCTGGACGCCGCCCATCTAGCCGCACCGGCCTGGGGGAAAACCTCGGTTCAGGAGCGCAGCAATATCCTGTTGAAAATCGCCGACCGCATCGAACAGAACCTGGAGATGCTGGCCGTCGCTGAAACCTGGGACAACGGCAAGGCGGTACGCGAAACGCTCAACGCCGACCTTCCGCTAGCCGTTGATCACTTCCGTTATTTTGCCGGCTGCCTGCGCTCGCAGGAGGGCACTGCGGCCGATATCGACGCCAATACCGTGTCGTATCACTTCCACGAGCCGCTGGGTGTGGTAGGGCAGATCATTCCCTGGAACTTCCCGATTCTGATGGCCACCTGGAAGCTGGCGCCGGCCTTGGCGGCGGGCAACTGCGTGGTACTCAAGCCTGCTGAGCAGACACCGGCGTCCATCCTTAAGGTGGCAGAGCTGATCGGTGACCTGCTGCCCCCGGGCGTGCTGAACATCGTCAACGGTTTTGGCGCCGAGGCAGGCCAGGCGCTGGCCAGCAGCAAGCGCATCGCCAAGATCGCCTTTACCGGCTCCACCCCGGTGGGCTCGCATATTCTGAAGTGCGCAGCGGAGAACATCATTCCCTCCACCGTGGAGCTGGGCGGCAAATCCCCCAATATCTACTTCGCCGATATCATGAACGCCGAGCCGACGTTCATTGATAAAGCGGTCGAAGGCCTGGTGCTGGCGTTCTTTAACCAGGGCGAGGTGTGTACCTGCCCCTCTCGGGCGCTGATCCAGGAAAGCATGTACGACGAGTTCATGGCCAAGGTCATCGAGCGTACGCAGACCATCAAGCGTGGTAACCCGC
The DNA here is from genome assembly GCF_031451645.1 of Vreelandella gomseomensis. Classification (NCBI taxonomy): domain Bacteria; kingdom Pseudomonadati; phylum Pseudomonadota; class Gammaproteobacteria; order Oceanospirillales; family Halomonadaceae; genus Vreelandella; species Vreelandella gomseomensis. Next base: position 324,580 of record NZ_JARWAI010000001.1, on the reverse strand, counting down.
TGGATACCGACGTACAGGTAGGCGCGCAGGCGTCTCAGGAACAGTTCGACAAGATCATGTCGTACATGGATATTGCCCGCGACGAAGGCGCCGAGTTCCTCACGGGTGGTAACAAAGAGACCCTGGACGACAGCATCAACAGCGGTTACTACATTCAGCCCACGCTGCTGAAGGGTAATAACCAGATGCGTGTCTTCCAGGAAGAGATCTTTGGCCCGGTGGTAGCGGTCACCACCTTCAAGGACGAAGAAGAGGCGCTGGCGATTGCCAACGACACCGAGTTTGGTTTGGGCGCCGGCGTGTGGAGCCGCGACATGAACGTCGCTTTCCGCATGGGCCGTGGGATTCAGGCCGGGCGTGTCTGGACCAACTGCTACCACCAGTACCCCGCCCACGCGGCCTTCGGTGGCTACAAGAAATCCGGCGTTGGCCGCGAAACCCACAAGATGGCACTGGAACACTATCAGCAGACCAAAAACCTGCTGGTCAGCTATGACATCAATCCGCTGGGCTTCTTCTAACCAGCTCCGTAAGTCACACCGTCCGGCATAAGCCGGACGGTGTCTCACTCTCCCTGACGCTGAATTTTCCGATAATGGCCATTCTTACAATGGCCGTGTCGAAAACTATTAGGAGTTGCATCATGGATAGCACAATGCGCGCGGCGGTGGTTCGTGAGTTTGGTCAGCCATTGGCGTTAGAAGAAGTTGACGTACCCCGCCCCAAGCAGGGTGAAGTATTGATGAAAGTGGCGGCCTCTGGGGTTTGCCATACCGATTTACACGCCGCTCACGGCGATTGGCCGGTGAAGCCCTCACCGCCGTTCATTCCCGGCCATGAAGGCGTGGGTCATATCGTGGCGGTGGGGGAAGGGGTCTCCCATGTCAAAGAGGGCGATCGTATTGGTGTCCCCTGGCTCTATTCGGCCTGCGGTTACTGCGAGCACTGCTTGGGCGGTTGGGAAACCCTGTGCGAGTCCCAGCAAAATACCGGTTACAGCGTTAACGGTGGGTTTGCCGACTATACCCTGGCGGATGCGGGCTATGTCGGTCGCCTGCCGGACGCCGTTGATTTTGTTGAAATAGCCCCGGTACTGTGCGCAGGGGTGACGGTCTATAAAGGCTTGAAAATGACCGATACCCGCCCTGGCCAGTGGGTGGTGATTTCGGGTATTGGTGGCTTAGGCCATATGGCGGTGCAGTACGCCAAAGCCATGGGACTTAACGTAGCGGCGGTAGATATCGACGACGGCAAACTGGCTCTGGCCGAGCGCTTGGGCGCTACGGTAACCGTCAACGCCATGCAAACCGACCCGGCGGCCTATCTGAAGAAGACCATTGGCGGTGCTCACGGCGCACTGGTCACCGCGGTATCGCCGAAGGCGTTCGATCAAGCGCAAAACATGCTGCGTCGCGGCGGCACGCTGGTACTTAATGGCCTTCCACCCGGTGACTTCCCGCTGCCGATCTTTAGCACGGTGCTCAACGGTATTACCATTCGCGGCTCCATTGTCGGCACGCGCAGCGACTTGCAAGAAGCGCTGGACTTCGCCGCCGAAGGCAAGGTTAAGGCCACGGTGGCCACCGACACGCTGGATAATATCAACGATGTCTTCCAGCGTATGATCGACGGCAAGATAGAGGGCCGCATCGTGCTCGATATGGCGAGCTGAAGGGGTATGTGAGCAGACGGGGGAGGCTAACTCCCCCTTTTTATCGCTAACGTTGTCATGGCACCGATGCGATTAATTCCCCGCCGTTACCGAACTGCTATCACGCCAGCCCAACCAACGGCGCGCCATGCGCTCGGCGTGGGCAAGGTTGCTGACGACCGCTAACTTACCCGCTTCACGCTTAATGCCTGCACGTTTGATTTTCAGCGCCATACGCGGCGGCAGCCCAACGAATATAACGCCTACGTCTTGCTCACCCAGTTCCCGTCGCAGGCTGTCCAGCGCCACCATGGCGGTGGTATCCAGGCTCGGCACATCGCGCATATCCAGCACGACAATCCGAATGCTGTGATCAATGGCTCTTAGCGTGGCAATGGCCTTTTCGGCCGCGCCAAAAAACATCGGGCCACTGATCTTATAAAGCGCCACTTCCGACGGGAAGTATTCAGCGGTGTCGGGTGCGGTCAAGCGCCGGGTATGGGTCAACTGGGCCATACGGCGAATAAATAACGCCGCTGCCAAGCCAATGCCGACTGCCACTGCGATAACCATGTCGAAGATCACCGTCAGGGCGAAGCAGATCACCAGCACGGCGACATCGCTGGCGGGGGCGCTTTTCAGCGTATGCACGAAATGGCGCGCTTCACTCATGTTCCAGGCGATGACCAGCAGCAGCGCCGCCAGTGCGGCCATGGGCACATACCCCAGCACTCCCGCCAGTGCCACCACGGCGAGCAATACCACCAGCGAATGCACCAGGGCCGCGACAGGCGAGAAGGCCCCGCTCTTGATATTGGTTGCCGTACGCGCAAGGGCTGCCGTGGCGGTAATGCCGCCGAAGAAGGGCACCACCATATTGCCCAGGCCCTGACCAATCAGCTCGGCGTTGGGGTCGTGGCGGGTGCGGGTCAGGCCGTCTGCCACCACGGCACACAGCAGTGATTCAATCGCCGCCAGCAGCGCAATCGCCAGCGCCGGTCCGAGAAGCGATTGAATCAGCGCAAAGTTGACGTGCAGCGGATCGCCATTCGCACCTGGCAAATGCCACGGCAGCGCAAAGCCGGGGGCGAAGGGGGGAATGCCGTTGCCCTGCTCGCCATCTAACGCCCAGTTGAACCGCGAGGCGATGGTGTCGACCTCGACGCCTGCCACCACCACCAGCAGTGCAGCGGCCAGAGTGCCCACCGCCAAGCCCACCAGCGGCGCCGGGACGGGCGTATTCAGACGCGGCCAGATTAACAGCGTTGCCAAGGTGACAAGCCCGACGCCTGCCTCAGCCAGCGAAAGGCTGGGCAGTGCCTGGCCGATCAGCATCAGGTTATGCAGGGTGCTATCGCCAAGCTCGACGCCAGACAGACCCAGAAAGTCCGGCAGTTGCAATAGCGCAATCACCACGCCGATACCTGCGGTAAAGCCGAGAACGACCGGGTAGGGGACGTACTGGATCAGGCTGCCCAGGCGTGACAGTCCCAGCGCCACCAGGATGGCCCCCGCCATCAGCGTGGCGATCAACAGCCCGCCCAGGCCATGGTTGGCCACAATGGGGAAGAGGATAACCACAAAGGCAGCGGTGGGGCCGGAGATGTTGAACCGCGATCCGCCGGTCAGGGCGATCACCGCGCCCGCGACGATGGCGGTATAAAGCCCGTGCTGGGGCGGCACGCCGGTGGCGATGGCCAGTGCCATCGACAGGGGCACCGCCACCACGCCAATCGTTAGCCCTGCCAGGACATCGCGCTTCAATTTGCCAAGCGAGTAACCCTCGCGCCAGGCGCTGACGATGGCGCTGCCCGGCAGGGGAAAGACGTATTCTTTGGCGCGATGGCGGCGGGACATGGGATCAATCTCCTTGGCGATAGCGAAATCAGTCCTTTACGCTACTCCTGCCGTGTAATTTGCACAACGAGACCTGTGTTGCTGGGTGGGCGATCTATAAAAACATCCCGGCCATTTGGCCGGGATGTCGTTGACGGTGCTCATGCCTTATCAGGAAGGCTGAGTAGCGTCCTCTGGCGGTTCGCCGATGGTGCCCGGCATGGCCTGCTGATGGCCGGCCAGTGCCAGGAAGTGCAGATGACGCTCGTACTCGCTCACCAGGTCGCCAATGACCTGACTGCGGGTGAAGCCGTTGAGATCCTTGTCCTGCCCGCCTTCGGCGAGGAAGACGTCCAGCCGCACGTAGAAATCGTCATCTGCGGGGATGAAGCTCGGCGTGCGTAAGCGGTGCGGGCATACCTGATAGACGAAGCTGGTCGCGTCGCCGAAATCGACCTGCAGCATCAGGTTGGGCAGCGACTCGCCCTCAATATGCTCTTCGCTCACGTTGGCGGTCTGCCCCCGGCTTTCGAGCTCCTGGGCAAACTGAGTCATCGCCGGGCGAATGGCATGCTCGATGGTGGCGGCGGCGCCGGCGCGGTTCGAGGTGTCCAGCGCGCGATCGAGGCGTTCCTTCCAGTCGCCCCCATGGGCGGTGCCGGTGACCAGGCGCCGTGCATCGGCCTTGCGGCCTTCAAGCTTGAGCGCTTTGTACATGCCTACCATGATGGCGAAAATCACCACCGAGAACGGCAAGGCGGTAATCACCACGGCACTTTGCAGGGCGTTCAAGCCGCCCGCCATCAGCAGCGCAATGGTGATCAAGCCGATAATCGCCGACCAGAAAATACGCAGCTTCACCGGCGCATCGTGGTTCACGTCGCTCAGGATAGAGGTGAAGTTGGCCAGTACCAGCGCCCCTGAGTCCGCTGAGGTAATGAAGAACACGATACCCAGCACGGTGACCACGGCCGCAGTAATGCCCACGTAGGGATAATATTCAAGCAGCGTGTAAAGCGTGGTCTGCGGGGTGTTCAGCGCCTGCTCACCGAGTTCGGTGACGCCCTGGTTGGCGACCAGCTCGATACCGCTGTTACCGAAGATCGACATCCATACCATCATGAACGCCAGTGGGATAAACAGCGCGCCTGCGACGAATTCACGGATGGTGCGGCCACGGGAAATGCGCGCCAGGAACAGACCGACGAAGGGTGTCCAGGCGATCCACCAGCCCCAGAAGAAGATCGTCCACCACATTTTCCATTGCTGGGCGCCTTCGCCGTCAAAGGCGTAGGTGTCGAAGCTGGCCGCCACGAAGCCCGACAGGTAGTCGCCGGCATTGTTGACCACTTTATCCAGCAGCACCAGGGTATCGCCGGAGAACAGCACGAACAGCATCAGTGCCAGGGCCAGCAGCATATTGAACTCCGAGAGCCGGCGAATGCCTTTTTCGACGCCGGTTACCACGGAGATGGTCGCCAGTATCACGACCAGCACGATCAGGATCACCTGGACAGTCAGCGACTCAGGCACGTCGAACATGTAGTTCAGGCCGTAGTTGAGCTGCATGACGCCGATGCCCAGGCTCGTCGCGATGCCGAACACCGTCGATATCACCGCGGTGATGTCCACCGCATTGCCGATTGGACCGTGGATACGCTTGCCCAGCAGCGGATAAAGCGCGCTGCGAATGGCAAGGGGCAAACGGTGGCGGTAGCTGAAATAGGCCAGCGCCATACCCATCAACACGTACAGACCCCAGCCAGAGAGCCCCCAGTGCAGATAGGTTTGGACGACGGCATTACGCATGGCCGCCTGGCTTTCCGGTTCCAGGTCGGGGGGTGCCAGGTAGTGGGCCACCGGCTCGGCGACGCTGAAGAACAGCAGGTCGATCCCGATACCGGCGGCAAACAGCATCGCCGACCAGGATAACAGCGAAAACTCGGGGCGCGAGTGGTCGGGCCCCAGCCGAATACTGCCGTAGCGCGACATGCCAATCAGCGCCACGAATACCAGGTACGCCACAATGGCCAGCATGTAATACCAGCCGAAGGTAGCGCTTACCCAGGCAAGGCCGGCATCAAAGAAAGCGCCTGCCTGCTCGGTGAAGAGCATGGTAAGCACCAGGAAGACCACGATACCGGCCACGCTGCCGTGGAACACCACGGGGTTGAGTCGGTCGCGGGAGGGAAGGACGGGATTGTCTTTCGCCATGGAGGCGGACTCCTATTGTTAGAGACAGATACCAAACGACATGTTTCGCTCAATTTTATTTTGAATGAACGTTCAAATAAAATACGCGCTTTAGCGTGGGGCTTCAAGTCTGTGCTCGGCACGTATCGTTGGCTCGTCATCCAGATGGATAGGCATCGCTGACGGTGAGACACCCGCTATTTTCCCAGTATAGAAACAAAAAATGCCCGGCAGAGCCGGGCATTGAGCAGGGGTTGGACGCTAAATAAACGCGTTTATTGACGGTGCTTATTCGTCGTTCATGGCCTCGCCATGGTGACGTTTGCCATGACCTTCACGGTAGGCTTCACGGGCTTCATGCATGGCGTCGCGCAATGCCTGCTGCTCGTCCTCGTCGAGAATGTCTGCCATGCGCGCCCGATGGGCTTCACGTACGTCGGTCATTTCCTCGCGAAACGTATCGTGGGCTTCGTTCAGGGCCTGCTGCTTTTCGTCGCTCAGTCCGGCACGCTCGTAGACATCCTGACGGTGCTCTTGCATGCGCTCTTCCATGCGTTCGCGATCCGGCGCGTGGTGTTCACCGCCGTGATTGCCCGCCTGGGCGGTGACGGCAAGCGGCAACAGGGCGGTGGCCATCAGCCCCGATGCGATGAGTTGGCGAAGTGACATGGTCATGACGTATCTCCTGGTAAGTTGACGGTGTCAGTATCCCCCGTCCGGGTGCAAAACAAATGCAGAGAGTGTGCAACAATCGTGATCTTAGTAAGCTCGCTGGGGGGCGGGGAATGTGAGAGGAGAAAGCCCATGAGGCGAATGGCTATGTGGAAGAGACCTCGTTGGAAGCGCCTGCAGGGCGTTGGCGGTATCAGTGTCTTGACGTTGCTGCTCAGCGGCTGTGGCGTCACTCACCTGGCAAGCCAGGGGGCACCCGCCAACGCGGTTGATGAAGCCGCCCCCCAGGAGGCGCTGACTTATAGGCGTCTCCCGCCAATGGCGTATACCCCCGACGAGTGGCCCGAAACGCTCAATGCGCAGGTCTACCTGCCCGACACGCCGACCCGGGCGCGCCGCCCGGCGGCGCTGATCGTTCACGGCGGTGGCTGGCGCAACCGTGGCCCCGAGGACATGCAGGGCATTGCCGAGCAGCTGGCCGAACAAGGCTATGTGGCGGTCAACATCGAGCATCGCTTTGCACCGGCGCATCGGTTCCCCAGCCAACTGCACGATTTACAGCAGGCCATGGCCTGGCTGCATGACAATGCCGACGCCTGGCGGGTGGATACCCAGCGTATCGTGGGCGTCGGGTTTTCATCCGGCGCGCACCTGGTCAGCCTGCTGGCGGTGGCTGGCGTAGAAGGCCCGCTGGCTGACCCCTACGGCGGCGAGGAGAGCCGGTTGGCGGCGGTGTTGGCGGGTGGGCTGCCCAGCGACCTGCTGAAATTCGACGATGGGCGCCTGGTGGTGGATTTTATCGGCGGTACCCGCGCTGAAAAGCCAGAAGCGTATCGCCTGGCGTCCCCCGAGCGCCAGGTAACGCCTGACGCACCGCCGTTCTTTATCTTCCACGGCACCTGGGACCAACTGGTGCCCGTTGATCATGCGCGGGATTTCTACCAGACGCTGATCGACAACGACGTCGAGAGCGAGCTTTATCTGCTGCACGGCCGCGGTCATTTCGCCAGTTTTCTGCTGCGCGGCGGCGCGATCGAGGCGGGCATTGCGTTTCTCAATCAGCAGGTAACCCCTTGAATAACCGCAGAAGATCCTAGCCTTCGGGCTGGTACTTGTAGCCGACGCCATACACCGAGCGGATGACCTCCTGCTCGGGGAGCGCTTCGTGGATCTTCTTGCGCAGCTTCTTGATATGGCTGTCCACGGTGCGCTCCGAGACGATGCGGTTGTCGCGGTACATGTGATCCATCAGCTGCTCGCGGCTGAAAATCCGCCCCGGCGCCTGCATCATCACCCGCAGCAGCTGGAACTCCACCGCCGTGAGGCCCAGGTCGTGGCCCTTGGCGAGGGCTTGCCAGCCGTCTTCGTCGAGCGTCACCGGCGCGCTGTCGGTGGTTGGTTGGGCTGTCTCGGCCGCCGCCTGGCTGCGCCGCAGGACCGCCTTGACCCGCGCCACGACCTCCCGGGGGCTGAAGGGTTTGCAGATATAATCGTCGGCCCCCAACTCTAGCCCCAGCAGGCGATCCACCTCTTCGACCTTGGCGGTCACCATGATGATGGCGATATGCGGCCATTGCTGGCGAATCTCGCGGCATAGCGTCAGGCCGTCCTTGCCGGGCAGCATCAGGTCCAGCAGGATGAGGTTGGGTGTCTGCGCCACGAGCCACGGCATTACCTCATCGCCGTGGTCGAGGGTGGTGACCTCGAACCCGTGAGTGGTCAGGTAGTCGGCCATCAGGCGGGCGATTTTGGGTTCATCTTCCACCACCAGTAAAGAGGCGTTATCCATAGGGCAAGCTCGCTTGAAGAAAAGGACCGGCGTTATTGATTGTTTAGCAGCGGAAACCGCAGCGTCCAGCATAACCCACCCAGCGTCGAGTGAGAGGCCGACAGGCTGCCGTCATGGGCGTGGGCCAAGGCGCTGGCGATGGATAGCCCCAGCCCGCTGCCGCCGCTGGCGCGATTGCGCGAGCCCTCCACCCGGTACAGCCGTTCGGTGAGGCGCACAAGCTCGCTGTCGGGCACCCCGGGGGCGCTGTCCTGCCAGGTGACCACGGCCTCGTCGCCCTCGCAGCGCAGGGCGACCTCAAGCCTTCCTGGGGCGTCGGTGTAGGCGCAGCTGTTATCCAGCAGGTTATCCCACAGCTGGCGCAAGCGTTGGGCGTCGCCGCGGATCATCACGCCCGGGGCGATGTGCCGGGTCAGGCTCAGGTTGCTGTCGTTAAGCCAGCGTTCGGCGTCCTCCAGGCGGCCAGCCAGGGTGTCGCTCAGGTTCAGCGGCGCCAGCTGAATGTCCAGTGCGCCGGCATCGCTTTGTGAGAGCAGGCGCAGGTCGGTGACCAGGCGTTCCAACTGATCGACTTCCTGGCCGAGGGACGCCAGGCTTTCGTGGTTCAGCGGGCGAATGCCGTCCTGCATGGCTTCGATTTCACCGCGCAGCACGGCAAGCGGCGTGCGCAGTTCGTGGGCGGTGTCCGACACCCAGCGCGCCCGGGCATTGCGGCTGGCCTCCAGGGTAGCGGCCAGCACGTTGAAGTCCTTCGCCAGCCGGGATAGCTCATCGCGCCCGCGCTCGGGCAGGCGGCTGTGATAATTGCCCTCTGTCAGGCGCCGGGTGGCCATGGCCAGGGCTCGGGTTCGTCTGCCCAGCCACCACGACAGCCCGCCGGCCAGTAGCAGCGACGCCACGCCCAGCGAGATGACGATGATCATGAGGTTACGCTGCTGGCGTTCGAGAAAGCGGTTTTCCATGCGTTCCATGACCTGCATCGGTGGACGAAATCCCAGCTCGCCGATGACCTCGCCGTCGCTGCGCAGGGGCAGCCAGTGCCAGTTGCTTTCCCGTCCGTTATGGGGCGGTACGATGAATCGCTCTTGGGTATCGCGCAGCACGAAGTCCTGTGCCTCGCCCAGTGGGCTTGGGCGGTCGCGGTGTTCCTGCCCCAGGGCATGGCGAACCACCATCGGCCAGCGCTTTGGCGAACGCTCGAGCCATGCCCAGCTTTCCCGTGGCTCCCAGCGGTTGATCAGGCTGTCGGCCAGCAGCGTCGCGCGGCGTTCCTGAGCCTGGTTGAGGTATTCAAGAAACCCCCGGTCGATACTGAACGAGACCGCCAGAAAGACCCCGGCGGAAATCGCCACGTTGACGCTCAGGATGATCATGAACAGCTTCAGCCCCAGCCGCGAGAAGCGCCAGCTGAAACGGCCGAGTGTCGAGCGTGACGAGGGCGGCGGCATTAGCGGGCTCCTGATGAGTGGGGCTGCGGCGGCGTGCGTAACCGCTCACGCAGATGCTCGAGGCTCAGGTAGAGACACGGCACCAGGACAAGCAGGATCAGCGTTGCGAAGAGCATGCCAAAGCCCAGCGAAATGGCCATGGGGATCATGAAACGTGCCTGACGGGAAGTCTCCAGAATCATCGGCGCGAGCCCCAGAAAGGTGGTCAAGGTAGTCATCATGATCGGCCGCAGGCGCCGGGTGGCCGCTGCGACAATGGCTTCGCGGGCGGTCATGCCGTCGCGGCGCTTGCGGTTGGCGTAGTCGATCAGTACTAGCGCATCGTTGATCACCACGCCCGAAAGCGCCAGCATGCCCAGCAGGCTGATGATCGACAGGCCGAAGCCCATCAGCATATGCCCGCCAATCGCCCCGACGATACCAAAGGGGATGGCCGCCATCACCAGCAGGGGCTGCAGGTAGCTTCTAAACGGAATCGCCAGCAGCGCATAGAGAGCGGCGATCATCAGCCACATGGCGGTGCGCAGCGTGGCCAGGTTGTCGGCGGTATCCTGCTGGCGCCCGCCCATGCTGACCTCGAGCCCCGGCCAGCGGTTTTCCAGCGTGGGAAAGACGTCGTCTTGTAGCGTGGAAAGCACCTGATTGATCGGCAGCCCCTCCTCGGCATCGGCGGTGACGGTAATAACGCGCCGGCCGTTGATCCGCTCGAGCCCGCTCGAGGCCTGGCTCAGCGAGATGTCGGCAACCCGCGACAGCGGTACGCTCAGCCCGTCGGGGGTGCGCACGGGGAGTTGGTAAAGGTCGTTCAGGCTGTTGCGGCTGTCGCTGGGCAGCTTGACTTCGACACTGACTTCGCTGCGCCCCACGAACTGCTCCAGCGCGGTGGCGCCTTGCAGCGGGCCACGCAGGGCCTGGGCCAGGTCGTTGCCGGTGAGGCCTAGCGAGCGGCCCTCGGCGGACAGGCGCATTTCCAGCTGCGGCTTGCCGTCGCCCAGGCCGCTGTCGATATCGGTCAATCCGTAGCTGCCCAGCGACGCGGCCAGCTGGCCGGCGGCGCCTTCAAGCACCTGGGTGTCCGGGTGGGAGAGGCGCAGACTGAGTGCCGCACCGCTGCCCGGGCCGCCCACGTCGGATTCGAAACGTACCGACTGGGCACCGAGCAGGTCGCCGGAAAGCGTGCGCCATTCCCGGGCGATGCGCGACGGCGGCCACTCGGCCAGGCTGTCCTGGGCGATATCCAGACGGACGTCGAGGCTTTCGCCGTCAAGCCGGCTACGCGTGCTCGAGAACGTAAGCGACGGTTCGCGCTCGCTCAGGGCGTCGGCCGCGTCCAGCAGCTGGTCGCTCAGCTCACGGCTGACGCTGATATGGCTGCCGATCGGCAGCGTAACCGAGGCCTGAACCTGGTCCGACTCGACCCGTGGCATCAGCGAGAAGCCGAGTCGCCCGCTCATGCTCCAGGCAAGCGTCACCAGGAGGATGACGATACCCAGCGCCACGGTAAGCAACCGCGCATTGAGCGCGCGCTGCAAAAAGGGCTCGAACTGGTGGTAGGTGAAATGATGCAGCCCGCCCTGCAGGCGCTGGCGCAGCGCTTCGAGGGGGCGCTGCCACTTGGGCGTCTGGCGGGGTTTGCGGCTGTGGGCCAGGTGCGCGGGCAGAATAAACAGCGCTTCGGCCCAGGAAATCAGGAACACCGTGATCACCACCACGGGCACGGTGGCGAAAATCAGCCCCAGAAAACCGGGCAGGAACAGCAGCGGCAGAAAGGCGACGATATTGGAGAGAATCGCAAAGGTCAGCGGCGTGGCGATTTCGCCGGCGCCCTTAACCGCCGCATCGCGCAGCGAATAGCCTTCTTCGCGATAGCTGTAGATGTTTTCACCCACCATGATCGCATCGTCGACCACGATCCCCAGCGCGATAATGAACGCAAACATCGACATCAGGTTCAGCGACACGCCGATCCAGGGCAGAAACAGCATGGCACCCAGAAACGCCGTGGGAATGCCCAGGGTGACCCAGAACGCCAGCCGGGCTTCCAGAAACAGCGCCATCAGCACCAGCACCAACGCCAGGCCCATCCAGGCGTTTTTCAGCAGCAGCCCCAGCCGGTCTTCATACACCTCGGAGCTGTCGCGGGAGATGTCCAGGCTGACGCCTTCTGGCAGCCCTGCGCGCAGGCGCTCGAGCTCACCATGGACCGCTTCCGAGATGCTGGTGGGTGTCTGGTCGCCAATCTGGTAGACGTCGACGGAAAGACCGGGCTGGCCGTTATAAAATTCCTCGCGGTCGGTGTCGGCGAACCCCTCGCGGACCTCGGCGATATCGCCGAGGTGAATCGGCGCGCCCTGGGTGCTGGTGAGCACCGGCAGCTCGGCGAAGGCCGCGGCGCTGTTGCGGCGTCCCTGGTAGCGGATCAGCCATTCGCCTTTGTCGGTGGTCAGCTGGCCGCTGGCCAGATCCAGGGCTTCCTGGCCAATCACCTCGGCCAGCGCCCGGTGATCAAGACCGTAGCGTTCGATGGCTTCGTCATCCAGCAGCACCTGGATTTCCCGGGCGCGATTCCCCGACAGCTCCACACGGGACAGGCCGTCGGTGGCCTGCAGTTCGGCGCGCACGTTTTCGGCCACATCGTGGAGCGTCCCCAGGTCGGTCTGGCCGTAGACCTGCAGGCTCAGAACGCTGCGCGCGCGGCCCGAGAGGGTGAAGCGCGGCGGGTCAGCGGCGCTCGGCAGCGTGGTGATGGCGTTGACCGCCTGCTGAATATCCTGGTAGGCGCGCATCACGTCGATACCGTCCACCAGGGTGGCGCTGACGTTGGCGGCCCCCTCGCTGGCGCTGGCGGTCAGCTCATCGATGCCTTCCACATCGGAAATGGCCGCCTCGACGGGTAGCAGCAGGCTTTGCTCGATGTCTTCGGGGGTAGCGCCTGGGTAGCTGACGTTGACCTGTACCACTTCGGTCTCGAAGTCCGGGAAGATCTCTTTCTTGATCGCCAGCGACGCCATCAGCCCGCCGACAATGAACAGCACCATCATCAGGTTGGGCGCAACGCCGTGATCCACCATCCACGCTAGGGGGCCTTTGCGCATCATTGGGCATCACCGGCGTCGTCGGCAGGAGTGTCATCGCCCTGGCGAAGTCGTACGCGCTGGCCTTCGCGGGGCTGGGCGAGGCCGGCAGTTACCACCCGGCGACCGTCTTCGAGCCCGCTGCTGACCAGGGCGACGTCCTGGCCTCGATAGGCGAGAGAAACCTGGCTGCGCTGAAGGCGATTATCCGCGTCGACCCACCATACCTGTTCGCCGGGGCGCAGCGCGGCGGCGGGCAGGGCGATGAGGTCGGGTCTGGCGCTGGTGGCAAACGATGCCCGCAGTACGTCGCCCAGGCGCAGCGCGGGGCCATCGCGGTCAAGCGCGAGCGGGTCATCGACGGCAATCAGCAGCTGCGCCTGAAGGCCGTTTTCCTCAAGCGCCGGCAGTATGGACACCAGTGTGCCTTCGCGTTGCTCATCAGCGGGCCAGCCACTGCTGGTCAGCGTGACGCGGCTGCCTTCACTCAGCCAGTGCAGCCATTCGCCGGGTAGCGAGGTGCGTACCCAGAACTGCTCGACGCCCACCAGGTGTAGTACCTCGGTGCCCAGGCTAAGCAGACTGCCAGCACCCACCAGGCGCTCTTGCACCATGGCCCGCCAGGGGGCGCGCAGCGTGGCGCGCTCCAGGTTGAGCGCGGCCTGGTCGCGCGCCACCCGCGCCTGGGTGACCCCGGCCTGGGCCTGGCGCAGTTGGGGTTCGCGCAGCACCAACGCCCGGCGTTCGGCCGATAGCTGGCGACCGAAGGATTCATACTCGCTGCGCGCGCGCTGCTGCTCCGCCTGCTCCAGGGCAAGCTGGGCCTGGGCGTCGGCGAGCTGGGCCTGGGCATCTTCCAGTGTCAGCTGTAGATCCGCCTGGTCGATATAGGCGACCGGTGCGTTTTGCTCGACGACCTGGCCAGGCACCACGCCCTCGGCAAACCGTTCCAGTTGCCCGGCAACACGACTGGCGAGCATGGTTTCCTGCTCGGCCTCAACGCGCCCAAAGCTCTGCAGGTCGGGCGACCGGGCAGCGGCGGATACCCTGACGACATCGACCAGCGGCGGAGTGGGCTCGGGCGGCGGCTTTCGTTCGATGCGCGGCGGCTGGGTCACCAGCCACCACGCCAGCGCTGCGCCACCGACCAGCACCAGCAACGCGACCACGACGCTCAGCCGAATGCGGCCCTGCTGCAAAGAAGGGGAGGAAGCGCTGTGAAGTGTCATGGTCGCGGGTCATCCGTTGGCTGAAGGCAAAACTTAGAGCTATAAGGGCGTATCATGCTAGCATCACCCAACGCCACGCAGCGATTAGGTAAGCAATGTGTAAATTACGTGGAACTCACCCCGCACAGTGCCGACAGCGCTGCCACGTGGCATGATGATCGTCTTGACTGACGCTTCACTTGCTCATACTAGACTGACTGGTCTATTTTTAACGATATGAAAAACACCGCTACGCGCGAAAAGCTCATCGAGACCGGTGCCGAACTGATCGGCCAGCACGGCTATAATGCCACGGGGATCAATGCCGTATTGAAAACCTGCGGCGTTCCCAAGGGCTCGTTTTACCACTACTTCTCGAGCAAGGAGGAGTTTGGCCTGGCGGTGATCAATCAGTTTGCGGCTGCCTACGATGCGCAGCTGGCCGAGCTGCTGGAAGACACGATGACCCCACCGCTCGAGCGGTTGCGGCGTTACTTTGCTGCCGGGCGCGAGCACATGCACAGCTGCAACCATGCCACGGGCTGTTTAATCGGCAATCTGGGCCAGGAGCTTTCCGGGCAGAGCGATACCTTCCGTGATGCCCTGGATCGGGTTTTCCAGCGCTGGGAGCACCGTCTGGTAGGTTGTCTAAAGGGGGCTCAGGAAGCCGGTGAGTTAAGCGCCGCGCTACCCGCCGATACCCTCGCCAGCTTTATTCTCTCGGGCTGGGAAGGCGCGATCCTGCGTGCCAAAACGCTCAAGTCCGTGGTGCCGATGGAGCAGTTCGAGGCGATTCTGTTCCAGCAGGTGCTGGTGCCGCCCGAGAGTAATGTCGGCAGCGCCTGATTAATACGACTTTCCAAGACGAACCGGGTTAAAAACTGGATAATGGCCGCCATTCGCCTACGCCCTGGTGGTTTAAACGGCTAGGCAAACTCATTGCTCCGGATGCCCGCTCATGGAAATCAAAGTCAATTACCTCGACAATCTCCGGCTCGAGGCCAAGTTCGACGACTTCAATGTCATCTCCGACCAGCCGATTCGTTACAAGGGTGACGGTTCGGCGCCTGGCCCGTTCGATTACTTCCTCGCGTCTTCGGCCATGTGCGCCGCCTACTTCGTCAAGGTGTATTGCAACGCGCGCAATATTCCCACCGAGAACATCCGCCTGTCGCAGAACAACATCGTCGACCCGGAAAATCGCTACAAGCAGATCTTCAAGATCCAGGTCGAGCTGCCGGATGATATCTCGGAAAAAGATCGCGAAGGCATGCTGCGCTCCATCGATCGCTGCACGGTGAAGAAGGTGGTGCAGACCGGCCCCGAGTTCCAGATCGAGGTGGTCGAGAACATCGACGAGGACGCCCAGGCGCTGCTGATGGGCGCGCCGGAAGGCAGCCGCACCTATATTGAGGGCAAGGATCTGCCGCTTGAGCAGACCATCGCCAACATGAGCGCGATACTCGCCGACCTCGGCATGAAAATCGAAATCGCCTCGTGGCGCAATATCGTGCCCCACGTCTGGTCGCTGCATATCCGCGACGCGGCCTCGCCGATGTGCTTTACCAACGGCAAGGGCGCCACCAAGGAGAGCGCGCTGTGTTCTGCTCTGGGCGAGTTTATCGAGCGGCTGAGCTGCAACTTCTTCTATAACGACCAGTTCTTTGGCGAAGCAATCGCCAATAGCGAATTTGTTCACTACCCCGACGAACAGTGGTTTCAGCCTGGCCCCAAGGATGAGCTACCCGAGGAAATTCTCGACGAGCACTGCCTAGCGATCTATAACCCGGAAGGCGAGCTCAATGGCTCCCACCTTTTCGATACCAACTCGGGTCGTGTTGATCGTGGCATCGTGTCGCTACCGTTTGTGCGCCAGTCGGATGGTGAGACGGTGTATTTCCCGTCGAACCTGATTGAAAACCTGTTCCTGAGCAACGGCATGAGCGCCGGCAACACCCTGGTGGAAGCCCAGGTACAGTGCCTCTCGGAAATTTTCGAGCGGGCGGTAAAGCGTGAAATCCTCGAGCAGGAGCTAGCCCTGCCCGACGTGCCGCAGGAGGTACTGGCGAAATACCCGAGTATCGTCGAAGGCATTGCCGCGCTGGAAGCCCAGGGCTTTCCGGTGCTGGTCAAAGATGCCTCCATGGGCGGGCAGTTCCCGGTCATGTGCGTCACCTTGATGAACCCGCGCACCGGCGGCGTGTTTGCCTCCTTCGGCGCCCACCCAAGCTTCGAAGTGGCGCTGGAGCGCAGCCTGACCGAGCTATTGCAGGGCCGCAGCTTCGAGGGCCTGAACGACCTGCCGCTGCCGACCTTCAACTCGCAAACCGTCGCGGAGCCCAATAACTTCGTCGAGCACTTTATCGACTCGGTGGGCGTGGTCTCCTGGCGCTTCTTTAGCGCCAAGCCTGACTTTGAGTTCAGTGAATGGGACTTCTCCGGCAGCAATCAGGAAGAGGCCGAAACGCTGTTTGGCATTTTTGAGGAGCTAGGGGCCGAAGTGTATGTGGCGATTCACGAAGACCTTGGGGCGCCCGTATGCCGTATTCTGGTGCCCGGCTATTCCGAGGTCTACCCGATCGAGGATCTGATCTGGGACAACACCAACAAGGCGCTGGATTACCGCGAAGATATTCTCAACCTGCATCGTCTTGCTGACGATCAACTGACGGATCTGGTCGAGCGGCTGGAAGACAGCCAGATGGACGACCACACCGATATCATCACCCTGATTGGTATCGAGTTCGACGAGAACACGGAATGGGGACAACTGACCATTCTGGAGCTGAAGCTGCTGGTCTATCTGGCGCTGCAGCGCCACGAAGAGGCGCTGGATTGCGTGCAGATGTTCCTGCAGTACAACGACAACACCGTCGAGCGCGGCCTGTTCTACCAGGCGGTGAACGCGGTGCTGGAAATTGTCCTGGATGATGAACTCGAATTGGAAGATTACCTGCACAACTTCCAGCGCATGTTCGGCGAAGCGACCATGGCGGCGGTCGTCGGCTCGGTGAGTGGCGACGTGCGCTTCCACGGCCTGACGCCCACCAACATGCAGCTCGACGGCCTGGAGCGCCACCAGCGCCTGATCGAAAGTTACCAGAAGCTGCATGCCGCCCGTGCGGCTAGGGCGGCCGGGTAACTCGCCAGGCTTGCGGGGTGAAGCCGGCTACTTCACCCCGATAGCGAGAGAAAAAACAAGATCAGCGGTGGCGAAAGCAACGAGAGAATAAACCCGCTGACCACGGCGATGGGCACGCAGGCCACGCCGCCGTGTTGCTGAATGACCGGCAGCGTGAAATCCATGGACGTCGCGCCGCCGTAGCCAATCGCCAGCGCGGTGTGGCGGTGAATGACCAGCGGTATCAGGATGAACGCCAGCAGTTCGCGGGTCAGGTCGTTGAAAAACGCCACCCCGCCCATCAGCGGGCCCAGCTGGTCGCCGATCAGAATGGCCGAGAGCGAGTACCAGCCAAAGCCCGCGGCCATGGCGAGGCCTTCGTTCCAGCTTAGCGCCAGCAGCGGGGCGGCCACCAAGCCAGCCAGCAGCGAGCTGAGCGCCAGGGTGACGGCAATTGCCAGCCCCAGCCGGTTGAGCAATATCTGCTTGAGCGGCATGCCCGAATTACGCAACTGGCAGCCGATGAGCGCCAGCAGCAGGTAGAGCACCCATTCGGCCAGTAAATCCGCCGTGGTAAATAGCTTTTCCCCGAGATGGGGGCCGGCCAGCAGGCCGGCGGTAACACCGCCAGCCACCACCGCCACTAACAACAGCGAGCCCTGCATCGCCGCCAGCTTGCTGGTCGGCGCATCCTTGACCACCGGCGACTGGCCGGCTTTCAGCGCCACCCTGCGCGATAGCCACCACAGCGCCGCCAGATTGAACAGCGTGGTAATGCTGAACAGCAGCAGAGCGTTGCCGCCGAGCCGGGAAAGCTGGCTCGAGAGGTTTTCAAGCCCGGTCAGGCTGATGCCCATCAGCAGCAAAATGATGTAAACGGCGCTGTTGACGGCGTGGTTGATCGCTTGCTGCCAGCGCAACGAAGGAACGCGCACCAGGTAGCCCAGCAGCAGCGGGAGTAGGACGATCAGTAATCCGGAAAACATTTACGGCGTGGTGCCCCCGTCTGGCTTGAACTCGGTCAAGGCGATCTGCGTTTCTCGCTCCCCGTTCTTGATGTACTCGGCGGACAGCACCAGCCCGGGCCAGTCGGGGTGGAAACTCAGGTGAAGCTCGCGATCGCGTTTTTCGGCGTTCAACAACACCACGTTCCGCGCGTCGAACTTGCCGGCGGGGACGCTGATGGGCTGTTGGCTATCCAGGTAATACCGGTAGTGCTCTTCGTCGCCCTCGTGATCCAGAAAGCGCACATCGCAGGGTGCCGCCTCGGTGCAGTGCTCGTTGCCGGCGCGGCGCGACAGGTCGAACAGGGCGGTTTGGCGGTCAAGTGTGGTCAGCTCGCCTTCCTTGAGCTGGTAGTCGTTGCCGATGCCGAACAGTGAATAGCTACTGTTGTAGAGCAACGCACGGGTGGTGTTGTCGGCCACGCTGAAGCGGCTTCTTTCCTCGCCGCTTACCACCGCGATGGAGAAGCGCATGTCGCTGCGCCAGTGATTACCTTCCTGGCTCAGGTGATGGGTAATGGTCGCGCTGGGCCAGCCGCTGACCTTGAGACGGTAGCTGGCTTCAAACGCCTGTGGCGCTTTGGTGGCGGCGCTGGCGTCGGCCACCAGGGCGCCACAGAGGATAAGGGCCGCCGTCGCGGCGAGGCGCCGCGGGTGGTGAAAATAGCGTGATAGCGCACAGCGCATAAGTAAGTCTCCCTGACGAGCGGTCGCCCAATCGTTTGGGCGGTGTGGCATGCTTATACCGTGGACGATAGATGCGCCAGGGCGTCACTCAGTGCCACCGGGTAATCGCTTTCTCCGTCGGCCAGCGCCGTCACGGAGGCTGGAAAGCGCGGCAGGGCATCGGCCACCCGGGTGCTGGCGTGCTGGGTGTCGGCCATCGCCGTGGTGTTGATGACGCCGCCGGTCACCACCGGCACGAGTAACGCCTCGCCTTCGATACCTGTTTCATCGCGACGGGCGATGATATCGCCAAGGTAGCGTCCTTGGGTATCCCGCCGGCGATAGATTTGTTTGCGGGTTGGCAGGTTGGTCTTGCTGGGAGAATGCTTGGCCCGCGGTGTGCCGGCGTATTCAACCAGCTTGTACGACAGGTCGATCACCGGGGCATCCGCCGAAACGCCCATCTGGGTGCCGACGCCAAAGGCGTCGATCGGTGCATCCTGAGCAATCAGCTCGGCGATGCTGTGCTCGTCCAGGCCGCTACTGGCAATGATCCTGATTGACTGAAAGCCGGCGTCGTCCAGTAACGCCCGCGCGCGCTTGGCGAGCGTGCTCAGGTCGCCCGAGTCGAGGCGAACGGCACTGACCGTAAGGCTGGGCATGTCACGCAGCACGTCGATCACGTGCTGAACGCCTTGCAGGGTGTCGTAGGTATCGACCAGCAAGGTGGTGTCGGGGTAGTGGCGGGCAAATGCGCGGAAGGCCGAGGGCTCGTCATCGTGCGCGAGAATATAGCTGTGCGCCATGGTGCCGCTGAGCGGCAGATCATGGCGCAGCCCGCCGAGTACATTACTGGTGCCGCTGATGCCTGCCGTCTTGTAAGCGCGCACCCCGCGTACCGCCGCATCGATGCCGTGCACGCGGCGCATGCCAAAATCCACTACCGGGCGGTCGCCCGCCGCCCAGACGATACGCGCCGCCTTGGACGCCAGCACCGTTTCCAACTGGACAAGGTTCATGATCAGGCTTTCGAGCAGTTGGGCCTCGGCGATCGGGGCGTCCACTTCAAGCAGCGGCTGATGGGGGAAGAGCACGGTGCCTTCGGGCACGGCCCAGATATCCCCGGAAAACCGCCAGTTCGACAGCCAGTCCAGAAAATCGTCGTCAAAGCGCCCGGTCGAGGCGAGTTTTTTAATGGCAACGGCGTTGAAATGCAGCTGGCTGAGCGTGGCCGCCGCGTGCTGCTGGCCGCAGGCGAGGATAAACCGGCGCGACGGGGGGAGCTCGCGGAAAAACAGGCTGAACGTCGCGGGCGTCTGGTGCATTCCCTCTTTCCAGTAGGCCTGGATCATGGTCAGCTGGTAAAGATCGGTCAAAAGTGCCAGCTCGTCGTCTGCCACGCTCAGCGTCACGGGTTCACTCATTCACTTACCTCGGCCCCGGCATTCTGCATCTCACGACGGCAGCGCGGGATGGCGTCGGGGTCGGCCGCGGCGGATAAGGTTTCCAGAAACAGCGTGGTAAAGCCTTCGCGGCAGGCTTCAAGTACCGTGGCGTGGACGCATACGTCGAGCGCCAGGCCGCACACCACAACGCGCTGGATATTGCGTTCGCGCAGGTAGTCGCCCAGGCCCGTGCCATCGAAGGCCGAATAGGCGTCGGCATCAAAGGCCGTGGCCTTGCTCACGCGGATCACCTCGTCGGGGAGCACGAGATCCGGGTGAAAGGCGGCGCCCGGCGTATCCTGCACGCAGTGAATCGGCCAGGGACCGCCTCGGTGGCTGAAGCTGACATGATCCACAGGGTGCCAGTCCCGGGAGGCCACGACGGTCGCCCCGGCGGCGAGGGCCGCGTCGATTTCGGCATTGATGCCGGGCACCAGGGCGCTACCGCCGTCAATCGCCAGGGCACCGCCTTCGCAGAAGTCGCGCTGCATGTCCACGACCAACAGGGCGTCATGGGGTTGATAATGGAGGGCCGACGTCATGGTGCGTTTCTCCTTTATTTCCAACGGGTTAATTATTTGCTACCGGTATGGACAAGTTACCCGTTCGAGTGTTTCGGGCATCAGTAGCCTGCTTCAGGATCGATGGTCGTGACTGGCTCGCCGGCTTCAAAGGCCTTCACATAGGCAATGACCTGGTCGATGGCGTCACTGAGCGGCGTCGGGGCGGCCATGTGCGGGGTGACGATGACCCTGGGATGTTGCCACAACGGATGATCGGCGGATAGCGGCTCTTCCTCGAAGACGTCGAGCAAGGCGCCGCGCAGATGGCCGGGGTCATTGCCCGGGCCCAGCGCCTCAAGCAGCGCTGTCTGATCGATCAAGCTGCCCCGGCCAGGGTTGATGATGCTGGCCCCTTCAGGTAGTTGGGCAAGCCGCTCGGCGTCAAGAATATGTCGCGTTGCGGCGGTGTCGGGCAGGATAGTGATGACCGTCTGCACCTGACCGAGTAACTCGTTGAGGCCTGCCTCGCCGTGCAGGCAGTGAATACCCTCGATCTGCTTGGGTGAGCGGCTCCAGCCGAGTACCGGAAAGCCCGCCTGGTTGAGTTCGTTTGCCACAAAGCGGCCGATCGCGCCCAGTCCGAGTATGCCGACCGGCCACCGGGATTTTTCGACGACGCCCTGGGGTTGCCAGGTGGCGCTTTGTTGCTGGGCCGCATAGCGATCCATGCTGCGGTAGAAATGCAGCACGCCGTAAAGCACATAATCCGCCATCAGCTCGCCCATGCCCGCATCGCGTAGCTTGACGATGGGCACCTGACGGGGCAGGCCGGGGGTCTTGAGCAGGTGGTCGACCCCCGCGCCTAGGTTAATGATGCCCTTGAGCCGGGTTTGCTCCTCGAGCAAATGCGCAGGGGCTTTCCAGACGGCGAGGTAATCGGCGTTCTGGCGATCGTCCGCCGGTGCGTCACTGGTCAGCACCTGGGCATCGGGAAACGCCTCGGCCAGCGCTTCCTGCCACTGCTCGGCCTCGTCGATATGCACAATGATTTTCATGGCGGCTCCTGTCGCAGGCGGGTCATTACGCAAGGCTATCATGGTAGGCGATAAACGCCGCAGCAGACTTGCTTAGCGTAAATCATGATGCCCTATGCATATTTTGTCATAAAGGCTTTGACCGGCAACCAAGGGTGGGTGCTAGTATCGGCTCAAGACGACGTTGGCGGGCCTACTGTGGCGGTGACCAGGTCGATCCTGTGGCCCAGCGACCTGTAATGGTGCTGGTTCTTGGTGATCCTTAATGGCGAGTTGCCCGATGACTCAGGTGTCCCTGCCTTTCACTCGTGAAGAGTATGCAAACCGCCTCTGGAAGGTGCGTGCTGAAATGGCCGGTCGCGGCATTGACGTCTTGATCGTCAGTGACCCCTCTAACATGGCCTGGCTGACCGGCTACGACGGTTGGTCGTTCTATGTCCATCAGTGCGTGCTGGTGGGCCTTGAGGGTGAGCCTGTCTGGTTTGGCCGGCGCATGGATGCTAACGGCGCGTTGCGTACCTGCTGGATTGATCCCGACAACATCACCTATTACCCGGATTATTACGTGCAGAATCCGGATATGCACCCGATGGAATACCTGGCCCAGTCGATCATGCCCGACCGAGGCTGGCACCTGGGCGTGGTGGGCATGGAAATGGACAACTACTACTTTTCCGCCAAGGCTTATCAGAGCTTGCTGCGTGAACTGCCCCATGCGCGCTTCATGGATGCCAACGCCCTGGTAAACTGGTGCCGGTCGATCAAGTCGCCCCAGGAAATCAGCTATATGCGCACGGCCGCCAAGATCGTGGAAGGCATGCACACGCGTATACTGGAAGTCATCGAGCCAGGCCTGCCCAAGAGCAAGCTGGTCTCGGAGATTTACCGCGTCGGTATCGAAGGCTTTGTGGATGAAAACGGCAAGGTATTTGGCGGCGACTATCCGGCGATCGTGCCTATGCTGCCCACCGGCAAGGACGCTGCGGCTCCCCACCTGACCTGGGACGATACGCCGTTTCGCGAAGGCGAGGGCACGTTTTTCGAGATTGCCGGGGTATTCAAGCGCTACCACGCGCCGATGTCGCGGACGGTATTCTTAGGCAAGCCGCCGGCGGATTTTATTCGGGCGGAGTCGGCGCTGCTGGAAGGCATCGAAAACGGCCTGGCGGTGGCCAAGCCCGGCAATGGTACTGCCGATATTGCCATGGCGCTGGGCGCTGCCATGGATAAATACGGCTTTGACCGCGGCGGCGCCCGCTGTGGCTATTCGATCGGTATTTCCTACCCGCCGGACTGGGGCGAGCGCACCATGAGCCTGCGCCCCTCGGATGACACCATCCTGCAGCCGGGCATGACGTTTCACTTCATGCCCGGCCTGTGGGTTGAAGACTGGGGCCTGGAAATCACCGAAAGCATCTTGATCACCGAAGACGGCTGCGAAACGCTGGCCAACTTTCCGCGTCAGCTGTTTGTTAAGTAAAAGGACGACACCATGACGATACCCTCCCGCCAACAGCGGCCCAGCCCGATTTCGGCTACCGTGGACTTTGATGCCGACGGCGTCCAGCACGGCTTCTTGAAGCTGCCGATTTCCACCGATGAATCCGCCTGGGGCGCGGTGATGATACCCGTCACCGTGGTGAAGAATGGCGACGGCCCCACGGCGCTTTTGACCGGCGGCAACCACGGCGATGAATACGAGGGCATCACTTCGCTGCTCAAACTGTCGTCAACGCTCAAGGCAGAGGACGTCACCGGGCGGGTGATTATCGTGCCGTGCATGAACACCCCGGCGGTGATGGCCGGGAAACGCACCTCGCCGATGGACAAGGGCAACCTCAACCGCAGCTTTCCGGGCGACCCCAACGGCAGCGTCACGCCGCAGATTGCCGACTACTTCACCCGCGTGCTGGTGCCGATGAGCGACGTCGTGCTCGACCTGCATTCCGGCGGCCGCACGCTGGATATCCTGCCGTTCGGCGCCTCCCACGTGCTGGACGACAAAGCCCAGCAGCAGGCCGCCCTGGAGGGGGCCAAAGCCTTTGGCGCGCCCTACGCCATGGTGATGTTCGAGCTGGATGCAGAGAAACTCTTCGACACCGCCTGCGAGCGCCAGGGCAAGGTGTTTGTGGCCACCGAGCTTGGTGGGGGCGGCACCTCGACGCCCGAGAGCATCGCGATTGCCGAACGTGGCGTACGTAATTTCCTGATCCATTACGGTCTGGTAGCAGGCGAGGTGGAAATGCCTGCCGGTGGGCAGATGTATCTGGATATGCCCGACGCCAGTTGCTACGTGCAAAGCCAGCATTCAGGCGTGCTCGAACTGCTGGTGGCGCTGGGTGACGAGGTAAAAAAGGGCCAAACCATTGCCTACGTCTACGACATGACCCGCAGCGGCACCGAACCGGTGGCGTATCACGCCGAACGCGACGGCATTCTGATGGCCCGTCGCGCACCGTCGTTAATCAACATGGGCGACACCCTGGCGGTGATTGCCGATGTGGTTGAGCGTCTGGAGGCGTAACCCCTGCCGTGATGAAACTTGATCGTTACGACCTGAAAATTCTCGACATTTTGTCCCGCGACGGGCGAATCACCAAGTCGAAGCTGGCCGACGCCATCAACCTCTCCGTCAGCCCTTGCTGGGAGCGGGTCAAGCGGCTGGAAAACGCCGGCGTCATCCAGGGTTACAGCGCGCGCATCGATGCCGAGGTGCTGGTGCCGCGCAATCCCGTCTGGGTGCAAATCGAGCTCAAACAGCACAACGCCGACAGCTTTGCGCGCTTTGAGGCGCTGGTGATGCAGACGCCGGAGGTGACCGAGTGCGTGGCGGTGGGCGGCGGCGTGGACTATCTGGTCAAGTTTGAAGCCCGCACCATCGACAGCTACCAGCGCCTGATGGACAAGTGGCTGGTCTCGGATGCAGGTATCGAGCGCTATTTCACCTATATCGTGACCAAGACCGTCAAGCGCGAGCCCATCGGTATCGATATCGGCGACGTGTAACGCCCTGATGCCGTTTACCCGCCAAAAAAAACCGCTGCTAAAGCGGTTTTGACAAAAAAAGTTCCGCGATTGCCTGGCGCTTTCAAAAACACTTCGTGCGCCATCTCCTCTAGGCTAGACACATCGAAACACGACGGCTCAGCCGTCATTTTCAATGTTCAATGGCTTGTCGCCTGCCAAGGCGTGCAACCCGGGGAGGTGCCCATGACCACACTATCGACGACGCTTGCCAAACGCCTGGAAGATCCGCGTCTGTTCCGTCAGTACGCCTACGTGAACGGTAAATGGACGCATGGCGAGGGCGGTCGTGAAGAAGCGGTCTACGACCCCGCAACCAATGAAGCCATCGGCCATATCCCGCTGCTGGAAGCCAATCAGATTACTGCCGCCGTGGATGCGGCTGAAGACGCCTTTGGACAGTGGCGGGCGCTGCGCGCTGACGAACGCTGCGAGCGCCTGCTGGCCTGGTATGACCTGATTCAGGCCAACCGTGAAGACCTCGCCACCATCATGACGCTTGAGCAGGGAAAACCGCTGCCTGATTCCCGCGGCGAGGTGCAATACGGTGCCAGCTTCGTGCGTTGGTTCGCCGAAGAAGGCAAGCGTACCTACGGCGACACCATCCCCAGCCCGATTCCCAATGCCTCGCTCGGCACCCTCAAGGAGCCGGTGGGTATTTCGGCCATGATCACGCCTTGGAACTTTCCGCTGGCGATGATTACCCGCAAGGCCGCAGCGGCGCTGGCAGCCGGCTGCCCGGTGATCATCAAGCCGGCCAACGAAACGCCGTTCTCGGCGCTGGCGCTGGCAGAACTCGCCGAGCGGGCCGGCATTCCGGAAGGCATCTTCAACGTCGTGCTGGGTGACCCGCCCGAGGTGTCCAAGATTCTGTGTTCCGAGCCGCGTATCCGTGCGCTGTCGTTCACCGGCTCCACCCGCGTCGGGCGCATCCTGATCGAACAGAGCGCCAACACCGTCAAGCGGCTCGCGTTGGAGCTGGGCGGGAACGCGCCGTTTATCGTAGGCCCGGATATGGATCCCAAGGAAGCCGCCTATGCAGCGGTGGCGGCCAAGTTCCAGACCGCCGGGCAGGACTGTCTGGCGGCCAACCGTATTCTGGTGCACGAATCCATCCACGATGAATTCGTCGAGCAGTTTGCCGAGCGCATGTCCGCGCTGACCGTGGGTAACGGGCTGGAGAGTGAAATCGATCTGGGGCCGCTGATTCACCGCCAGGCGGTCGATAAAGCCGCCTCCATCGTCGACGACGCAGTGTCGAAAGGCGCCACCATGGTGGCGGGTGACCAGAGCCAGGCCCCCGGCGAGAACTTCTTCATGCCGGTGCTGCTCACCAACGTCACCGCGAACATGAAAGTATGGCGGGAGGAAAACTTCGCGCCGGTTGCCGGGATTACCAAGTATTCCAGCGACGATGAAGTGATCGAAATGGCCAACGATACCGAGTATGGCCTGGCGGCGTATATCTACACCCACGATATTCGGCGTATCTGGAAGCTGATGCGCGCTCTGGAATACGGCATGGTCAGCGTCAACTCGGTTAAGATGACCGGCCCGCCGGTGCCCTTTGGCGGCGTGAAACAATCCGGCCTCGGCCGTGAGGGCGGCGCCACGGGTATCGATGAGTACCTGGAAACCAAGTATTACTGCCTGGGCGCGCTGGGTTCCGTCTCCGGCAGCTAGGAGCGCCTGGGTACCCAGCCGTCAGTCACTATTTAAATACCCTCCCCGCTCTGTGGGGAGGTTTACCGTCTAGAGAGAACGCCATGAGCTTGCATCAGGATCTGATCGAACGTGATCGTAACGTCACCTTCCACGCCTCTACCCACCTGCGTGACTTCGCCCATGGCGATGCGCCGGGTCGGGTGATTACCGGTGGTCAGGGCATCAATATCGTGGACAAGGACGGCCGTGAATTTATCGATGGCTTTGCCGGACTCTACTGCGTCAACATCGGCTATGGGCGCACCGAAGTGGCCGAGGCCATCTACAAGCAGGCCCTGGAGCTCTCTTACTACCACACCTATGTGGGCCACTCGAACGAGCCGCAGATCGAGCTTTCCGAGCGCATTCTGAAAATCGCCGGCATGAACATGTCCAAGGTGTACTACGGCATGTCCGGGTCGGATGCCAACGAAACCCAGCTCAAGATCGTGCGTTACTACAATAACGTCCTGGGGCGGCCGCAGAAGAAAAAGGTCATCTCGCGGATGCGCGGCTATCACGGTTCCGGCATTGCGTCGGGATCGCTGACCGGCCTGAAAGCCTTTCACGATCATTTCGACCTGCCGATCGATACTATTCGGCATACCGAAGCGCCGCACTATTACCTGCGGGCTGCCGAGCAGCACGGCATGACCGAGCTCGAGTTCTCTGCCTACTGTGCGGACAAGCTGGAAGCGATGATTCTGGAAGAAGGCCCGGATACCGTGGCGGCCTTCATCGGCGAGCCGGTACTCGGCACCGGCGGCATCGTACCGCCCCCCGAGGGTTACTGGGCAGCCATCCAGGCGGTGCTGGCCAAGTACGACGTGCTGTTGATTGCCGATGAAGTGGTGTGCGGCTTTGGGCGTACCGGCTCGGACTTCGGCAGCCATCACTATCAAATGAAGCCCGACCTGATCACCATCGCCAAGGGGTTAACCAGCGCCTACCAGCCCTTGTCCGGCGTGATTGTCGGCGAGAAAGTCTGGCAGGTGCTCGAGCAGGGCACCGGTGAATACGGCCCCATCGGCCACGGCTGGACCTACTCCGGCCACGCCCTTGGCTGTGCGGCCGGCCTTGCCAACCTGGACATCATCGAGCGTGAAAACCTGGTGGGCAACGCGGCGGAAACCGGCGGCTACTTTCAGCAGCAGCTCAAGGCCACGTTCGAAGGCCACCCGCTGCTGGGCGACGTGCGCGGCGTTGGCCTGATGGCCGCGCTCGAATTCTCGCCGGATGCCAAGCAGCGCCTGCACTTCGACCCGGCGCTCAAGGTCGGCCCCCGCGTGGCCGCCGCGGCCATGGAAGAGAACCTGATTGCCCGCGCCATGCCGCAGGGTGACATCCTCGGCTTTGCGCCGCCGCTGACCATCAACCGTGACGAAATCGACGACATGATTGGTCGTGCCAAGCGCGCCATCGACCGAGTCACCGACGAACTGGTACGCGCGGGCGATCTGAAAACCGGCGACAAAGAAGCCGCGTTCACAGTGTAAAGAGAGCCTTTGCCGGATTAACGCCGCTGCCTGTGCAGCGGCGTTTTTGTTTTTCAACGCCTCGACTATGCTTAATAGCCCCACGTTTCACTATTAATCCGAGGAGTTTCCATGCAGCCCGTACTGGCATTTGATGTGTATGGCACGCTGATTGATACCCAAGGGGTCAAGGTTGAGCTTGAACGACGCCTGACCGAGCCGGATAAAGCCGCTGAATTTGCCCGCCGCTGGCGCGATAAGCAGCTGGAGTACAGCTTTCGTCACGGTCTGATGGGGGCCTATGTGCCGTTCTCGCAGTGCACACGGGAAGCCCTGGTGTTCACCGACCGCGCCCTGCAGACTGGGCTTTCGGATAACGACCAGGATCACCTGATGGCCGTGTATGCCGAGCTTCCCGCCTTCCCCGATGTGGTGCCTGCGCTTGATCAACTACGCGACGCGGGAATGCGCTGCGTGGCGTTTTCCAACGGCACCGCCGATGCGGTCTCTGCCTTGCTGAAGCGCGCGGGGGTCGATCAGCACATGGACGACGTGGTAAGCGTCGACGATATCAAACGCTTCAAACCCGACCCGTCGGTTTATGCATTTTTACGCAACCGCCTGGAAACCCGCCCCGAGCAGACCTGGCTGATTTCCAGCAACCCCTTCGATGTGATTGGTGCCACCCACGCCGGCTTGCGCAGTGCCTGGGTACGCCGCCACTCGGATGCGCCCTTCGACCCCTGGGGGTTAGAGCCCGATATGACGGTCACGGATCTCGAGTCATTGGCCGACCGCTTACTCAACGTATAGACAAGGAAACAATATGCGCTTTTTACCTTTATTGGCGTTGGCGACGGTGGGTGGGTTGCTCAGTCAGCCGGCGCTGGCCGAAGGCGATAACGGCATTGAACACCTGACCAGCGAGACCAATTTTTCCACGGTCGTCAGGCAGCTTAACGACGCCCTGGATGACAACGGCCTGAGCCTGATGGCCACCGTGAACCATGGTCAAAATGCGGCGAACAACGACCTTGAGCTCGCCCCGACCATGACCTTCATCTTCGGCAATCCTAAGGCCGGTACGCCGATGATGCAGTGTCAGGGCAGCGTTGCGCTGGATTTGCCGCAGAAAATGGTGGTGCGTGAAACCGATGACGGCGTGCGCCTGGAGTGGAACGACCCTCACTACCTGGCCGAGCGCCATGGGCTTGAGGGGTGTGATCTCCCACTCGACAACATTGCGGGCGTACTGAACGATGTCGCCGAGCGTGCGGCTCAGTGAAGGCGCTGAACGTTCACCAGGTCGCGTTGTCCAGACGCACCAGGTAAGCGCATAATAGTGAGCGCTCAACGACTTAGGATGCCATCATGTCAGAAAAGATCTATTGTATTGCCGGTTTCAAACCCAAGCCCGGAAAAGAAGAAGCCGTCTTCAAGGCGCTTCAGGCACTGGAGCCCAACGCGCATCGTGAAGATGCCTGTATTCACTATACCGTGACGCGTCAGATCGATAACCCCTTCGCCCAGGGCACCAGCTACCCGATTGTCTTCCATGAAATCTGGGCCAGCCGCGAAGAGTTCGAAGCCCATTGTCAGCGCAAGGAAATCCAGGATTTCTTCGCCCAGCAGGTTGAGGCGCCCGATGGCGATATCGAAGACGCCAACGTCTGTGTCTACACCGATGAACCCTGGAATTTCGACGCGCCCAAGGTGTAATTCAAAGGTGTACAATAGGGCCAAGTCAGCTACGTACAGCGGAAAGGAGCTAAGATGACCGAGCAAAAGATGAACGTCGAGAGCTTTAACCTGGATCACACCAAGGTAAAAGCACCCTACGTCCGTTTGGCCGATATCAAGGAAGGCCAGAACGGCGACCGGATTCATAAATACGATTTGCGCATTTGCCAGCCGAACAAAGGCCACATGGATATGCCGGCGCTCCATTCGTTGGAGCACCTGATGGCTGAGATGTCGCGCAATCATACCGATAAAGTGGTCGATATCAGCCCCATGGGCTGCCAGACCGGCTTTTACATCGCGATGATCAACCACGACGATTACGACGGCGTGATCGAGATCCTCGAGAAAACCCTCAAAGATATTCTCGATGCTACCGAAGTGCCTGCCTGCAATGAAATGCAGTGCGGCTGGGCGGCCAGTCACAGCCTTGAAGGCGCCCAGGAGCTTGCCAAGGCCTTGCTGGACAAGCGTAATGAGTGGACGCAGGTGTTTGCGTGACCATGACGTAACGCTTTGATTGCATGTCTTCCAACGCCCCCTTGGTCAGGGGGCGTTGGTGTTTCAATGGCTCACCACAATACGATTTCGCCCAGTTTCCTTGGCTTCATAAAGGCCCTTGTCGGCACGCTTGAGCGCGGCTTTCAAGGTGGTTTCGTTCAGCTCTACATGGGTAACGCCGAAAGACGCGGTAATATGCAGCGTCTGATGATCACCCTCGTGTTCGATCGTCACCTCATGGGTGTCGATGGTAGTGCGAATGCGCTCCGCGATCTGCTCTGCCTGGGAGATGGCCGTGTTGGGCAGCAGAATGGCAAACTCCTCACCGCCTACCCGACACAGCAGGTCTTCCTGACGCAGCAGTCCGCTGACCACCGTCGTCAAGCGTTTCAGGACTTCATCGCCGGCATCGTGCCCGTACTCGTCGTTGATCCGCTTGAAGTGGTCGATATCAATGGTAATCAATGAAAGCGGTGTGTTGCTCCTGAGGCCTCGCGATATTTCATTGGTGGCCTGGGACTGCAGATAGCGGCGGTTGAACACCCCGGTGAGCGGGTCGGTCATCGCCTGGGCGAGCAGCTTTTCTTCAAGCTGCTTGCGTTCGGTGAGATCGAACACGGTTGCGCGCGAATAGATGAAACGCCCGTGCCGACGGTAGCCGGAAGCCTGGATGACCACATGTCGCTGGTCGCCGTGACGCGTCAGCAGCGTGCATTCCGCCTCGCCCGGCTGGCCGGCGACGACCTGTGCAAAGGCTACATCGAAGGCGTCCTGGGTGTCGGGGGATATGACGTCGCGGTAGCGCAACTGGCCCACTACCTCGTCAGCGTCAAATCCCAGCCAGCGGCGCTCGGTGCGATTCATCTTGATGACGATCCCGTCAGCGTTCAACGAGTGATAGCCGCAGGGGGCGCCTTCATACAGGCTGCGCACTTCGGCGGCTTGCTGCTGGGCATTTTGGCGCAGCTTATGCTGCTGGTGGCTGCTAAAAGCCCAATAGACGCCAAACGCAACGGCGGTGACATAAAGGAGTCCCAGGAACCAGAGCACCGACGTTTCTTCTTTCAGCAACGATCGCCAACTGGGCGTCGGCAAGGTCACGCCCATGACCCAGGGGAGCGTATCGCCGGTACTGAAGATCCGTCCCGCCAGGCTGTTGTAGAACTTGGTGCGAACGTCTTCCGTCTGAAAGTAGAGCATGCGGTCGTCAAGGCGGATGTCGCCTTCAAGCGTGCCCGACAGCAGGCTCCATGGATCCGGGGCGGCGTTGGCGTAATCATCGCCGAATGATAAGTCAGGAAGCTGGTGGGTGCCTCGGGTCAATAGCCAGCCACCCTGTGCATCGACAAGCAAGACCTTGGCCTGGGGGTTTACCTGCATGGATTGGTAAAGAGACTGGGTTAAATGCTGCCAGTTGAGGCTGAGCAGCACGACCCCCTTGCGTTCTCGCTGGCTATTGAAGATAGGGGTGGCGACATTGACGACGGGAATGGCTTCGCCGCTTGCCATCTCATATTGCAGATTGCGCCCCGGCGGCGATAGATAGATATCTCGCGGGAACAGCTTGGAGGCGCCTTTGAAGTAATCCGTGTGGGCGTGATTATGCCTGCCCAAGTGTGGTTCGGCGTCGGTGTCCTGTGGAGCGCGAAGCATTTCATTGCCCTCATTATCGATGAGGACGAGTTTGCTGTAGCGAGGCGTATGATTAATGAAGGCATTCAAAAAAACGCTGAGTTGCGTCGGATCCCTGGACGACACGGCACCCTCACCAACCGGGAGATTGCCCTCCAACCGCTGTTGAAGGGTCGGCATTTCCGCAATGGCGAGCGCATAGTTGAGCGTTTCGTTGATCTCGCGAACCAGCGCCTCTTCGCCCACGCGCAAAATACCCTTGGCTTCATCCCGTACCCCGTCCAGGCGTGTTTCCATGTGCATATCCAACACAGGAAATAACGTGGACGTTACCAGGATCAATGGCAGGGTGGCCGCCAATAACAAGCGGAGATAAAGGCGCGGCGAAGTCGATCGCATGTTGTCCTGTGGTAGGCAGGGCCAGTTGGATGTCTTATGGAGGCTATAGTATAGGGTGTGGGGCAGGACGGCAAAATACACGCGACCATGGCCTGCCAAGCTCGGCCCAAGCGAGTGCCCGCTTACGCCCCGTCGGGAAGCGCTTGCCACGCATTGACATCGGCGTGTCATGTCCCTATAAACGCGTGATCATTCATCACCTCGGGTTCACATGGTCCTTCTTATTACGATCGCCGTCCTGTCTATCGGGTTCTCATTCCTGTGTTCCATCATGGAGGCAGCGCTGCTTTCGATCACGCCGAGCTATATCGCCAAGCAAAAAGAAGATAGACCCAAGCTTCACGCCTCGCTGTCGCAGCTGAAAAACAACATCGATCGCCCGCTGGCGGCCATTCTTACCCTCAATACCATTGCCCACACAGTGGGGGCGACCGCCGTCGGTGCCCAGGCCGCCGTGGTGTTCGGGGAGTCGTCGATCGGCATCGTGTCGGCGGTCATGACCATGTTGATCCTGGTGCTTTCCGAGATCATTCCGAAAACCATCGGGGCGACCTATTGGCGCGGGCTGTCGCCACTGCTGCCGCGCCTGCTCAAGCCGCTGATCGTCATTCTGCTGCCGTTCATCTGGATGTCCGAGCAAATTACCCGCCGTCTGGGCAAGTCCGAGCACGATGTCGACCTGCGCGACGAGATCAAGGTGCTGGCGCGGGTAGGGCTGGAAGAGAAGGTGCTCGATGCCGACGAAACGCGCACCATCGTCAATATGCTCAACCTGCACGATATACCGGTGGGCAAGGCCATGACGCCGCGCACCGTCTGCCAGACGGTACTGCCGCACCTCACCGTGGCCGAGTTTGAAGCCGCCTACAGCGATACGCCGTTCACCCGCTTCCCGGTGATGGACAACGGCGAGCAGGCTTTCGGGTACGTGCACAAGGCTGACATGTATCACGCCGACGCCGACAAGACCATGAAGGACATGATGCACCCGATTGCCAGCGTGGATGTGTCGCATAACGTGGAGCAGGTATTCGCCTCCATGCTGCATGACCGGCTGCACATGCGGGTAATCTACGATGAGCACGGTACCTTTGTCGGCCTGATTACCCTGGAAGACATCATCGAAACGATTCTGGGGCAGGACATTGTCGACGAAACTGACAACGTCGATAACCTGCGCAGCTACGCCAAACAGGTGTGGCTCAAGCGGGTCAAGCGTGAAAATAAAGGTGATCCAAAACCGGCGAGGTCGGACAGCGCCTAGTCGATTCATCGACCCAGCGAACCGTTGCCCCTGCTATGTTCGGCGGTGGGCATGTTTATATGCTGATTAGCCGGTTTGGAATTGGCTTGCTTAGCACTTTATGTTCTATAGTGAAGGGTCTGAAAGACGCATAAAGCATTAGGGTATTTCAACCCACAGGAGGAAGGCATGTCACTACGTATCAATGCAGTGGTTCCCGATTTCGAGGCTGAAACCAGCCACGGCACTATCCACTTCCATGACTGGATTGGCGATAGCTGGGCGATCCTGTTCTCTCACCCGAAAGATTTCACCCCAGTCTGCACGACCGAGTTCGGCGCCGTTGCCACGCTCAGCGACGAGTGGAAGAAGCGCGGCACCAAGGTGATTGGTGTCTCGGTAGACGGTGTCGAAGATCACAAACGCTGGGGCGACGATATCAAGACCGTCAGCGGCAGCGATGTCGACTTTCCGATCATCGCCGACGACGGACTCAAGGTCTCCAAGCTCTACGACATGCTGCCCGAAGACGCCTACCTGCCGGACGGCCGGACACCCGCCGACAGCGCCACGGTTCGCTCGGTATTTATCATCGGCCCGGACAAGCAGCTCAAGCTGTCCATGACCTATCCCATGACCGTCGGGCGTAATTTCGCCGAAATCCTGCGCGCGCTTGACGCTCTTCAGGCGACCACCCAGCACGGCGTGGCGACCCCGGCTGACTGGACGGTCGGCCAGGACGTCATCATTCCGCCCAGCGTCTCGGACGAAGACGCCAGGCAGAAATTCGGTGACTTTGAGGCGGTACTGCCGTACCTGCGCAAAACAACGCTGCGTTAATCGCTTCAGGCGTCGTCTTTACACGCGGCACGTCAACGCCAGCGCATGATGCGCTGGCGTTTTGGTTTGCGAGAGAGGTGTTATCGAGCGAAGGCTGGGGGAAAGGCAACCTAACTTGCGGCCTCGAGCGCTAACTGATCAATGGACGTCGAGACATTGCGCGAGCCCGTTAGTATCTCGTTCACGATCGTTTCAATTTCCCCGATACTTGTCTGACTGGACTGGCTGCGGTCGATCACCTGCTTCATGGTCTCGGTGGTGCGGTCGACCAGCTCGCTATTATCCTTGAGCACACGGGTAATCTCGGCCACGGCATCGTTGGATCCTTTGGCCAGTTGTCGGACTTCGTTGGCGACCACGGCAAAGCCGCGCCCCTGCTCGCCGGCGCGCGCCGCCTCGACGGCGGCATTCAGCGACAGCAGATTGGTTTGATTGGCAATCTTGGCGATGGCATCGGTAATCATGTTGATGCTTTTGGCCTGTTCGTTAAGCGATTCAACCAATTGCTGAGCTTCTTTGAGCGCCTGAGCCGATTGTTGGGCGTCGTCCAGTACGTGCTGCAGGTGCGATAGTCCGTTCTGGGCGATTTGTTCGGTTTGCGACGACGTCTGCTGTGCGGCCAGGACGGCTTCCTTCGCCTGATTGGCTTCCTGCACGGCGGTGGTAATGTCGGTGGCAAACTTGACCACCTTGTAGACCTGACCTTCGGCATCGACAATCGGGTTATAGGTCGCCTCCAGCCAGATACTGTTGCCCTTGGCATCCAGTCGTTCGAACTTGCCCTGCTTGAACTCTCCGTTGGCGAGCTCTTGCCAAAAGTGCGGGTGCTGCTGTTCGAAAGCGTCCGTGCAGAACCGGCGGTGATGGGTGCCTACCAGTTGCTCGTTACGATACCCCATGGCCCGCTCGAAATTGGCGTTGGCATTGAGGATCTCGCCCGTTGGCGTGAATTCGATCACCGCCATGGAGCTGTCAAGGGCCTGGAGGACAGCATCTTTACGCCACGCTTCCTGATGGGCCTCGGTAATATCGTTGGCGACCTTGAAGACCTTCGTCACGCGTCCATTACGGTTGCGGATAGGGAAGTAGCTGGCCTCGAGCCAAACGTTCTTCCCTTCTGCAGTCACGCGCTTGAATTTGCCCTGCACGCTTTCGCCACCGGCAAGCGTTTGCCAGAAAGCCGTATAAGCCGAGCTGCTGGCGTCTTCATGGCGACAGAACATACGGTGGTGCTGGCCTTCGATCTCGTCAAGCCGGTAGCCCATGACGTCCAGGAAGCGTTGACTCGCCGTTTTAATAATGCCCGTTGGGGTGAACTCGATACAGGCCGTATGCGCCATCAGCGCCTGGCGAGTGGGTGACATGCGTGACGTCAACTTCATTCATTGGCTCCCAAAACATGACTAAACAGATCTCAGTCGGCACTCTTTTATAGTTGAATAGTGCTTCCTGATACAGTAATTGTATAAATAATAACAAGTGTTTCTTTTTTGTACAGCATGAGTCTTCTTTATAGTAAATATGTCTATGGTTAAAAGCTAAAGAATTTACGCCTTCATTTGCCTGTAGCCTGCCTGAACATTCAACGCTTGCCAGAGGAGGTCAGGGGCAGGGGGGAGGGGTGTTGCTGGAGGAAAAGCCCAGTTGGGCGAACCAAGCGGTGGCATCATTGCCTGAGTTGTCGCCGTCGCTCATCAAGGCGACCCCGTCGACGGCGGTCACGGCGTCACCGAACAAGGTGGCAAAGTCGTCACGCACGTTGCGTACTTCAGCGACCCATTCGCCGACTTTCGATGGGCCGCCTTGCAGGGCCATGAGTTCGGCGCGGTCGGTAAACGCATTGGTCCAGGTGCTGCCGGCGTCTTGTGTGGACGACCATACGTAGTTGACAGACTGTACCTGCCAGGGGAGCAGCCCCGTTTTGCGGGCCACGTAGACGCGGGCAGGGTAGTCGTCGCCCGCCTTGGTGGTCTCATCGAGTCCCTGGTAGGTGGAATCCACCTGCCAGCACCAGTGCAAGTAAGGGGTTTCGTCCAGGTCGATCTCGCGCTCCAGGTAGCGCGCAGATGCCTGCCCCCGGGACTGGGCTTCGATGACCTGCGTCCCGTCTTTGTCGACGATGGCGTAGCGCGTCTCGCCGTCAAAGCTGCGGGTGGGCCAGGTCATGATCTGGTTGGGCGTCAGGCGGATCTCGGCCATGGCTGTGTCGCTGGCGAGCACCAGGCCTGCGATCGCTATCGCGTGATGGAATGGGCGCACGGCGTTACTCCTCGCGCGTCTGCTTATCATCGGACGTCGGCGGGGTTTTTAACGCCGCAGGATGGTGGTCGCCAATGGCATGCAGAAGATCGAACTGACGCGCACAGGCGCGGCAGGCACCGCACATGGATAGATGAAAACGGAGCGACGCTCTCTCGCGAAGTGTCAACGCTCTGTCCTGTTTTAACGACATCAGGCGCGTCGCTTCACGGCACATGATCATACAATAACCCTCTCGCGAATATCGGCAGGCATGGCACCAGACATGATGAATCGTTACGCATTGCTGATGGCTGTCTCATGTTCAGTGCGCTCCAGGCCAGGTTCCTTTCAGGCCAGCCAGCCTTTTTCGATACAGTGGCGCAGCTTCAGTCGCGCGCGGTGCAGGATGACCCAGCAGTTGGCCTCGGTGATCTCGAGAACCTCACAGATCTCCGGTGTTGAAAGCCCCATCAGCTCACGCATCGTGAACACGCGGGCGGTGTTGTCCGGTAGTGCGATCAGGCAGGTATCCAGCACTTTCCAGAAGGCCTTGTTTTCGAGCACCTGGTCGGGCTCGCCCCAGGGCTTGGGTCGCGTCGTCGCCTGCCAGCGTCCATTGTCCTGAAACAGGCTGTCCAGCGCGTCTTCGTCGCTCTGGTCGTCGCTCTGCCATGCCACGTAACGACCCTGCTGGCGGAGTCTTTCGAGTATCTTGTTCTTGAGAATACCAAAGACCCAGGTTTCAAACGCGGAACGTCCGCCAAAGGTATCGTGCTTTTCCAGTGCGGTGACCAGCGTGTCCTGCACGGTATCCTCGGCCGCCGCATTATCGCGAAGCTGTAGGCGAGCAAAGGCGACGAGTTTGGGTCGCAGCGCCGCAATATGTTCATCGGGTGAGTGCGTGGCAGTTGTCACGTTAGTCCTCAACGACAAGGTCTGATAGCAGAAAAGTGTTCATGCTCATACTCGCCTCTGATCCCTTATGACGCGGGTGCTTCCCACGCAAGCGGCTTGAGCGCTTCGTTGAGCGGTGTGCCGGCAAGGTGGTTGGTGTAGTTCGAGAGTGTTTTCAGCGCGCAGGCAATGACCAGCTCCAGCACCTGCTGATGGGTGAAACCTGCTTCGAGGAAGGCATCCAGCTCGGCTTGCTCGGCCCAGCCACGCTGAGCGTTCAAGTGGCGTGCAAAGCGCGTCACGGCAGCCAGCTTGGCATCGCTGGGTGTCTTGCGGTCGCGCAGATCCTTGACGGTCTCGTCGTCGGCACCGGCTTGTTTAATGCCACCGGTATGGGCGGCGACGCAGAACGCACAGTGGTTATCGGCACTGATGGCGAGCAGGGCCGCCTGCTGTTCCACCGGGCTCAGGCTGGTCTTGGCATAGATGCCGTCAAGGGTCATATAGGCTTCGAGAAGCGTCGGCGCCTCGGCCATCTTGGCAAAGATGTTCGGCAAGAAGCCCATTTTCTTTTCGGCGGCTTTCAGGTTCGCTTGCGCTGCTTCGGGTGCGCTATCGGCGGTATGTAATGGAAAATCGGCCATTTCGCTCTCCTTGGATCGATAAACAATCAGTTGATGCAGCATGGCTGCATTGCGCTCCTTGATTATGGAACAATTGGTTCATAAATGACAATGGTCAACGCCAAAAATCCAGATAACCGATTCAGGAGAAAAAAATTGTAAAGTTCTGAGGTGCCACTCCACTAACCAGTAAGGAATAAGATCGGGAGGGGCAGAGATGAAAGCAGTACTGCATCGCATGGGTTACATGATGAGTTGCTGGTTGTCCTGCCCACGCCATGACAAGTTGAGTGCGGGGCCAAGCAATGAGCAGTTGGCGTCGTTGTTACAGCCCGGCGATGTCTTGCTCGTTGAGGGATCATCACGACTGAGCGTGGTCATCCAATACCTGACCCAGTCGTCATGGTCCCATGCGGCACTATACCTGGGCGCCGATCAAGCCCGGCGCCTTGGTGCTCAGGGAGAGGAATGCTTTATCGAGGCCGACGTGGCGGAAGGCGTTCGTCTGGTGGGGCTGGACGAGTTTCAGGGCTGTCATTTGCGTATCTGCCGTCCAGTCGGTTTACACGACAGCGAAATAGCGGCGTTGATGGCGTATGTTGGCCAGCGGCTTGGACAGCGATACGACCTGCACAACATTGTTGACCTTGGGCGTTATTTCTTCCCCCTGCCACCCGTGCCGCAGCGCTTTCGAAAGCGCTTTCTGACGCTGGGAAGCGGTGATCCTACCCGCGCCATCTGCTCAACGCTGATCGCCCAGGCGTTCCAGTCGGTATTTTATCCAGTCTTGCCCATCGAAGAAGGTGATGCATCGTCAGCATCGAAGGCTGACGGCAGCGATCAGTTGATGACGCAGCGCCATTATTCGTTGTTCACCCCGCGAGATTTTGACCTCTCGCCCTATTTCGACATTATCAAACCGCGCTTGGCGAATGGTTTTGACCCTCACCGGTTGCATTGGCGAGAGGCGAAGGCGCCGTCTTTGACATGACTTTTGAAATGGTTACTACACGCTTGGTTGCGCAATATCCCGAGATTACACATCCACCCTGAAATGACGAGTAAAGAAAACCCATGAGCCGAGTGTGCACACCCGTAAATCCTGAGTATGCCCCCAAGCGAACTTATATCGCCCTTATAGTGGGGGCGGTGATGCTTCCCGGGATTGCCACGGCCCAGCCAGACCCGAATGCGGACGGTTATTATGCGATACCGGCGCAGGGCGACCTGATTGGGCAGGACTACGAAGTCATCGCCAATAAAGACGATACGCTGCTGGATATCGCCCGGGAACATAAGGTGGGCTACGAGGAAATCCGCTCCGCCAACCCGGATGTCAGTCTTTGGGTGCCCGGCGAAGGAACCTCGGTGACGATTCCGCGACGGCATATCCTGCCGGACGTCGAGCGCAAGGGGGTGGTGATCAACATTGCCGAGTTGAGGCTCTACTATTATCCCGAGACGGACGAAGGGCAGCCGTCGCGCGTGGCGACCTACCCCATCGGCATTGGGCGAGAGGGGTACGATACAC
Source organism: Vreelandella gomseomensis (assembly GCF_031451645.1). Classification (NCBI taxonomy): domain Bacteria; kingdom Pseudomonadati; phylum Pseudomonadota; class Gammaproteobacteria; order Oceanospirillales; family Halomonadaceae; genus Vreelandella; species Vreelandella gomseomensis. The sequence continues at coordinate 285,089 of NZ_JARWAI010000001.1, read as the reverse complement.
CGCTGGGCATTACCCAGACCACCATGCGGCTGGAACAGCCGGCCTGGTATCCGCCCAGTTCGATGCGTCAGGAAGCGGCCGAGCGGGGTGACCCACCGCCAGAGATCGTGCCTCCCGGACCCGATAACCCGCTCGGCGAGTACGCCATCCTGCTGGATATCCCCGGCTATCTGATTCATGGCACGAACCAGCCCGACGGTATCGGCATGCGGGCCAGTCGTGGCTGTATACGCATGTACCCCGAGGATATCGAGTCCGTCTTTGATGCAGTGCCCATTAACACGCAGGTCAATATCATCGACCACCCCATCAAGGTGGGGGAGGACGAACAGGGGAATACCTACTTTCAGGTTTTCGAGAGCGTCGAGGGTGTCGAGTCTGGCATCGAGCAGTTAGAGGACATGCTGATAACGCAAGGGGTCATTGGCGCGGAGGGAACCGACGTTCTGGACAGGGTTCGGCTGCTGGCGCATTTTGCTGAGCCTGACGACCAGATACGTTCGTTATCCTCCTTTTATCAAGAGGTGGTCGAACCGCCTGGCGAGACCAACGCCATTACGGTTTATAGCTTGATGGATGAGCCAGCAGCGGCAAGCTGCTAGCGAGTGGTCGTTTCAGGCGTCGGTCGTCCCATTGAGCAGAGGCTCATAAATAAATACAAAGCTCTTGAACCGTCGTACACTATGATCGGGAACGATCATTCCATGACCTGGTTCGGCACTTGAAGGCACAGTAAGGGGATCTTATGTCGGCAGCAGACGTACATCATTGGGGAAATCACAACGCCCAGAGCGATAGTCATCCGCCACTTTGGCATCGGGCTCTGAAAACGGCACTGGTCGTTGGGCCCGTGCTGACAGTGATCAATCAATTTGAAGCGCTGTGGGCGTTAAGCGGCTTCAGTGTCTGGCAGTTTGCCTTGACCATGCTAGTTCCGTTCTGCGTGTCATGGCTGGGCGCCTCCGGCGCCAAGCAGCACTTTGGCCGCACCAGCCAACGGCAGGCCGACCGGTTTGACGACATTGCCGGACTTGCCGACAAGATTGCCCATAACGCCCATACGGTGAATCAGGCCTCTCAACAGCGCCATGCCTTCATCGAGCAGGTGCTTTCCCACAGTCGTGGGACGGGAAAAGAGGCCGAGCACCTTCAAGTGACAGCCGAACAGAGCTGTAAAACGCTACGCCAGGCCAACCATGACGCCGCCGATGTGAATACACGTATTCAGCATGTTGCCGATGGCATGTCGGAGGGACGTTCGCTCACGCAGCAAACGGCTGACGCGGTGGCCACGTTCAGCCAGCAGTTTGACGATATTCAAGGCATGGCGGCCAGCATTCAGCACATCGCCACCCAAACGAATTTGCTGGCCGTCAATGCGCGGGTAGAGGCCGCAAGAGCGGGAGAAGCCGGTCGCGGTTTTGCCGTCGTGGCGATGGAGGTCAATAAGCTCGCAGACAGCGCGGCCAACGCGGCTAATGATATTCATCAGCGGCTGGATGCGCTCTCCGCTACCACAACCGACGTCAAGCAGAAGATGCAGGCGCTGCAGGCGCAAATCGACGCGCTCGAAGCCGAAAGCCAGGCCGGTCAGCGCGGCGTCGAAACGGTCTCGACGGCGATCGACCATGCCACTGGCGCCGCCGATGAGGCAGCTGGTCATGCGATGCGGCAGGTGGAGGCAACCCGAGGTGTCATACGTGACCTGGAGCAGGTACTGGATGACACGCAAAAAGCGATCGAACGCTCAGCCAGCAATCACCAGCTTGCCCTGGAGCTCAGTCGCGTCGCCCATCCTGTCGTGCCCACGCTGCCCGAATCATCGCCTGCGCTTCCTGCATCGGGAGCCCAAAATGGCGTGGCGTAACTGGTTCAATCTCTCTCGGCACATGGCCAACTGCTCCCAGGCGCTGACGGACGCCAACCGTCGGCTACGCCAGGAAATTGCCGAGCGCCGCGAAGCCCAGGCGCTTGTGGCAAGCCTTGCCCGGTTTCCCGAGGAGAATCGTCAGCCGGTGCTGCGCATCGACCAGCGCGGGGAGTTACTTTATGCCAATAGTGCTGCCCGTCCGCTGCTCGATCACTGGCGTTGCGATGCGCCAAACGATGACACACCCCGGCAATTGCGAGTCCCCTCGGCCTGGCAAGCGCGTGTCGATAGCGCGTTGAAAAGCGGAGAGCTCGTTGAAGAAGAGTGTTACCTGGCACAGCGCTGGCTGTTATTGACGCTGAACCCCCTTGTCGATGCCAACTATGTCAATCTTTACGGCACTGACATTACGGACCGAAAAGCCTATGAGCATGCGTTAGAGCAGCGTAACCACTACGACGAACTGACCGGTTTAATCAACCGGCATGTGCTTTACGACCGTGTTGATCAAGTCTATCGCCGTGCTGACCACAAACGCGGGTTCGCCTTGATAGTGCTGGATCTGGAAAACTTTCGCCTGGTGAATAGCTTGCTGGGTCACCAGGGCGGTGATCAGGTGCTCATTGTCCTGGCAGAGCGTTTACGCCAGCAGGTGGACGAGGCAGCCACCCCGGCCCGTTTGGACGGTGATACCTTTGCAGTGCTACTGCCGCATACGGAGTCGCTTTCCCGTTTGGCAGCAGGCGTTGAGCGATGGCTCCAGAGCCTGGCCGAGCCCCTTGACGTCGACGGTGAGCGCATCGAGTGTCAGATGGCAGCGGGTATCGCCCTGGGCCCGCAAGACGGAGAAGATGCGCGTGAGCTGTTACGTCATGCCCATTTGGCCGCCCACCAAGCGCGACAGGGTCAGCAGCGCTACCGCTTTTTCGTTCATGAACTCAACGCTCACCTGCACCAACGCCATCAGCGCTTGACCGCCTTAAAAGATGCTATTCAAAACGATATCCTCTTGATGCACTACCAGCTCCAGTTCGATTCGCAGGGTGTGGCGGTCGGCGCTGAGGCCCTGATTCGCTGGCCACAACCCGATGGCAGCATGGTATCACCAGGTGAGTTCATTCCTCTGGCGGAGGAAAGTGGCTTGATTGTGCCCATTGGTCGGTTAGCGCTAACCCACGCCTGTGCCCAAGCGGCCAAGTGGCGACAAATCGGCTATCCGCTGCGCGTGGCGGTCAATCTGGGGGCCGAGCATATTCATGACCCCGAGCTGCCTGAGCTGATAGAAACCCTATTGGCGCGCTACAAGCTGCCCGCCCATGACCTGGAAATTGAAGTGACCGAAAGCAGCCTGATGGAAAATATCAGCCAAGGCCGCCAGCAGTTACAACGGCTACGCGAGATCGGCATTGATATTGCACTGGATGACTTTGGCACAGGCCACACATCGTTGGCCTACCTGCGCGATTTACCTGCCCAGCGGCTTAAGCTCGACAGGGAATTTATCACCGACTTGCCCGACAAACCCTATAACCAGGCGATCTGCCGGGCCGTTGTCACGCTGGGTCATGCCATGGGGATTATCGTACTCGCCGAGGGCGTTGAAAGAGAAGAAGAATATGCGCTGCTCAAAACGCTTGGCGTAGACGAGTTTCAAGGTTTCCTGCTGGCAAAACCCATGCTGAGTTCGAGAGTGGATGCGCGCCTCAAGACGTTATCGTCAGCGCGGTCTTTGGAATAACTATCAAGTCGGCTAAGCGGACAGTTCTTTCTGACTTGATGACCGCGCCCAGTAACGCAACGTCGATGGGTGAACGCCGAAGTGCTCGGGTAGCGCGATGCCCAGCTGTTCGCAGAGCAGGCCCAGCAGCGCCATATGGTGAATGCTGTGACTGGTTAGAAACGCCAGCTCCCGGCCCAGGCTGGTGGGCAGTGCTACCGAATCGTCGGCGTCACCCTTAACCGGATAGTTCAGCGTCAGAGCGGCATCGTGTGGCATGGTCGCCAATGCCGTGAGCCCCGCCTGCAGCGCTTCAGTACGGTCACCCGCATAGCCGGGCTGGGTTTCCAGCGCCGCTTCCCGCAGGCGATTTTCATAGTCAAAGATCGTCTGGGGAGATGACGTCGCGCAGGCATCCAGCAGGGTTTGGTAGTGCTCAAGGATATGGCGAACGTGCTTGCCCAGCGACTGAGTACCCTTGGCGCCAAGCGGGCGCTGGTAGTCGTGTGCCGAGACGCGGCCAAGCAATTGGGCGAGTTGCGCGAGCGTTTGCACGTTTTCGTCTATCAGTGGCGACAGTGATGATGTCGACATGGTCATTAGCCTCCCGGTGAAGTGTGCCGGTGCGTACACCGGCACAGAAGCAGTTAGTTTGACGGGCAGGGCCGGTGTTAGCCGGCTTCGGCACCGCCTTCGCCTTCTGCTTCTCCCTCGCCTTCACCTTCGCCTTCCGCTTCAGCTTCGCCCTCAGAGCCACCTTCGGCCAGCATCATGGGCGCTTCCTGCATCGAGGTGAATCCTTCGGTGGGCTCGTCGGCCTGGGCCTGAAAGGCCAGACCACCCGCGACCAGCGCCAGGGCAGGGGCGGTATAGCCGAACCGGCGGCCAAGGCGGCTCAGTAAACGACGTTTCGCTTCGTGTTGAGACATGAGGCTTCTCCTTAATAGTGTCATAAGCAAATGCGCCAGATGGCGCGACTTCCTGCCGCTATACCGCGGCCTGGGAAGAGGGTAAAAGTGGTGTCTGTTTAAGCCACTGGTTAACAGCATCAACTGACGTGCTGGCCAGCCGCGCGCAATGCGAGCCTTGGGCCATATGCTGCAGCGCCGTTAAAGCATCAGGGCTTAATCCTTGTTGATGGTCTGCTGTTTCCAGGGCTCTGGGCAGCAGGGCGCCGAGCAATTCGAGCGACGACGGTGCTTCGGAGCTGTCGCTCGGGGCGTCATCAAGCCATAAAAGCCCAACGCAAGGGCCGCGTTCCTGAAACAGGAACCCGGCATCCTCAAGCGGTAGATTAAGCGGTTCCAGGGTGTTCGGTGCGGGCAGGGAGAGGCGTGCCCCGCGTGTCAGGGCAAGGCCATGATGCGCCGCCACGGTTGTCAGCGTGTCCATTGCCTGGGCAGGCGCCTGGTTGGGCACAACGCAGACGACGTGCCCCTCCGCCCGGCTCAGCAGGGCGACATCGAGCACCAGCTGGCCGTTACTGGCAGCGTGGGACAGGCAGTGCTGGGTGATGGCGGGGACGATGTCGTCGAGGCGCAGGCGCGAGCGAATCACCCGGCTGTCGCTGGTCAGGCAATAACCGTTGGCGCTTTCCAGGACATGCAGTGATGTGTCGGCGGTGTTGCCGTCGGTGTCCAGCAGCGGCGTCAGTGTCTCGGTAATCATGGCTGACACGGGGCCCTCGGGCGCGCTGATCGACCAGCGGCGCTGATCGAAGAACAGCGTACCGCGCCAGGTGGCGGGACGCTCGCGAGCGGAAGATGTCGTGTCGGGCACTGAAATGTCGCGATCCCCGGGCGCCAGCAGCCCATGTTGCCACCATAGCGAGAGCGTCGCCCACAGATCGCTGGACAGGGTGTCGGTATCGACCTGCCCGCCGCTTGCCTCTTGGAGCTGTTCAATTACGCTTTTGATCGGCGCGCCGTCGCTGACCAGCAGCCAGATCAGCGCTGCGCTGTCGTTGAGCTGAAAATAGTGCCCGCTGGGGTGGTGATAAAGCGCCAGACGATCGTCGTCGATCAGCTCGCTGACGCCCTGGCCGTGGAAAGACAGGCTCAGCGGAGCGAGCTCGGTCGCCAGCCGGTAATCGGCAAGGCTGGGTAGCCCGACGAAGGGCAGGTAGCGATGGCCGTCCCGGGTCGGGTAGAGCGGTACAAAGCCACCCGCCCGTTCACGCTCGGCCGCCAGCGCCGCGGCATCGAAGGTGGCCTCGTCGCGGGGCGGCTGATCAAGCCCGTTCAGGGCGATCATGTCCTGCACCAGGCCGGTTTTGACGGCCTCTTCGACTACGCCGCCGTGCTCGGGCTTGGCGCAGGTGCCAAGCGAAGGGCTCAGGTTGCACTCCAGAATCCATGGCTTTAGCTGGTCGTCGACCAGACAGTCCAGGCCGATCAGCTCGTAGCAGCCCCGCGGGTCGGCGCCGTCTTCCCGGGAGCGGGCGCGCATCGCCTCGACGCCGGACAGCGCGGTCAGCGTGGCCAGATCCTGCAGCTGGCTAAACAACGCCTGGTCGTCGTGGCCCTGTTCGCGAAGCCAGTGGCGATAGCGGTCAAGGTCGATAAACTCCACCGGAATCTCGGCGTCCAGGTTGAGCGCGTTGATGTCGGGGTTGGTCAGCTGGCTGAAGGGGTTGTCGATGTCGTCCGGGCTCCACGGCGCCGAGGCCAGCTTGGCAAAGCCCTGGTCGTAGAGATACACGCGTAGCGGGTCGATGCTGGCGATCAGCATATACAGGCGCAGCACGTACTTGTGGCCGCGGATGGTATGCGGGTTGGCAACGTATTCCTGCACCAGCCAGTTGGGTTCCAGCGGGGCACGGACCGGGTCGCGCAACACCTGAACCCCTTGTCCCTTGGACGCATTGGTCGGCTTCAGGATCCAGCGCTTATCGGGATGCGCGGCGGCGTCTTCGACCAGCGCCGGGTAGTCGTGGGGCATTTCATAGGCGCGGGGGAAGAAATTAAGCCGCTTCGTGTTGGGGTGCAACTCCCCAAAGTGGTGCCGGGTGCGGTCACGCAGCGCCTTCAAGCCCGCATGCAGGCGGCTTTTGACCGTGAGCGCGGCGTTGCCGGGAATGTGGTTCATCACGCGGCTGGGAGACGTCGCCTGGAATGCCGCCCTGGGCGGCATGCCGGTCACCCAGGCTGCCTGCCAGTGCGCGTCGTCGCCTTGCTGCCAGCCCTTGGCTTCCAGCGTCTGGCGGAAAAAAACATCCTGCTCGGCATGGCGTTTGCCGCTCAGCCAGAAGCGTGGTGGGGGAGTAGTGTGCGCGCTCATACCGGGCTCCTTGTCGGGTCATTACCAGTGAGTGGTGGATCAGCGCGATTGCTTACACATGATTTTCAGCAATTGCCAAAAGCAAGCCTCGCACCGATGCCACGACCATTGGGGCGTTTATCTATACGTTTATGCCAAAAAAGCATTTTAATAATGGTTTTATATCACCCATTATCATATTAATGTACCAATCGTTCTTTTTCCTGTTTTACTCAGGTCGATGAGCGTTGCTCGCGACCGCAATGGAGGTTTTATGTCCCGCTTACTATTGGGCCTGATCGGCGCCCTGGGGTTTTCCGCCCAGGCCCTAGCACTTGAAGAAACGCCGTTTGAAATGACGCCGCTGGTGGATGCCCAGTGGCTAAACGAGCATCTCGATGAAGAGGAATTGGTGGTGTTGGACGTGCGCTCGTCCATCGACGATGGTGGCGATGCCGAGAGCTTTGCCGAGGCCCGCATTCCGGGCAGCCGCTATTCAAGCTACACCGATGACGGCTGGCGCGAAACCCGCGACAGCGTAGCGGGCTTGATGCCCGAGGTGAGCGATCTGGAAACGCTGGTTGGCGACCTGGGTATCGATAACGACAGCGCGGTGGTGATTGTGCCCGCGGGTACCGGCGCCACCGATTTCGGCAGCGCGGCGCGGGTGTATTGGACGCTCAAGGTCCTCGGCCACGACGACGTTGCCATTCTCAACGGCGGCTTTGCGGGCTGGGAGCAGCAGGGCTTTGACGTGGCAAGCGGCGAGCCTGAGCCTTACGATGCCGCCGAGTTTGATGCCACGCTCCGCGAGGAGCTGATTGCGTCAACCGAGGATGTCGAAGCCGCCCGTGAAAGCCAGGCGCAGCTGGTCGACGCCCGGCCCGCCGACTATTTCGCCGGTGACAACCAATCCCCTGCGGCGCGGGTCGCCGGCACGATTCCAGGCGCGCAGAGCCTGCCCCATCAGTCGCACCTGAACGACCAGAACGGCGCTTACTATCTGGACGTTGAGGGTCTGCAGTCGCGCATCAATGCCGTGGAGCTGGATAGCAGCGAGCGCACGATCGCCTTCTGCAACACCGGCCACTGGGCCGCGACCGACTGGTTTGTGCTCAGCGAAGTCGCCGAGTTCGACAACATCGCCATGTACGATGGCTCGATGGCCGCCTGGACCCTCAGCGATTCCCGCCCGGTGCAGCTCGCTCGCGAAGGCATCAAGCAGGTGAGAGAACTGCTGAACTAAGCCTCAAGCTTTTCTTCATGCGTCTCATCCCTGGTGTGGCTCGGCTACGCCAGGGACAAGCGTTGCTGTGTCCTTAACGGGCTTCCCCGTGTCGCTTTTTCCTTGCCCTGCGATCGATAGGGACGCTGGCTCCCCTAATGCCCCTGCGGCATGTTAAATTGATCCTTTAGATAGTGATTGTCCCGCCTATGGGCGGGCGACAGCTTCCAAGAGTGGTGACGATGGCCATTGGCAGACCCCTACAGCATCAGCCAGAGGAAGCGCTAAAGGCGGCGATTAATACCTTCTGGCGCTCCGGCTACTATCATACGTCCATGCGTGACCTGCTTGACGCCATGGCGCTGTCGCGCAGCAGCCTGTACCAGTCGTTCGGCAATAAAGAGGCGCTGTTCCTGCTAGCCCTGCAGAATTATCGTGACGAACTGCTGGCGACGCTGTCCGAGCAGCTGGACGCCGCCGACAGCGCTTGGTCGTTTATCGAGCAGCTTCTATATTCAGCCGCCGAGACCGATAGCCAGCAGGCATCGCTTGGCTGCCTGCTGTTCAATTCCGCCACTGAGCTGGGCGGTGAAGATTCGCCGCCGGCGCAGACCGCCCGGGACAGCGTGGCCAGCATCAATGCGTTCTTCTCGGACGTCATCAAGCGTGCCCAGCAGGAAGGCAGCATTGCCGATACCCGCGACCCCGACAGCGCCGCGCAGTTTTTGACGCTGTCCATGTCCGGCCTGCGGCTGTTGATGAAAAACGGCGCCTCGCAGCATCAGGCGCAGCAAACGGTAGACTTCATTCTGCGCGGGCTGGGCTAGGCATTACCCCAGCGCGCTGACCCTATTGAAACAAGGCCCACTTGGCGCATGGAAAATACATTTTTACTCGGTTTCCTGGGCAGCCTTGCCGCCGGGTCGTTGACGGCCGTCGGCGCGCTACCGGTACTGCTGGGCAAAACCCCTGACCGTGGCTTTCGTGATCTGGCGCTGGGGTTTGCCGCCGGCGTCATGCTGGCGGCGTCGTTCTTTTCGCTGATCATCCCGGCGCTGGACGCCGCCGAAATCTACTACGCGGGTGGCCCTGTGCCTGCCGCCATCGTCTGCGCGGCGATTTTGCTGGGCATGGGCGCGATTGCGATGCTCAATGAACGCCTGCCCCACGAGCATTTCCAGCAGGGCCGCGAAGGCCCCGAAGCCGCCTCGCTGCGGCGGGTATGGCTGTTTGTATTTGCCATTGCCATTCACAACCTGCCCGAGGGCATGGCGGTGGGCGTGGGGTTCGGCGCCAACGGCCTGGAGGGCGGCATGCCGCTGGCGATCGGCATTGGCCTGCAAAACATGCCGGAAGGGCTGGCCGTGGCGATTGCGCTAATGGGGGAGGGCTATTCCCGATGGCGGTCGTGGTCGATTGCCGCGCTCACTGGACTGATCGAGCCCATCGGCGGCCTGTTCGGCGCCAGCATTATCAGCGTCTCGCAGATATTGCTGCCCTGGGGCATGGCCTTTGCCGCCGGGGCGATGCTCTATGTGATCAGCCATGAAATCATTCCCGAGACGCACCGCTGCGGGCACCAGAAGAAGGCAACCTTTGGTCTGGCCATCGGCCTTGTGATCATGCTGTTCCTCGACGTGTGGCTGGGGGCGTAACGCGCCGCCGCATCAACGTAGCGCCTCCGCGCCGCCATGGGCGGCATCGTGGCTGCACAGCCGGTGGTCGCTCAACACCTCGATAATCCGGCACTGGGCCACGCTGTCGCCGTCGCACTGGGCAACCGTGCGCTTCAGTTCGTCGCGCAGAACCATCAGCCGCTGAATGCGCGACTCCACCTCCGCCAGGTGCCGACGTGCCAGCTGATCGACCTGGTCGCACGGCTGGCTTGGGTGGTCGGCCATGTCGAGTAGCTCCCGCACGGCCTCCACCGAGAAGCCGAAATCCCGCGCATGACGAATGAACATCAAGCGCTGCACCGTTGCCTCGCTGTAACGCCGCTGGTTGCCCTCATTGCGCGGGGCGGCGGGCAGCAGGCCGATCTTCTCGTAATAGCGCACGGTCTCCGGCTTGCAGTGGGTCCGGCTGGCGAGTTCGCCGATGCCGATAGCGGCATGGCTGGACGTGCTGGTCATGGCTTGAACCTCTAGTGACTACAGGTATTAGGCTGATCCCAATATAGTCGACTGGGAAGGACGATGCCATGACCACTCGCCAGCAAGAGACCCGCGACACCGCACGCCTGAATGTCCAGGGCATGGACTGTGGCGGCTGCGAGCGCAAGGTAGAGGCAGCGCTTGAAGGCTTGTCGCAGGTTGAACGGGTCAGCGCCTCCAGCATGAGCGGTACCGTGAGTGTGACCGCCCATGCCGATCAGGCGCTGGACCATGACAGCTTGAAACACACGCTTTCCAGGCTTGGTTATCCGGTGATTGAAGCCTCGCCATCGACGGCATCGACGCCGCGCTGGTGGAACACGACCAAAGGACGCCTGGTGGTGGTCAGTGGCGCGCTGCTGGTCATGGCGTGGTTGTTGGCCTGGCGTCTGCCTGAAGTGGGTGCCTGGCCATTCGTATTGGCCACGCTGATCGGTTGGCTGCCGATCGGGCAGGTGGCCTGGCGCTCGCTGCGCATGGGCAATCCGCTGACCATTGAAATGCTGATGAGTATCGCGGCCCTGGGGGCTTTAACCATCGGGGCCGCCGCTGAAGCGGCCATGGTGGTGTTCTTGTTCGCGGTGGGTGAGCTGCTCGAAGGCGTGGCGGCCGGGCAGGCGCGACGCCGTATCGCCGCGCTGGGCAATCTGACGCCAGCGACGGCGCGTCTGCTTGAGGGGGAGACCACCCGCGAGATAGCGGCGGATACGTTGACACCAGGCCAGCGGGTACTGGTGCGCCCCGGCGATCGCGTGCCTTGCGATGGACGTATCATTGCGGGTACCTCTCAGCTCGACGAGTCACCCATCAACGGTGAGTCGGTGCCCCGGCAGCGGGCCACCGGCGAGGAGATCTGGGCGGGCACGGTCAATCTCGACGCGGCGTTGGAGGTAGAGGTCACCCGGGGGGCTGCCGACAATACCATTGCCCGGATTATCCATCTGGTCGAAGAGGCGCAGGCCGCCAAAGCCCCGGTGGCGCGCTTTATCGATCGCTTTGCCCGCTGGTACATGCCATTGGTCGTCGGGGTGGCCGTGCTGGTGGCGGTGGTGCCCCCCTGGTTGACCGGGCTGGCCTGGTCCGAGTCGGTCTACCGGGCCTTGGCGCTGCTGCTGATCGCCTGCCCGTGCGCGCTGGTCATCTCGACACCCGCCGCCATTGCCGCCGGGCTTTCAACCGCGGCGCGGCGTGGGCTGTTGATCAAGGGTGGCGCCGTACTTGAGCAGTTGGGCAAGCTTCAGCGCGTGGCAGTGGATAAAACCGGCACCCTGACCGCTGGTGCGCCCAGCGTGACCGATGTTGAAGCATGGACCGAGTCGAGCGAGGACGAGGTGGTCAGGTTGGCCGCCGCGCTGGAGCAGGACTCAAGCCACCCGGTGGCGCAGGCCATTGTGCAGCATGCAGAGCAGTTGGGGCTGTCGCTTGGCAGGGCATCCGAGGGGCAGGCTCAGGCCGGGCAGGGTGTCAGCGGTCGGTTCGAGGGGCGGGCGTTGACCCTGACAAGCCCGCGCCATTGGCTGGGGACCGAGACCCAGTCAGCGCGAATTGCCGCGCTTGAAGCAGAGGGTAAAACGGTGGTTCTGTTGCTGGCTGAAGGAAGCGCGCTTGGCGTGCTGGCGCTGCGCGACGAACCCCGTGAGGATACCCCTGCAGCAATCGACGCGCTCAACCGCCTGGGCGTCAGCGTGGTGATGCTCAGCGGCGACAACGCGCGCACGGTGGCCGCCATGGGTAAGCAGTTGGGTATTGAGGCCGAAGGCGAGCTGATGCCCGAGGACAAGGCTCAGCGGGTGCGGGACTGGCAGGCCCAGGGTCTGGGGCCCGTGGGTAAAGTGGGTGACGGTATCAACGATGCCCCGGCGCTGGCGGCCGCCGACGTGGGGGTTGCCATGGGCGGCGGTACCGACGTGGCGCTGGAAACCGCCGATGCGGCGCTGCTCAAGAATCGCGTGATGGGCGTCGCCGAGCTGATCGGGCTATCGCGAGCCACGCTACGCAACGTCAAGACCAATGTGGTGCTGGCGCTGGGCTTCAAGGCGATATTTCTGGTGTCGACGCTTCTAGGCGTGACCGGGATGTGGGTGGCGGTCATGGCGGATACCGGTGCCACCGTGCTGGTGACGCTCAATGCGATGCGTCTGCTCGGCTACCGGTTCCGTTAATCAAGCGGATCATGGCGTAAAGTACTGGCCGCTCAAGAGCGGCCAGGTAGCCAGGTCGTGATCGAGAGGTATGGTGGGTTACCGGCCGACGTACTCGACCAGCGCCTCTGCGAAGGAATCGGTGTTACCGGTGCCGCCCATGTCCGGGGTGACCATGTCGCTGCGGGTTTCCAGTACGGTACGAATCCCCTGACGGATGGCGGTGCCTTTCTCGGGCATGCCAAGGTGGTCGAGCATTTGCGCCGCGGCGAGCAGCAGGGCACAGGGGTTGGCGATTTTCTTGCCGGCAATGTCCGGCGCCGAGCCGTGTACCGCTTCAAAAATCGCCGCTTTCTCGCCGATGTTGGCGCCCGGTGCCAGGCCAAGGCCGCCCACCAGGCCCGCACACAGGTCTGACAGGATATCGCCGAACAGGTTGGTGGTGACCACCACGTCGAACTGGTGCGGGTTCATCACCAACTGCATGCAGGCGTTATCGACGATCATTTCCTGGAATTCGATTTCCGGATATTCCTCGGCGATTTCCCGGGCGATGTCCAGAAACAGCCCCGAGCTGGTCTTGATGATGTTGGCCTTGTGCACCGCCGTGACCTTCTTGCGGCCCTGGCTGCGCGCCAGTTCAAAGGCGTAGCGCACGATGCGCTCGGAGCCCTTGCGCGTCACCTTGATGACCGACAGTGCGGTATTGCCATCGTCGGTATATTCCTGGCCATCGGCGAGGTAGGCCCCTTCGGTGTTTTCGCGCACGGTGATCATGTCGATGTCGTCGTAGCGCGAACGCGTGCCGGGGAAGCTGATGGCCGGGCGCACGTTGGCGTAGAGATCAAAATGACGGCGAAGCTGCACGTTGATGGAAGAGAAGCCTTTGCCGATCGGCGTGGTGAGCGGGCCCTTGAGCGCGATACCGTGCTTTTCGATGGCGTCCAGCGATGCCTGGGGAATCAGCGTGCCGTGTTTTTCCAGCGCGCCAAGACCTGCATCGATAAATTCGTACTCCAAACCGCAATCCAGGGCGTCCAGCACGCGTAGCGTGGCGTCCATGATTTCGGGGCCGATACCGTCGCCTTTGATCACTGCTATGGAATGGCTCATCTACTGCTCCTCTTCTCTCGGCGGGGGTGCCGCTTCAACGTGGAAAGTTGGGACTCGATCAGTCGATATATGCGCTGTAATGGTACGCCAAAGTGGTGGGCTTGGGCACCCTGCGGTCGTCGTACATGGCGCCTTCATGACCGTTGTCAAGGAACGCCAACGGCGATGGGCGGGTGCAGCGTGGTAAAATTACTGTTAGAATCTCGCGCCTTCTGCTGCCCTTATCGTTAAGAGCAGGCACATCGACGTATTCGTGTAGATGACACAGTGGCCTTTTTTATGACGTTACCGGCATTTGCCACCCAAGGGCTGATGACTCCACCCTAGGCTTCCCTTCCTATTGCTGTGCATGACGCCTTCACCCGGCTGTCATCGCCTGACGGTATCCTTGCATACCGCCTTTGCTATGTCCTGACGTTGCCGTACGTCGATCTCTCAAACATCGTTTGTACTACCCAAGCGCTTCACGTGCCGCTGTCGGGCGTTTTACGCCCCACGCTTGCGGCCTGTCGTTAACCCTTAACTATGGATCCCCGCATGTACGAAAAATTTAAACAGTCTTGGCTCTCGAACCTCAAGGGCGACACCCTGGCGGGTATCGTGGTGGCGCTCGCCCTGATTCCCGAGGCCATCGCGTTCTCCATCATTGCGGGGGTCGACCCCAAGGTTGGCCTTTACGCCTCCTTTGCGATCTGTGTGATTATCGCCTTTACCGGCGGCCGCTCGGGCATGATCTCGGCCGCCACGGGGGCCATGGCGCTGCTGATGATCACCCTGGTCAAGGAGCACGGCCTCGAGTATCTGCTGGCCGCCACGCTGCTGACCGGCGTATTCCAGATTATTGCCGGCTATCTGAGGCTTGCCGACCTGATGCGCTTTGTCTCGCGCTCGGTGGTCACGGGGTTTGTCAACGCCCTGGCGATTCTGATTTTCATGGCCCAGCTGCCTGAACTGACCGATGTTACCTGGCACGTTTACGCCATGACGGCGGCGGGTCTGGCAATCATCTACGGCTTCCCCTATATGCCGGTGCTGGGTAGGACGATTCCCTCCCCGCTGGTGTGTATCGTCGTGCTGACGGCGGTGTACATGATCACCGGCATGGAGATTCGCAGCGTGGGCGATATGGGCGAACTCCCCGACAGCCTGCCGATCTTCCTGTGGCCGGACGTGCCGCTGAACCTTGAAACCCTGATGATCATCCTGCCGTACTCGCTGATGCTGACCGTGGTGGGGCTGCTGGAATCCATGATGACCGCGACGATCATCGATGATTTGACCGATACCAAGAGCGATAAAAATCGCGAGTGTAAAGGCCAGGGCATTGCCAACATCGGGTCGGGCCTGATCGGCGGCATGGCGGGCTGTGCGATGATCGGCCAGTCGGTGATCAACGTGAAATCCGGCGGCCGTCGACGCACTTCGACCCTGATTGCCGGTATTGCGCTGCTGCTGATGGTGGTGTTCCTCGCCGACTGGGTCTCGCAGATTCCCATGGCGGCGCTGGTCGCGGTCATGATCATGGTGTCGGTGGGTACCTTCAGTTGGGAGTCGATCCGCGACCTCAAGAAACACCCGATGAGCACCAATATCGTGATGGTGGCGACCGTGGCGGTCACCGTGGGCACCCACAACCTGGCGATTGGCGTTTTCGTGGGCGTGCTGCTGGCAGCGATGTTCTTCGCCAACAAGGTCGGCAACATCATGTACATTGGCTCGAAGGAAGTCACGCCGGGCAGCGAGCGCGAATATCAGGTCGTAGGCCAGGTGTTCTTTGCCTCCTCCGAGCGCTTTATCGAAGCATTTGATTTCAAGGAAAGCATCGACAAGGTCACCATCAATCTTTCGCGGGCCCACTTCTGGGATATCACCGCCGTGCAAGCGCTGGATCGGGTGGTGATCAAGTTCCGCCGCGAAGGCACCGAGGTTGAAATGATCGGCCTCAACGAAGCAAGTGCTACCGTGGTGGATCGCTACGCCGTACACGACGACCCCGTGGCGGTGGAAAAACTCATGGGCGGCCACTAACGAGGCAAGGAGTGCACAATGTCTGATCAATTCACGATGTCCGGTCAAGTACTAGCCGCGATCGACGGCTCGTCGTTTTCCGAAAGCGTCTGCGATTACGCTGCCTGGGCTAGCCAGGCGCTGAACGCGCCGCTGGTGTTCGTCCACGTGGTGGATAACCATCCGCAAACCAGCGAGGACGCTAACCTGTCGGGGAGCCTGCGCCTCGGTGCGCGGGAAAAGCTCATGGAAGAGCTTTCCGACCTTGACGAGCAGCGGGCCAGGGTCAACCGCGAGCAGGGCAAACTGATGCTCGAGGCGGCCAAGGCGCGTGCCGTTGAAGACGGCATCGCTGACCCGGCCACCCGCCAGCGTAACGGCACCCTGGTGGAAACCCTGGTGGAGCTTGAAAACGACGTGCGTCTGCTGGTCGTGGGCAAGCGCGGTGAAACCGCCGACCAGGCCAGCGGCCACCTGGGTTCAAACCTTGAGCGCGTGGTGCGCGAAATGCACCGGCCGATTCTGATGGTGCCACGAGGTGGCTTCAAAGCCCCGGCAAAGGCCATGATGGCGTTCGATGGCAGCAAGACGGCGCGCAAGGGCATTGAAATGCTCGCCAAGAGCCCGCTGTTCAGCGGTATTGCCTGCCATGTGGTCATCGTCGGCGCCGATACCGGCGAGAACAGCTCGCAGCTCGAGTGGGCGCTTTCCACCCTGCGCGAGGCCGGCCACGAGGACGAAGGGGCTATTCGCGCCGGTGAAGTGGAAGCCACGCTGCATGCGTATGCAGAAGATAACGACATCGACATGATGGTGATGGGCGCCTACGGCCATTCGCGCATTCGCCATCTGCTGGTAGGCAGTACCACCACCGACATGCTGCGCAAGAGCACGATTCCCGTGCTCATATTGCGCTAAGCGCAGCTCAAGCCGGCCTTCTTCGCGAGTGGCTGGCTTTTTTTTGCCTTGATATAAATAGGGCGGTCGATTTCACCAAACGGCGACGTTGATTCTATGCTTAGTGGAAAGGTGTTACCTATTCACTCACTAGCATAGGCGGGGTGTTACCTTGAATTTATCAACCCTCGACAGGCAACGAGCCGTCTTTGACGAACGCTCATCATCCCATCGCTTCGTCGCTGATTTATTGAAACAGGCGGATATTGTGATCAACGGCCACCGGCCATGGGATATTCAACTGAAAGCGCCAGGCGTTATCGATAGCGCCCTTTCGCGAGGCAATCTGGGGCTTGGCGAAAGTTACATGAATGGCGACTGGGACGCCAAGTCGCTGGATCAGTTCTTTTATCGCCTGATGCGCGCCCAGCTCCACCAGCGGATCCGGCCGACGCAGCTTGTCTATCATTCGCTACGCGCCCGGCTGCTCAACCGCCAAAGCGCCAAGCGCGCCTGGGAAGTGGGCGAAAAACACTATGATCTGGGCAATGAGTTCTACGCTGCCATGCTCGACAAGCGTATGACCTATACCTGCGGGTACTGGAAAGACGTTGACAGTCTGGACGACGCCCAGGAAGCCAAGCTCGATCTCATCTGCCGTAAACTGGGCTTGCAGCCCGGTATGCGAGTGCTGGATATCGGCTGCGGTTGGGGCAGTTTCATGGCCTACGCCGCCGAGCATTATGGCGTCGAATGCGTTGGCCTGACCATCTCCAGAGAACAGGCAGAGTTTGGTCAGCGGCTGATGAGAAGCGGGCTGCCCGTCGAGTTTCGCCTGCGGGACTATCGCGACGAAACGGAGCAGTTTGATCGCATCGTCAGCATCGGCATGTTCGAGCACGTCGGGCATAAAAACTATCGCCAGTACATGGAGGTGGCAAGCCGCTGTCTGAAAGACGACGGGCTGTTTCTGCTCCACACCATCGGCAAGAACCTTTCCGCCACGGCTTCTGACCCATGGATTGACAAGTACATTTTCCCCAACGGCGAATTGCCGACCCTCGGCCAGGTCATCGAGGCTTCCGAGTCGCTCTTCGTGGTGGAAGATGTGCACAACTTTGGGGCCGATTACGACAAGACCCTGATGGCCTGGCATGCCAACTTCGACGCCAACTGGCCAAACTTCCGCGACCGCTTCGATGATACCTTTTACCGCATGTGGCGTTACTATCTGCTCAGCTGTGCCGGTGCCTTCCGCGCCCGGGAGATTCAGCTCTGGCAGTTCGTGCTGAGCAAAAGAGGCGTGGTAGGGGGTTATGAACGCGTGAGCTGAGTCATTAAAAGCTGCCGCCGTGTTAGCTTAGGGGCTTACCTTTTTATCTAGCACGAGCGGACGGCTGAATGCGAGACACGCTGGAAAAGTATCAGGTTGGTTGCTATCTGGCGGCTATCCTCGCCGGTATCGTCCTGGGAACGCGCTGGGAGGCGCTCCACGCCTGGGAGGCAGCGCTCTGGCCGTTACTCGGCGCCCTGCTGTATGCCACCTTCACCCAGGTGCCGCTGCTGCATGTTTCCCGGGCGCTCAACGACCGGCGCTTTCTCGGCGCCCTGATCGCAGGCAACTTCGTGATCATGCCGCTGATCGTGTGGGGACTGGTCACGCTGTTTGCGCTGGAAACCAGCCTGATGCTCGGCGTCCTGCTGGTGTTGCTGGTGCCCTGCACCGACTGGTTTATCAGCTTTACGCACCTGGGGCAGGGCGATAGCGCCCGGGCGATTGCCGCCACGCCGGTCTTGCTGTTGCTGCAGATCCTGCTGCTGCCGCTGTATGTCACGCTGATAATGGGCGAACAGCTGGTCGCGTCCCAGCTGTTCAGCGAATTATTGCCCGCCTTTGCCGGGCTCATTGTGACCCCGCTGTTGCTTGCCTGGCTGACGGAAAAAGGCGCCGAACGTTACGCGGTGCTAAAGAAAGGCGTCAGCGTCATGGGCTGGTTGCCCGTGCCGCTGTTGACGGCGGTGGTATTCCTGATTGCCGCCTCGCAGGTACACGTCATCATGGAAGCGCGGCAAACCCTATGGCAGGTAGCGGCGATCTTTGTCCTTTACCTGCTTGTTGCCGCCGTGGTCGCCAGGGTGCTTTACCGACTGGCCAAGCTACCCGTGGCCGCCGGCCGGACACTGGCCTTCAGCCTGGGCACCCGTAACTCTTTTGTGGTGCTACCGCTGGCAATGGCGCTGCCGGATATCTGGGCCGCGGCAGTGGTGGTCATTGTCATGCAGTCGCTCATCGAGCTACTGGGCATGGTGGTTTACCTGACCTGGGTGCCGCGGCTGATCAAGTCGCCGCCGACCCGGTAACCGTGGAGCGTGGCGCACAGGCGACAGGCTTAACGCCCGATGGCACAGCGCTGACCCAGCCATACCGCCGCAAGCCACAGCGGCAGGCTGCCGAGGGTATATACCAAGGCCAACGCCAGGTCGCTCTGCGCAAGCAGAGCGACTTCCAGGCTGAACAGGGAGAAGGTGGTGAAACCACCGCAAACCCCGGCGATCAGAAACGGCTGCCAGCCTGCCAGGCGCGCTTCCGGGGCCTTGGCAATTTGCGCCGCCAGCCAGCCGATCAGCCAGCAACCCGCCACGTTGACCAGCAAAGTGCCCCAGGGAAAGTCGCTGGCGAAGGCGTCGATCATCATTAACGAGATCACATAGCGCAGCGCGCTGCCGAGCCCACTGCCGATGCCTATCGCGGCGTAGGTGGTTAAGGTTTTCACAGCCCGCCCCCCAGCCAGGCGCCGACGGCGAGGGCGACAACCCCCAAGGTGACGGTGGTAATGATATTGGCTAGCGCCTTGCCGCCCTGGCCGCTTTCCCACAGGCCCAACGTCTGCAGGCTGAATGACGAAACGGTGGTAAAACCACCGAGCAGCCCCACGGCGAGCATTAGCCAGGGGCCGCCCGTGGGCGCGACGCTATCGGTTGTGAGGGTGGCCGCCAGCCAGCCAAGCGCCAAGGCCCCTAGCAGGTTGACGGCCAGGGTGCCCCAGGGAAAGGCGCTGCCCAGCCATCGGGCGGCGAGCTGGGAAACGCCGACGCGTGCCATGCCCCCAATGGCCCCGCCCACGGCTACCAGCGTAATGCTTGCCAAGCCCATGCCCACGGATTTACCTCCCTTGCCAGCGCAACCTGTTGGTTACCAAGCTTATCATGGGCCGCCGTTGGGGCGCTGTTGTCGGTGAACGACTTCGTGTAGAAAGGAAGGCGAATAACAACAATCCCTCGACTCGCCGTTCAAGGAGACGCACGCCATGACCGACCATGTATTAGCGGCCGTTGATAGCTCACAGTTTTCCATCGGCGTCTGTGACTATGCGGTATGGGCCGCCCAGCGCCTTGATGCCCCACTGGCGTTTATCCATGTCATCGATAACCACCCGCAGACCTCGGAGCCTGACCTGACTGGCAACCTGGGCCTTGGCACCCGCGAGCATCTGCTCGAGAAGCTGTCCGACATCGAGGAGCAGCATGCCAAGCTGGCCCGCGAGCAAGGCCGGCTGTTGCTTGACGACGCCAAGCAGCGCGCCCTGCACGCGGGTATCGAGGCGCCGGCAACCATGCAGCGCAACGGCACGCTGGTGGAAACGCTGGTGGAGCAGGAAAATGACGTGCGGCTGCTGGTGGTCGGCAAGCGCGGTGAAACAGCGCACCAGGCCAGCGGGCATCTGGGCTCGAACCTCGAGCGCGTGGTGCGTGAAATGCATCGCCCGATTCTCATGGTGCCCAAGGCCTTTACGGCGCCCAGGGCGGTGATGATGGCCTTCGACGGCAGCAAGACGGCGCGTAAAGGCATCGAGATGCTGGCCAAGAGCCCGTTATTCAACGGCGTGACCTGCCATGTGGTGATTGTCGGTGCGGAAACCGCCGAGCATCGCTCGCAGCTGGAATGGGCGCTGAGCACCCTTGAAACGGCGGGCCATGCCGCCGAAGGCGCGATTCGGGCGGGTGACGTCGAAGAAACGCTACGCGCCTACAAGGAAGAACGCGCCATCGATATGCTAGTGATGGGGGCCTACGGCCATTCGCGTATCCGTCACCTGCTGGTGGGCAGCACCACGACCGCAATGTTACGCAGAGCCCAACTGCCGGTGCTGATCCTGCGCTAGCGGCGTGGCGCTCGGCTGGCCACCTGCAGCACGCGCTGGGCCAGGCACCAGGCGGCGATGATAAACGCCAGCATCGTGGCAAGGATGGCCTGAAACGCCATGCCCGCGCTGAGCGCGAGCCCGATAGCGGCGGGGGCGATGCCCGTGGAAAATACCATGGCGGCGCTGAGCGCCGAGCGTACGCGCCCCAGGTGCTCGATGCCCCACAGCTTGATCAACAGCCCCGATGCAATCAGCTCCTGGGCGCCCATGGCCAGTCCGCCGCCGACCATCAGCGCCCAGACGCTGGCGTCTCCGCCGACAAAGGCGGCAAACAGCATGGCACTTGCGTAAGGCAGCAGGTAGACGCGGGCCAGGCGTGCCGGGCCGATTTTGTCGATCCAACGGCCGCCGAGCAGCGCCCCCGGCAGCTTGGCGACGCCCATGCCGGCAAGCGCCAGCGCGTAGACGCCAAGGGAGCTGTCCAGGGACTCGGTCAGTTGGGCCTGGTAGATGAACAGCCCCGTCATGGTAATCGGCAGCGACATGAGTAGTGGCAACAGGGCCCAGAAGCGTGGCTCGCGAAAAGGTCTCGGCCCCTGCAGATCGTGGTCGGCGGGTTTGTTACCCGGCGCGATGGACCACGGCGCGCTTATCAGCAGCCACAGCCACGGCAGGGCGAGTAGCGCACACAGCAGCCACCAGAAGGACTGCCAGCTGAGCCACACCAGCGTCGCGGCGACCAGCGGTGGCAGCAGCGCTTCGCCGAGCGGGATTCCCAGGCTGGCCAGTCCCATGGCCCGGCCGCGCAGCGTGGTGAATTCACGGGCGGCAAGGGTGTTGCCGAGGTGCGTCAGCATGCCCTGCCCGCATAAACGCACCAGCCCGAGACCCAGCACGCCCAGCCCCCACCAGGGTGACAGCGTCATCAGCGCTACGCCGGCGAGCAGGGCAAGCAGTATCGTTATCGCAAACCGGCGTGGGGCGACCCAATCGATGGAGGGGCCCACGCGCAGCATGACACATCCCGCTGCCAGTGTTACCACGGTGTAGGCGGTACCAAATTGCCCGGCACTCAGCTGCCAATGCGCGGCCAGCGGTGCCTGAAACAACCCCACAAAAAAACTTTGTCCCAGGCTTGAACTGAACATCGCCAAGAACGCGATACTCAATACGCTGCGGTGGTCGCGCAGCAGGGTGCGGTAGCCCATGATGGCTTATCCTTTGCGAAACAAGCAGGCGGAGAAAACGCCCAAAAGGTAGTAATCCTGTTAAGTGTAACAGCAGATCATAAGGAGACGACGGTGATGAACCATCCAGACATCGACGCGGCGGCCATGAAGACGCGGTTGTTGACCCTGCGTGAAACACTTCTTGACGAGAGCGCTGACAGTGCCGGAGCCCGGGATACCGTAACCCTCGACCAAACCTCGGTAGGCCGCCTGTCCCGGATGGACGCCCTGCAGGGTCAGGCGATGGCCAAGGCCGAAGAGGAGCGCCGCCAGTTGAACGTCACGCGCATCGCCGGTGCACTGCAACGTCTCGAGCAAGGGGGGTTCGGCGAATGTATCGAGTGCGGCGAGTGGATCAACGTCAAGCGCCTGGAAAGCGATCCGCTGGTACTCAAGTGTATCGACTGCGCCGAATAGTGCCGACCTGGCGGAGGCTGAGGCCGGCGACCACGCCTTGACCCGTCAGGTGATCTTGTTCACGGGGAAGCGCGTTTCGCGCAGGCTGTCCTTGATTTTCTTGAGGTGCGGCAGAAAATCCTCGCCGCGCCTGAGCGTCACGCCGGTGGCCAGGGCGTCGATCAGCGTCAACTGGATTACCCGCGAGGTCATCGGCATGTAATGGTCAGTGTCTTCCGGCGTGGCGACCTCCAGAGTGGCGGTACATTCCTGGGAAAGCGGTGAATCCGGCGCGGTAATGCCCAGCACCACCGCGCCCGCTTCGCGGGCGACGCGAGCAATGTCGACCAGCTCGCGGGTGCGCCCGGTATAGGAAATGATCACCACCACATCGCCAGTGTGGCAGGCCGCCGCCACCATGCGTTGCATCAGCACATCGATATGCACCATGACCGGCAGGTTGAAACGGAAGAACTTGTGCTGGGCGTCCTGGGCCACCGCACCGGAGGCCCCAAGGCCGAAGAAGTGGATCTGCTTGGCCTGGGTCAGGTAGTCCACCATGCGCTCCACGGCGCCCATGTCGACCTCGCGCTGGGCCTCGTCCAGGGCGGCAATGGTGGCGCCGAAGATCTTGTGGGTGTACTGGGTAGCGGTATCGCCAGGCTCCACCGCGCGCGTCACGTAGGGGGTGCCGCCGGCCAGGCTCTGGGCCAGCTTGATCTTGAAATCCGGGTAACCTTTAGCACCGAAGTTACGGCAAAAACGGTTGACCGTAGGCTCGCTGACGCTTGCCGCTTGAGCCAGGCTGGCGATGCTCAGGCTGGTGGCGGCGGCCGGATCGTCGATAATCACGTTGGCGACTTTACGCTCCGAGCGGTTGAGGTCTTCCAGGCGTTCGCGTATCCGGGCTAGCAAATCGTGAGCCATTAAACGGTCTCCGTGGCAGTAGGTGGCAGGTGCGACTGCCAATGATCGCACCAATCAATAAAGTCGTCGGCCGCTAGCGGGCGTGAGTAATAGTAGCCCTGGGCGATTTCACAGCCAATATGGCGTAAGTACTGGGCCTGGCCAGAGGTTTCAATGCCTTCGGCCACCACGTCACAGCCGACACTATGGGCGAGCTGGGTAATGGTGCGCGCCAGTTGGCGATCCACATCGCTTTCTTCCAGGTCCATCACGAAGGCACGATCGATCTTCAACGTCGAAAACGGCAGCGTCTTGATGTATGCCAGCGACGAATGGCCGGTGCCAAAATCGTCAATGGCGACGGCAATACTCGCCTGGCTGAGCTGCGCCAGTTGCTGACGGGCATTCTGCATGTCGCTCATCAGGCCGGACTCGGTGACTTCGATGGCGAAGAAATGAGGGGGAATCTGCCGCGCTGCCAGCTGGTGCAGCAGGCCATCGGCGAAATCCCGGCGAGCCAGCTGGCGAGCCGCCACGTTAACGGCTACATGGAAGTCATTGCCCATCACCTGCTGTTCGCGCCAGCGGGTGATGGTGCGCATGGCTTCTTCCATCACCCACTCGCCAATGGCGAAAATATCCCCGCTGGCTTCAGCCAGTGGTATGAACATGCCCGGGGAAATCTGCCCAAGCTCGGGGTGGTGCCAGCGCAGCAGTGCCTCGGCGCCGACGACACGCTGATCCATCAGCGATAGTTTGGGCTGAAAGGCGAGCGACATTTCACCCCGTTCGATAGCGCCGCGCAGGGCCTGCTGGACGTGCAGGCGATGGCGTTGCCGGGCCTCAAGGTCTTCATTGTAACACTGTACCTCAACGCTCTGACGGCCCGGTAGCGCCAGGGCGGCCATGTGTACCAGGCGCTCGGTATCAAACGCGTCCCGGGCGCTGCTGATGCCGATCCGCGCCGCCAGGGGCAGCAGCATGCCGTCAAGCTGCTGGTCGTGCTCGAAGACGGCCAGCAAATGGTGGGCCAGCGTCAGCAGCTCACCGTCGTCATCGCTATTGCGGATCACCAGCAGTTCGCTGCCGCCCCACAAACCCAGGGTGTCGGTGTCGCTCAGGCGTTCGTTCAGGCGCTGGGCAATGTGCCGGAGGAGTCGCTCGGCAATCCGGTAGCCATGCAGCCGGATAACGTCGTCCAGGCGATCCAGGGCGATGAACAGAAGCCCCGTGGCCTTGCGCAGCGCGGCCGCCTCGTTGAGCGTCTGGGTCAGCCCGCGCCGATTGGGCAACAGGGTGATCGGGTCGGTGCGCGATTGACGGTTGAGCGCCCGGGTTCGCTTGCCCACCAAGCGTTCGAGGGAGTCGGCCTGCTGGTCGCGAATACGGAAGCGCTGCTCGACGCTCAGCACGTTGTGAATGCGCTGTATTACCTCGTCGTGCTGAAACGGCTTGGTGACGAAGTCGCGCACGCCCAGGGCCAGCGCGCGCTGCTTGGTGTCGTTATCGATTTGCGCCGTCAACACGATCACCGGCGGCGCCTGACGCTCGAAGGCGTGATGCAGCCGTTCGATGACCGCGTAGCCGTCCAGGTGCGGCATGCGGATGTCCAGCAACAGCAGGTCGGGCAACTGCTGCTGGCAGTAGCCTACCACCTCCCGGGGGTCGCTGATGCCATGGCTATTGTCAAAGCCGTGGTCATCGAGCAAGTCGAGCATCAGCTCGATATTGATCGGGTTGTCGTCAACAACCAGTATGTGTTTATCGTGAGATGTCATGGCTCCTGCCTGGTGGGCGCTCCCAGCAAATGGTGAAGGGTGTCGGAAAGCTGTGCAATATCGATGGGTTTTTTCAGGTAGTCATCAAACCCGGCGTTGAGGCCCTGTCTTACGTCGCGGGGCAGTGCGTTGGCCGAAAGGGCGATCACCGGTAGATGCCGGTAGCGCGGATCCCGACGCAGATGGGCCAGCGCCTCATAGCCGCCCATGCCCGGCAGGTGGAGATCCATCAACACCACGGCGGGCCTCTCTGCCTGCAGCATGTCCAGCCCCAACTCGGCGCTTGACGCGGTGCGCAGGGTAATGCCCTCCATCGCGTCGACGATGTCTTCCATCAGGCGCTGATTGGCGGGGTTGTCCTCGATATACAGCAGCGTGGGCGACGATAGTGGCGCTGATGACGCGTCGGGCTGAGGTTCGCGTGGCGATGATGCAGCGGCCGGTGTCGCCACCGGCAGCGTGAACCAGAAGGTGGCACCCTGGCCCGGCTGACTGTCGACCCCGATCCGGCCGTGCATCTGTTCGACCAGCTCGCGGGTGATGGACAGGCCAATGCCGGTTCCTTCCACGGTGCTATCCTCGGCGTCGAGCCGGTTAAACGGCTCAAACAGCTCATCAAGGCGCGCGGGGTCGACGCCAGGCCCCGTATCACGCACGCGAATCTTGATCTGCTCCTGCTGGTGCTCGGCACTGAGCTCGATACGTCCATGGGCGACGTTATATTTCATGGCGTTGGACAGCAGGTTGAGCAGGATCTGCTTGGTGCGCGTGTAGTCGGCATGCACACGCCAGGCGGCGTCGGGCAATGTGCAGCTCAGGGCAATGCCTGCGTTCTTAGTGCTCGCTTCCAGGGTGCTGCAGGCGTCGTCGAACACGCCGGCAAGCGAGATGGTTTCAATGGACAGCGATAGCTGGCGGGCCTCGATCTTGGCCAGATCCAGCACGTCGTTGATCAGGCTGAGCAGGTGCTGGCCGCTCTTCTCGATCTGGCGAACCTGTCGCTGCTGTTTGGCGTTGAGCGGCGTTCGCGTGTTGCTGGCGAGCAGCTGGGCAAAGCCCAGGATGGCGTTGAGCGGGGTGCGCAGCTCGTGGCTCATCGACGACAGAAAGTCGCTCTTGGCCTGGTTGGCCTGTTCCGCCTGATCGCGAGCCGCTGCCAGGTCCTGCATGACCTGTTCGCGCTCAGCCATCTGGCGGTACAGGTTGATCAGCAGCACGCAGGTGTCGGTGAAAGGCTGTAGCCAGTCCAGGAGGCCCCGGTTCAGCGGCTGGCGGCTGTTGGCGATGGCGTACATGCCGATCAGCTGACCGTGGCTGAAAATCGGCACGCCCAGGTAGTTATCAAACTGCACTTGTCCCAGTGGGAACTCGCTGCGCTGGGTCGACGCATTCACATTGTTGTCGATGACCACTTTACCCCGGGAAAAGACGCGGCCCAACAAAGAGTTAGGGTTCTTGAGCACCATGTCGCCGCTGGCCAGTTGCTCCATCACCTGTTGCGACTCGCTGCTCCACGACAGGTCGGTAATGGCATGCAGTTTCAGCGCATTACCGGTGTCTCCCTGAATGACCTCGCCAATCAAGGCGTAGTCGCTGTCGGTCAGCTCGCGCAGGGCTTCCATGAGAAATATCCACAGCCGTTTGCCCGACATCAGCGCTGGATAGTCGGTAATCCCCTGGTGCAATACCTTGAGCAGGCTCTGTTCCTTTTGGATGCGCTGGTTGGCGGCGTGGATCTGACGCAGGTCGGTCAGAATGCCGATAAACTCCGCTACCTGATGATGCTCATCGTCGATGGCGTTGACCGCCAGATGGACAGGCACGCGGTGGCCGGCCTTGTGTTGCGCCTCGACTTCGCGGCCGCGCCCCACCACCTGGGGACGCCCGCCGGCCAAAAACCGGGCGATGAAGCTGTCGTGCCGGTCGTGCAGGTCGGGAGGGGTCAGCATTGCCACGTTGCGGCCGAGCACTTCATCCCGGGTGTAGCCGAGCAGCTTCAGGGCAAAGGGGTTGATGCCGAGCACCGTGCCGTCGCGGTTGATCCGCACGATGCCGGTGGCGCTTTCGTTGAACAACGCTTCATAGCGGCGGGTGGTTTGCGCCAGGGTATAGCGCATCTGGTGCTGTCGCAGTAGCTCTTCTACCTGGCCTGCCAGGCTTTTCAACAGCCCCATGTCGCGCTCGCTGAATTCGCGGGGCTGGTGGTCGAGCAGGCACAGGCTACCCACGGCCAGCTGGTCGTGAGGGCGCAGCGGGTAGCCGGCGTAAAAGCGAATGTGGGGTGGCTCAACGACCAGCCGGTTGTCCATGAAGCGAACGTCACGATGTGTATCGGGCACGACCAGCGGCGCATCGGCGGTGATGGTATGGTCACAAAACGCGATGTCGCGCGGGGTCTGGCAGATGTCGAAGCCGGGGTGCGACTTGAACCACTGGCGTTGTTCGTCGAGCAGAGTAATCAGCGCAACGGGGACGTCAAACAGCTCCCGGGCAAGCTGAGCCAGCCGGTCGAAGGCCTCCTCTGCGGGCGTGTCCAGCACATGCAAGGCGTGCACCGCGGCCAGTCGCTGCGGCTCGTTGTCAGGGGGTGCTGATGCTGGCATGGCCGCTCCGCGATTAAACGTATTTGTTAGTTATATCGGCCGAGATTAGCATTGCTTAAGCCAGAGCGCGCATTTTCAGTGAACAGTGTCGTTGCGGGGACTAGCCGCGTGATCGGCGAGCGCTTTGGCGGATGGAAAAAACGGCGTAAGTAACTGAAACGGTAGAGCCGGCGTTAAAAGACGTGGCATGGCGTGCCCCCGTGATAGGCGCTTGTGGGCAGCGTTTCCCCTAGCGTAGAAGGGCAACCGGCCAGCATAGTGTAGAGTCGTTCAATTAACCCAATGTACGGGAGATGCCATGCCAGCTTCGCTATCGGTGGCGGTGATATCCACCATGGAGGCCGTATCGGCCAGCCAGTGGGACGCGCTGGTGGATCCGGACCAGCCTTTTTTGCGTCACGCTTTTCTTCATGCGCTGGAGGCGAGCGGGTCGGTTAGCCCGGCGACTGGCTGGCAGCCGTGCCATCTGACCGTATGGCAAGGCGCGCAGCTGGTCGGCGCCATGCCCCTCTATGAAAAGTCTCATTCCTACGGCGAGTATGTGTTTGACTGGGGGTGGGCCGATGCCTTTGAGCGCGCCGGGGGCGACTATTATCCCAAGGCGCTCAGCGCGATACCGTTTACCCCGGTGCCCGGCTCGCGCGCGCTGGTGGGGCCGGGCAACGATACGCAAGCGATTTACGCCGCGCTGGCCGAGGGCTGGCAAGCGCAGTGCCAGCGCCAGGGGTTGTCGAGCTGGCATCTGCTGTTTGCCGAGACGCCCGAGGTCGAGGCGTGGCAGGCGCAATGCCCGGCGCTGATCAGCCGAGAGGGCGTACAATTTCAGTGGCGTGATACAGGCTTCGGTGATTTCGACGGCTTTCTTGCCGCGCTGACCTCCAAGCGTCGCAAGATGATCAAGCGCGAGCGCCGCCTGGTCGCCGAACAGGGCCTTGACATGGTGCGCTTGTCCGGCGAGCAGATCACCCCCGACGCCCTTGCGCATTTCTACCGCTGCTACGCGATTACCTATCAGGAGCGCGGTCGGCCGCCCTATCTGAACAAGGACTTTTTTGAGCGCCTCTACCGCGACATGCCCGACTCGCTGCTGCTCGTCCAGGCGCATCTCGACGGGCGACCGGTGGCGGCGGCGCTGTATTTTAAGGGTACCCGTACGCTTTACGGGCGCTACTGGGGTAGCGAGGTCATGGCCGACTGCCTGCATTTTGAGGCGTGCTATTACCAGGGCATAGAGGTGTGCCTCGCGCAGGGACTGACGCTGTTTGACCCCGGCACTCAGGGCGAGCACAAGCTGCTGCGCGGGTTTGCGCCGCAGCGCGTACGCTCCCTGCACTACCTTGCTCATCCGGGCCTGGCCAATGCGGTGGCGACCTTTTGCCAGGATGAGGGGCGTCAGGTGGCGGCCTATCGTGAGGCCGCCTCCAGCGCCTTGCCGTATAAATGAAAGCCACTCGCTGGGTGGGCGGCATGATGGCATAATGCGCGCCACTTTAGGCGCATCGGTTTTTTGAAAAAGCCCAGGCAATTGTCAAGGAAAGGAGAGCGGTCATGCGCAGATGGCTATTACTCGCGCTGCTGCTGGTGTTGGGCGTACTGCAATACCAGCTGTGGCTGGGCGAGGGCGGCTGGCGCGACCTCCAGCAGCTTGAGCAGCGCGTCGCTGCACAGGAAGCTCATAACGTGCCCCTGCGCGAGCGCAACGCCCGGATGGCGGCTGAAGTGACCGACCTGAAAAACGGCCTTAATGCGATCGAAGAGCGTGCGCGCAGCGATATGGGCATGGTGCGTACCGACGAGCAGTTCTTCTGGGTGCCGGGCGTGGCTATCGAGCACGCGCTAATCGGCATCAACGCTCGCATGGTGACCTCGCCGGAGTCGGCCGATGAATAACCGCTTATGGCTGGTCGTGCCCGCCGCTGGGCAGGGGCGCCGCATGGCAGCGGACAGGCCCAAGCAGTACCTGTCGCTGCTGGACCGCCCGATTCTTGCGCACACGCTTGCCCGCTTACACAGTGCCTTCCCCGATGCGCGGCTGGTGCTCTGCCTGGATGACGATGACCGTTGGTTCTCACCCGAGTGGGTGCCGTTTACCGACTGGCAGCGCGTGACGGGCGGCGCTGAACGCATGGAGAGCGTGTTCAATGCGCTCGGTGCCATCGACGCGGGCGACGACGACCTGGTGCTGGTTCACGATGTCGCGAGACCCTGCGTCACCTGCGACGACCTGCTGGCGCTCCATCAGGCGACGCAGCAACACGCCTCGGGCGCGCTGCTGGCGATGCCGGTGGCGGATACCATGAAGCGTGCCAGTGCCGCCGGTACCAGCCTGCATACCGAGCCCCGGGAAGCCCTATGGCATGCGCTGACCCCCCAGGGCTTCCGCTATCGTCAGCTTTATCAGGCGCTGGATGAGGCGCGTAGGCGCGGGACATTGCTGACTGACGAGGCCTCAGCGGTGGAAGCACTTGGCGAAGCCCCAAAACTGGTGCCCGGCCGGCGCGATAACCTGAAAGTGACCCACCCTGATGACCTGGCGCTGGCGGCCGCGATTCTCACTGCCCAGCGGGATACCCTCGAAAGGAGCCTGTAATGCGAATTGGCCACGGATTTGACGTACATCGGTTTGGCCCCGGCGACCACCTGATGCTTGGCGGGGTCAAGGTAGCGTTTGAACAAGGATTCGTTGCCCACTCCGACGGCGATGTGCTGCTCCACGCGGTAAGCGATGCACTGCTGGGGGCCTGCGCGCTGGGGGATATCGGCCATCACTTCCCCGACACCGACCCGGCCTGGAAGGGCGCGGATAGCCGTGACCTCCTGCGTCAGGTGATGGCGTTGGTGCGAGGGGAAGGGTATACCGTCGTCAATATCGACGCGACGGTCATGGCCCAGGTGCCCAAGCTGGCGCCCTTTGTGGGCGCCATGCGCGAGGCCATCGCGGCGGATCTGGCGCTGTCAACAGGCCAGGTGAACGTCAAGGCGACCACCACGGAACGGCTCGGTTTCACCGGTCGCGGAGAGGGCATTGCCGCCGAGGCCGTTGTATTGCTTGGCTCGCTCGAGGCGCCCCATGCTTGAGCTTCCCCACTGGCAGCGCGGCCTGGATGCCGACCTGGGGCCGCCCAGGCCCGGTCATTTTCGTCTCACGCCCGACGACTTCCTGGTCGACGAGGCGCTGGATTTTGCCCCGGAAGGCCACGGCGAACACCTTTGGCTGAACATTGAAAAGCGCAACCTGACAACCCTCGAGGTCGTCAAACTGCTCAGCCAGCGCTGCGGCGTGTCGCCCCGCGACGTGGGCTATTCGGGGATGAAGGACCGCATCGCCGTGACCCGCCAGTGGCTGAGCGTACACCTGCCGGGCAAGGAAGCCCCCGAGGGCCTGATGAGGGGCCTCGCCGAGGGCGGCGTGAAGGTACTGGCGCATGCCCGCCACCCGCGAAAGCTGAAGCGCGGCGTGCATCGCTTTAACCGTTTTCAGCTGCGGCTCGGCGGCGAGGCGGTGGCCGCCGATGACTTTGAGACGCGCTGGCAGGCGCTCTGCCAAGCGGGGGTGCCCAACTACGTGGGGCCACAGCGCTTCGGGCCGTCGGGGCGGAACCTGCAGCGTGCCGAAGCGCTGCTGGCGCGCGGCTGGCGCAAGCGCGATGATCGCCACGGCATCCTGTTGTCCACGGCGCGCAGCTTTCTGTTCAACGAGCTGCTCAGCGACAGGGTCAAGCAAAATCAATGGCATCAGCCCCTTGACGGCGATACGCTGATGCTCGAGGGCACCCATAGCGTGTTCAGCGTCGACCAGGTGGACGACACGCTGCGCGCTCGCGCCGCCGCGCTCGATCTGCATCCGACCGGCCCGCTGTGGGGCGTCGGTCGCACCAGTCAGCAGGCGGCGGGCGAGTTCGAGGCCGCGCTGCACAGCCGTTATCCGGCCCTCTGCGAGGGCCTGCTGCACAGCGGCGTCAAGCGCAGCCAGCGGGCATTGCGCATGTGCCTGAGCGAGCCGTCGCTGACCCGGGACGCGCAGGGCGTGGTACTCTCATTCGGCCTGCCGCGCGGCAGCTTCGCCACGGCGGTGGTCAGCGAGCTGCTGACCACCGCTGACTCGGGTGGCGAACGCGTCGGCGCGGACGCAATCCATTAAGGAGACTTCCATGCGGCGTTTGCTGCTATCCAACGACGATGGTGTTCATGCGCCGGGACTCAAGGCGCTTTACGATGCGCTCACCCAGCATGCCAACTTGCGAGTGGTGGCGCCGGATCGCGACCGTAGCGGGGCGAGCAACTCGCTGACGCTGTCGCGCCCGCTGGCAATGACGGCTCTGGAGAGCGGTTTCTACAGCGTGGATGGCACGCCTGCGGACTGCGTCTACCTGGGCGTCAACGGCGTATGGGACGAAAAGCCCGACCTGGTGATTTCCGGCATCAACCATGGCGGCAACCTGGGTGATGACGTGCTCTATTCGGGCACCGTCGCCGCCGCCATGGAAGGCCGTAACCTGGGCATGTCGGCGATTGCCATGTCGCTATGCGGCCAGCATCACTTTGCCACTGCCGGCCATGTGGCCGCGAGCCTCGTCGGCGCCGTGGATCAGCTGTCGCTGCCGCCGCGTACGCTGCTCAACGTCAACGTGCCCGACCTTCCCTGGGATGAAGTCAAGGGCGTCAAGGTGACCCGGCTTGGCTATCGCGGCCCGGCGGAGCAGCCGTTGGCCGTCAAGGACCCGCGCGGACGCACCCGCTACTGGATTGCCCCGGTCTCGGCCAACGCTGACGACGGTGATGATACCGACTTTGCTGCGGTGGAAGCCGGCTATGTGTCGATTACTCCGCTGCAGACCGATTTAACGCGCCATCAGGCGCTCAACGACGTTCGAGACTGGTTGGATGCGTTTGCCTGAACTGTCGCCGGAGGAGCTGCGCGGTACGGGAATGACCTCGCAGCGTACCCGGGATCGCATGGTCAAGCGCCTGATGCAGCAAGGGATTCGCGATGCACGGGTGCTGGAGGTCATGGCCGGTGAGCCGCGTCATCTGTTCGTGGATGAAGCGTTGGCCCATCGCGCCTACGAAGATACCGCCTTACCCATCGGCTTTGGTCAGACTCTGTCCCAGCCGCTCATCGTGGCCCGCATGACCGAGCTGGTACTGCGCGCTGAACCTCGTCGGGTATTGGAACTTGGCACCGGCTCCGGGTATCAGACGCTTATTCTGGCGCGGCTGGTGGACAGGCTGTTTTCTCTCGAGCGGATCGAGGCGCTGCATCGGCGTGCAGCTTTTCGCCTGAGCCGCCTGGGCGCGCGGGCCTCGCTGGCCGTTGCCGACGGTGGCGAAGGCTGGCCCGGCGCGGCACCTTTCGACGTCATTCTGCTCACCGCCTGCGCGCAAACGCTGCCCGAGGCGCTGCTCGAACAGTTGAGCCCCGACGGCGTCCTGATTGCGCCGCTCGAGTCGCCCGACGGCAGCCAGTGGCTCACCCAGATAAAGCGCATCGGCAATGCGTTTGAGAAACGCCGCCTGGAGCCGGTGCGGTTTGTCCCCCTATTGCAAGGAGTGGTCGATTGAAGCGTCAACCCGTACGATTGTTATTAACCGGTGCCGGGATGGGCGCCGCCGACGCCGTGCCGGGCGTGTCCGGGGGAACCATTGCCTTTATCAGCGGCATCTACGAAGAGCTGATCCTGACCATCAAGCAGTTTGGCCCCGGCGCTTTTGGTGCCTGGCGCCAGGGGGGATGGAGCGGGCTTGTCGAGCACCTTAACCTGGCGTTTCTGGTGCCGCTTTTCGCTGGCATCGTGGTCAGCCTCTTCAGCGTGGCGCATCTGGCGCTCTGGCTGATGGAAGCGCACCCGCTGTTACTGGATGGCTTCTTTTTCGGGCTGGTCGCCGCCTCGGCGATTGTCGTGAGCGACTCGGGCACCCGCTTCAAGTTGCGCTACCTATTCCCGCTGGGCGTCGGCTTGTTGTTGGCCCAATGGTTGCCTGGCTTGATGCCGCTGGTGTCAACATTGGGTAATGAATCACTGATATTGGTAGTGGCCGGGAGCATTGCCATCAGCGCCATGCTGCTGCCGGGCGTATCAGGCAGTTTTTTACTGTTGACCATGGGGCTTTACAGTACGGTAATGGAAGCGGTTCGTGGCCTTGATGTGACCACCATGGCGTTGTTCGGCGGGGGGTGCCTGATCGGCCTGGCGCTGTTTTCACGGTTGCTGTCGTGGTTGCTTACACATCACCGTGGTTCAACGCTCCAATTATTGTTAGGTTTTATTATCGGTTCACTGCCCGTGCTCTGGCCGTGGCGTGAGCTGTTACGCTACCAGTTGGGTGGCGAAGGTGAAATGATTCCGCTGGACTATCGCTATTTATTGCCCGGTGACTATGCACAATTGACGGGTGAATCCGCACAGTTAATCGGTGTGATCGCGTTGATGGCGTTTGGCGCGTTACTGGTTGTCATGTTGCACCGGCGTGGGCTTGCGCGCACGACGCCAACGTCACCCCAGACCGCCTCCGCCGTTGAGAAGGAGTAGGCTTTGCATGCGTAAGATAGTAATGATGTCCGCACTGGCGCTGGCCGTGGCCGGCTGTGCCAATCAGCAGGGGGGCGGCCCCTTGGTGCGCGATCTGAGCGATGCCAGTAACGCGGTGGAGCGCTCCCCCGAGTACCAGGTGAAAGAAGGCGACACGCTGTACGGCATCGCCTGGCAACATAATCTCGATTACCGTGACCTGGCGGCGATCAATGACATTGATCCCCCGTATCGTATCTATCCCGGGCAGACGATTGCCCTGCGCGAGGGGGCGGAGATGTCGTCGGCGAGCGCTTCGGCCGCGTCGGGCTCGAGCGGCGCCGTGGCCCGAGGCCTGGCCCCCGATGCGTCGGCGTCCAGCGACGGCCAGCAGATGGACTGGCTGTTGCCTGATGAGTCCGCCATCGAGCGTAATCAACGACTCAGCGCCGAGCGCGAGGCCGTTGATGCGGCAGATGACGCCGCGACCGAGGCACCGCGTGAGGACGTCGTGGCTGCCGAAAACGCGCCAGAATCTGAGCCCGAGCCGGAAAGCGAACCCCGTCAGACCGAGCAGGTGCAGGCGGATACCGAGTCGGCACCCGAGTCCGCCGAGCAAACCGCTGCTGCGAGCGAGGACTCGTCCTCCGAACGCGAAGAGCGAACCTATACGCCCGCCGAGACGATTGACTGGCAGTGGCCCAGCGACGGTGATGTGGTAGGCGAGTTCGGCCAGGGCGACAGCATCACCGCCGGGATTGATATCGCGGGTGAAAAGGGGCAACCTGTAAGAGCGGCCGGC
Organism: Vreelandella gomseomensis; assembly: GCF_031451645.1. Lineage (NCBI taxonomy): Bacteria > Pseudomonadati > Pseudomonadota > Gammaproteobacteria > Oceanospirillales > Halomonadaceae > Vreelandella > Vreelandella gomseomensis. The sequence goes on along the minus strand of NZ_JARWAI010000001.1, from coordinate 250,340 downwards.
CCTGGCATCGTGGTATATGCAGGCAGCGGCGTACGTGGTTACGGTAACCTCATTCTGCTCAAGCACAACGATCAATTTCTCAGCGCGTACGCGCATAACGACAGCCTGAATGTCAGCGAGAACGACGTTGTGGAAGCCGGTGAAGTGATTGCCGCCATGGGCGATAGTGACGCGGAAGACGTGAGACTGCATTTCGAGGTTCGCCGGGAAGGCCAGCCGCAAGATCCCCTGGAGTTTCTGCCGTCACGCTAACCGATATCAGCCATGTGTAATGTCCGTTACCCAGACCATTGCGATAGGTAACGGCGTCAACGCTTTAGATAATAATAACGATGGGAATCGGACCTGGGTGTCTCGTTCCGGATTTTTTAACGGGCGGATAGGCGATATAACGGGGGTAAGACGCATGAGTATGCTGGAAAAAGATCTACAGGAAGTAGACCTCAACGCAGTGGAAGAGGCGCTTGACGGCGGCGAGGAGGTGGCCGCCGCCGAAGACGCTTTTGAGAAGGCGTTAGGACGCGAGGACCGTCAGCAGCATCAAAGCCTTGATGCCACGCAGATCTACCTCAACGAAATCGGCTTTTCGCCGCTGCTGACGCCCGAAGAGGAAGTATATTACGGCCGGCTGGCGCGCAAGGGTGATCCCCTCGGGCGCTCGCGGATGATCGAGTCCAACCTGCGTCTGGTGGTCAAGATTGCCCGCCGCTACCTGAACCGCGGGCTGACCCTGCTGGATCTGATCGAGGAGGGCAATCTCGGTCTGATTCGCGCCGTTGAGAAGTTTGATCCCGAGCGGGGGTTCCGCTTCTCGACCTATGCCACCTGGTGGATTAGGCAAACCATCGAACGGGCGCTGATGAACCAGACGCGCACCATTCGACTGCCCATCCACGTGGTCAAGGAGCTCAACATCTATCTGCGCGCGGCCCGCGAGCTGACCCAGAAGCTGGATCACGAGGCCACGGCCGAGGAAATCGCCGACCACCTCGACAAGCCGGTAGAAACGGTGAAAAAGATGCTCGGGCTCAACGAGCGTGTCTCATCGGTCGACTATCCGATGGGCGGCGAAAGCGACAAGCCGCTTATCGATACGCTCAGCGACGATGATGACCACGGCCCCGAGGCGAGCCTGGTCGACGGTGACGTCAAGGAGCACGTCGATTACTGGCTCGACGAGCTCAATGAGAAGCAGCGCGAAGTGGTGGTGCGCCGTTTCGGGTTGCGCGGCCACGAGGCGGCCACCCTGGAGGAAGTCGGCGCCGAGATTGGCCTTACCCGCGAGCGCGTTCGTCAGATCCAGGTGGAAGCGCTCAAGAAACTGCGCCGATCCCTCGAGAAGCAGGGCCTGTCGCTGTCGTCGATCTTCGAGAGCTAGCGAGCGCTCGTTCACCATTGTGGTACCCAGCAGTCACCGGGCCAAGCGCCCGGTGACTTTATTGGGCATAATCGGGCATAGCCTCCAACCTGACCGTTCAGCAACAAGCGAGACACCCTCATGCGCCCGCTGGTGGCCCATATCGATCTGGACGCGTTGCGTCATAACTATCGGCTGGCGTGTCAGTGCGCGCCACACAGCCATTCAGTGGCGGTCATCAAGGCCGACGCCTACGGGCACGGCGCGCTCGACTGTGCCCGGGCCCTGGCAGCCGATGCGTCGGCATTCGCCGTCGCCAGCCTGGACGAAGCCCTGGCGCTGCGTGAAGGCGGCATCACCGTGCCGATTGTCTTACTGGAGGGTATCTTCAACGCGGATGAGTTGGCGCAGGTCGATCAGCATCGGCTGTGGATGGCGGTGCACAGCGCCTGGCAGGTAGACGCGCTGCTGGCTTTCTCGCCGCGCGCGCCGATTCCCGTCTGGGTCAAGGTCGATTCGGGCATGCATCGCCTGGGATTTGCTCCCGACACCGTCAGCGCCGTCTGGCAGCGGCTCAGCGAGGCGCCCCAGGCCACCGCGCTGCACCTGATGAGCCACTTTGCCACCGCCGACGCAGCGGAGAGCCGCTATTTCCACCAGCAGATGGAATGCTTGCAGGCGCTTGGCGATCGCCTGGACGCACCGCTATGCCTGGCCAACTCCCCCGCCACCCTGGCCTGGCCGGTGGCTCACGGCGCCTGGAACCGGCCGGGCATCATGCTCTACGGCAGCAATCCGCTGGAAACCACCACAACGGCTGCTGACACGTTGCGCCCGGTCATGACGCTGCGATCCGAGATCATCGCCCTGCGCGATGTAGAGGCCGGTGAGCCGGTGGGCTATGGCGGCCGCTGGCGGGCACCGCGTCGCTCAAGAATCGCGGTGGTTGCGGCGGGCTACGGCGACGGCTACGACCGCCACGCGCAGGACGGCACCCCGGTACTGGTGAACGGGCAGCGCTGTCCGCTGGCGGGCAAGGTGTCCATGGATATGCTCACGGTGGATGTGAGTGACGTGGCTGATGCGACCATCGGCAGTGAGGTGGTGCTGTGGGGGTGCGCCGCCAATGGCGCGGTGCTGTCGGTCGACGAGGTGGCCCGCGGCTGCGACACCATCAGCTACACCCTGCTGACGGGGGTGTTGCCTCGGGTGCCGCGCCGCTATCATGGCGCTTTTGGTTAAAAGGGCGAACCGCATGTCACGATCCACCTATCCACGCTCTTTTGCGCACCCGCGCTTCTGGCTGACCTGGCTGGGCATTGCCTCCATGTACGTGGTGGCCTGGTTCCCCTGGCGTCTGAACATAGCCATTGGCTCGGCAATCGGCCGACTAGCCTGGCGCTTTGCCAAGCGCCGTCGGCACATTACCGACGTCAACATCAAGCTCTGCTTTCCCGACAAAAGCCCTGCGGAACAGCGTCGGCTGGTCAAGCAGACGTTCATCGCCAATGGCATTGGCCTACTGGAAACCGCCGTGGCGTGGTGCCGCAGCCCCGAGGACTTTCGCCATCGCGTCGCCTGTGTCGGTGAAGAAAACCTCGCCAGGGCCCAGGCGCAGGGGAAAGGGGTGCTGATTATCGGCGTGCACTTTTCGCCGTTGGATTTGGGCGGTGCATTACACTCACTGTTTTTTACCTCGGACGCCGTCTACCGGCCACACAACAACCCACTGTTCGACCGCTTCATGACCCGGGCCCGCTTGCGAGTGTTTGATCAAATGATTCACCGCCATGACCTGAGAAGCGTTGTGCGACGGCTGAAAGCGGGCTATTCGGTGTGGTATTCCCCCGACCAGGACTTTGGTCGCGACGCCAGCGTGTTCGCGCCGTTTTTCGGCCAGCAGGCGGCGACGGTGCGGCTGACCGCCAAGATTGCGCGGATGACCGGCGCTGAGGTGGTGCCGCTGATTTTCTACCGCAACCCGGATAACCGTACCTACACCTACGAGTGGCTCCCTGCGCTGGAGAACTATCCAAGCCGCGATGAAGTTGCCGATGCCACGCGGGTCAATGCCTTTATCGAGCAGGCCATTCGTCGCCATCCCGAGCAGTACTTATGGCTGCATCGACGCTTCAAGACGCGACCGGAAGGCGAGCCGGGCGTTTACTAGCCAGCTTGACCCTATTACCGCCAACAAAAGCGTACCGCCACCAAAAAGCCGACGCATGACGTCGGCTTTTGGTTTTCGTGTCACCCGGTCAGTCGAGATTGCGCGAGTAGAAAATTTCCAGCATTTCCTTGCGCAGGCGGCTTTCAATATCGCGCGCTTCTTCGAAGCTGATATCTTTCTGCGTGGTGCCGAACAGGTAGTTATCCAGCTCGAAGTTCTTGAGCAGCATCTTGGTGTGGAACATGTTTTCCTGATACACGTTCACGTCGATCATCTGATAGGAATGCTTGGTATCCTCGGCCAGATAATCCTGGATCGAGGTGATGTCATGGTCGATGAACAGCTTCTTGCCGTCGACGTCGCGGGTAAAGCCGCGCACCCGGTAGTCCATGGTCACGATGTCGGAGTCAAAGCTGTGGATCAGGTAGTTCAGTGCCTTGAGGGGGCTGATATGGCCACAGGTCGACACGTCAATGTCCAGTCGGAAGGTGCTGATGCCGTTGTCCGGGTGTGACTCGGGGTAGCTGTGGACGGTGACGTGGCTCTTGTCCAGGTGGGCGACCACGGTCTCCGGCAGCGGGCCGGGGCCCGGTTCCGTTTGCTCGGGGTCGGTCTCGTCCAGCTCGTGTTCGGCAATCAGAATGGTCACGCTGGCGCCGTGGGGCTCGTAATCCTGGCGCGAGATATTCAGTACGTGCGCGCCGATGATGTTGGTCACGTCCTTGAGGATCTGCGTCAACCGTTCGGCGTTGTAAAGCTCATCGATATAATCGATATAAGCCCCACGCTGCTCTTCCGTCTTGGCGTAACAGATGTCGTAAATGTTGAAGCTTAGCGAACTGGTCAGGTTGTTAAACCCGTGGAGTCGGAGATTATCTGACACGTCCGAACCTCCCTATGGCAGATGAAAACACCCCGACGAGCCAACGCCGGAACCGATCATGGGCACAGTGCCGGCCGGGGAGGCACCGACGTCCCATGGTGAGGAGCACGCATTCCAGCGCCTTTTGACACAAGGCGCCATAGAAAAGCGGACGTATTATGCCCGCCTCGATCCCGTGATGCATCCGGCCAGGCAAGTTTTTTCGCGACTTGCCCGGCCTGAACGCCTGCCTGGTGCGCCGGTTACGCCTCGACTATCTCGAACGAATGAGTGATTTCAACGCCGCCGTTGGTCAGCATGATCGAGGCGCTGCAGTACTTCTCCGCCGACAGCTCGACGGCGCGCTGAACCTGTTTCTCTTTCAGGGCGCGGCCGGTCACTACAAAGTGCACGTGGATGCGGGTAAACACCGACGGCACGCTATCGGCGCGTTCGGCCTCCAGTTCGGCCACGCAATCGGTCACGTCGGCCCGGGCCTTGTCGAGAATATTAAGGATATCGAAGGCTGTGCAGCTGCCCATGCCCATCAGCAGCATTTCCATCGGCCGAGGGCCGGTGTTGCGACCGCCATGATCCGGTGGGCCGTCGATCACGACGCTGTGACCGCTGCCCGACTCGGCGACGAACTGGCGACCGTCTGTCCATTGTACCCGTGCTTTCACGTTGCTCTCCTCGTCCTGGCGACTCCACTAAGTTGCGCAGCATAACATCTCTTGCCCGAGGCGCACTGCCTCATTGTGGCAGCCAGCCGCCCTGGGCAATCATCCGGCGTCCTGCCACGCTTGGGTTGTAAACGTAGACCCAGGCGGTGCCGAAGCGCGTGGCAAGCAGCCGCCGCTGGTACTCGCCCTGGGCCGGCGCCTGCGGGCGGTGATCTTCCAGGACGTCGAGATCGGCGAGCTGGTTTGCCGTCACGCGATAGACTTCAAGCGTGATACCGCGCGACCTTTGCCATTTGGCGCCGGGGTAGGGGCCGATGTCGTAGAGGGTCAGGTCGGTGCTGGTGTCGGCCCCCAGCCAGGTCGCCGCCGACAGCCAGTGGGCGTTGTTCAGGCCTTTCTTCAGCGTGCCGTATACCGCCACCAGCGGCGTGGTGGCAATGGCGGCGTTCAAATCGTCGGCGCTCATCCTTAAACTCCCTGGCGTTGCAGGTGGTCATCAAGCTCGGCCAGCCGCTCGGGCGTGCCGACGTCGACCCAGTGGTGAAGCGTGTGCTCACCGCTCACCCGGCCGGCGTCTATCGCCTCTCTCAGCAGCGGCGCCAGGGCAAAGGCGCCTGCCGCCTGGTTTGCCAGAAGCGCCGGTCGAATCAGGCTGATGCCTGAATAGGTCAAACGCGGGGCAGGATGCTGATACACCCGGCCATCGCGCAGGGCGAAATCCCCGTCGCGATGGTGGTCGGGGTTGTCGACCAATATCAGGTGAGCCAGATCCTCTGTGGCCAATGCATGCTCGCCGGGCAGCGCGTCGCACCAGATATCGCCGTTGAGCAGCAGAAAGGGCGCCTCGCCGAGTAGCGGTAGCGCCTGATGGATGCCGCCGCCGGTCTCCAGCGGGGTGGCTTCTCGGCTCCACTGGATGGAGACGCCGTAAGCCCGGCCGTCGCCGAGCGCCTGAATGATCTGCTCCGCCCGGTAGCTGACATTGATCACTACTTGATCAATGCCGGCACGCTTGAGTCGCTCCAGGTGGTGTACGATGAGCGGCTTGCCGGCGACCGGCAGCAAGGGCTTGGGGCAGTGGTCGGTGAGCGGGCGCATTCGCTTGCCGAGGCCGGCGGCCAGGATCATGGCTTTCATACCTCTGCCTCGTTCAGGCGCGCCATCACTGCCGGGCGCAGCGTATCCCTGGCCCAGCGGGCAAAGTCGCCGTGCGCCGGCAGTCCGGCCAGGCTGTCGTCGAGATGATCGAGAAAGTGGGGTAGTCGCGCCAGATATCCCGTTTTTTGGTCGCGCAGGGTCAAGCGGCAGAAAATGCCCAACACCTTGAGGGTTCGCTGGGCGGCCATCGCCTGGCACTGTTGGAGAAAGGTGGCGGCGTCGTGGCGTGGCGACAGGCGACCATCGCGCCGGGCCGCGTGGTGAAACGCCGCCACGAAGGCGGCAAACTGTTCATCGCTGAAGCGCCGGTAGCGCCCGCGCAGCAGTGAAATGACATCGTAGCTGATGGGGCCTGCCACCGCGTCCTGGAAGTCGATCATGAACAGCTGCTGGTGATGAACCATTAAATTCATGGCGTCAAAATCGCGGTGGACGCAGACCACGGGTTGGTCAAGGGCCTGGTCGATCAGCTCGGCGCGCAGCGCCGTCCAGCTGTCGGGCGCTGAAAGGCCCAGCCATGCGTTCAGGCACCACGTGGGAAACAGGTCGAGTTCGCGACCCAGCAGCGTCGCGTCGTAGGCTGGCAGTGACGTTGGCGACACGCGATTTTGTAAATCGGCGATCAGCGTGAGGGCCTGATTATGGTAGCCTCGAACAGCCGCATCATCGGTAAACAGCTGCTGCATGGGCATGCTACCCAGGTCGTCGAGCAGTAAAAAGCCCTGCTCGAGATCGGCAGCATGCACCTGGGGTACCGGCAGACCCGCGCCATGCCAGCGTCGGGCAATGGTCACAAACGGCTGGCTATCCTCCTGTTGGGGTGGGGCATCCATGACCACCCGGGTGGTGCCGTCGGGGAGCGTCAGCCGGAAATAGCGCCGAAAACTGGCGTCGCCGCCGGCGGGGGCGATGGCAATGGCGTCTACGCCAAGCCCGTGTTGGTGTGCGGCCCAGGTAGTAAGGGCGTTAATCCGCGATGAAGACATGCAAGCTCCTGGCTGGTCGGGCATGATGCGGACTGTATAATACCGATTCTCGATGCCAAGGATAACGACGATGGGCAAGCGATTTTCGCGCGCGGTGCCAATGGCGCAAACATTGATGGGCAGTTTGCTGGCCGGTGCCTCGTTTTCAGCCGTGGCGCAAAGTGAGCCGCTCTCGGCCGACGCGCTGGACTGGGAACCCTGGGGGAAAGAGGAGGCGGCGACGCAGCTCTGTCGTGGCCGTTACGTCATGCCCGGTTACCGCTTGGCAGAGCAGGAAAATCCCGACACGCTGGCGGCCGAGGCCACCGAAGCGGACTACGCCACCGACGGAAAAACGATTCTGCGTGGCGACGTGGTATTGCGGCGAGCCAACGAAGAGGTTGAGGCGGAGCAGATCACCATGCCCGCCGACCGCGAGCGTGTACACGCCGAGGGCAATATCGCCCTGCGCGACGGCACCGCCCTGGTGCGTGGCGATACGGCCGACATCATGCTCAACGAAGACCGCACCCAACTGGATAACAGCCAGTTCGTGCTTTACGACCAGCATCTGCGCGGTCAGGCCGTCCAACTGGAACAGCTGGAAAAGGATCAGTACCGCCTCAAGGATGCCAGCTTCACCACCTGCGATCCCGGCGAAAACACCTGGCAACTGGTGAGCAGCGATATTCGCCTGGATCAGGCGGCGGGTTTCGGCACCGCGCGTCATGCGCGGCTGGAAATAAAGGACGTGCCCGTGATGTACGTGCCCTGGGTGCGCTTCCCGATCGATGACCGTCGCCATACCGGCTTGTTGACGCCGGCGATTGCAGTGTCCGGTGACGGGGTCGACTATACCCAGCCGTTCTACTGGAACATTGCGCCCAACCGCGATGCGACCATCACCCCGCGCTGGATGACCGACCACGGCCTGCTGCTCAACGGCGAGTTCCGCTATCTGGAAGATAATGTTGCCGGCACGGTGGAGGCGGGCTATCTAAACAGCGATGACGGCGGCTCGGGCGGCGCAGAAGGGCGCTACGCGGGGCAGGATCGCTGGTATTTTGAGACCCAAAACGCCGGGCGTATCAATCCGCGCAGCCGCTATCGCTTGAATTACGGCGCCGCCAGCGACGGGCGATACTTCGATGATTTTGGTGGCGAGTTTGGCAGCAGCGACCGCGTCAGCATGGAACGCCTCGCGCAGGTGGACTATCGCGGCGAGCGCTGGCAGCTGGATGCCCGGGCCCAGGGCTTCCAGCGCCTGGACGATCCGCTCAATGACCGCGACAAGCCGTTCTATCGCCTGCCGAGCCTGACCGCCAATGCCGATTGGCAGCTGGGCAGCGGCGTCTACAGCCAGTGGCGATCCAACGCCACTTACTTCTGGCGGGACGTCAACGAGCAGCGGATCATCGAGCGCGAAGCCGCCACGGGTAGCCGGGTGCACCTGACACCGGCGCTGGGCTGGCGATTTGACCGGCCTTGGGGCTATATCGAGCCGCGCACGGAACTCTGGCACACCGACTACCAGCTGGATTACGGCGATCGCGCGACGACCAACGGCGAGTCGCCAAGCCGCACCGTGGCGATAACCTCGGTGGACAGCGGCCTGGTGTTCGAGCGTGAGCTGGCGCTGGGCGGCCGCGACTACCGCCAAACCCTAGAGCCGCGCTTGAACTACGCCTTCGTGCCGCGCACCGACCAGAGCGAACTGCCGGATTTTGACAGCAGCGAGCGAGCTTTTTCATGGAACCAGCTCTGGTCTCCCAATCGCTTTTCCGGCGCCGACCGGGTGGGTGATCTGAACCGACTGTCGTTTGGTGTCGAATCGCGGCTGCTCGAGGACGAGACCGGCCGCGACCGACTCTCCGTGGGCGTTGGTCAAAGCGTCTACTTCGACGAGCGACGGATCGATATCGAGGGCGATGCTGATACGCTGCCGCCGCGCACGAATGACGAGGAATATTATCAAGCCACTCGGGATCGTTCGCCGCTGGTCACGCGGATCGACTGGCAGATCAGCGACCGTTGGAGCACCGGCTACGAGTGGCTTTATGACGACAAGCGCGAGCGTACCGAAAGCGCCACCGCCGACCTGCGCTACCGTCATCCGCAGGGCCACGTCGTGAACCTTGGCTACCGTTGGGAAATCGAAGACTTCGACCCCGGGGTAGAGCCGAGCGATGACAGCTTTCGCAACTACGATCGCGAAGAGTGGGATCTGTCCTTTGCGTGGAAAGCCAGCCCGCAGATTGATCTGATCGGCCGTTACCTTCACGATCAAACCAATGGCCGCGCGCTGGAACAGCTGGCGGGTGTCCAGTGGAGCGACTGTTGCTATGGCCTGCAGGTGGTATGGCGCGAATGGATCGACGACAACGACAGCGCGCGTATCGACGACGACTTCAACGATCGCGGTATTTTCCTGCGCTTCGTATTCCGCGGTTTAGGCGGCGTTGGTCAGAATGCCGATGGATTCTTTGAGCAAGCTATTCCGGGTTACCGCCCGACGCCTTTATAAATGAGCCTTTTGAATGGCGACTGACAGAGACGATGTTATGACGATGAGAAAGACCCTGCGTGTCCGCGCGACCCTGCTATCGGTAGGCGGCGTCCTGGCCCTGTGCATGGCGGCTGCCGTTCCGCTGAGTGCCCAGGCGCAAACCTCGGCGCCTGCCGAGCGCCAGACCCTCGACCGGGTGGTCGCGGTGGTCAACGATGGCGTGATCATGCGCAGCGAGCTGAACGACCGCATGGCCCAGGTCGAGCGCCAGGCCAAATCCCGTGGCGAGTCGCTTCCCGTCGGTGAGCAGATCGAGCGGCAGGTGCTTGAGCGCATGATCCTGGAAGAAATCCAGCTGCAGATGGCGCGCGATGCCAATATCACCGTCGACGACACCGAGCTTAACCGGCAGGTGCGCTCGATCGCCGAGTCGAACGACATGACCCTGGACGAGTTTGCCGATGCGGTGGAAGCCGACGGCATGACGCTGGCCAGCGTGCGGGACAACGTGCGTCGCGAAATGCTCATGCGCCAGGTACAGCAGCGCCAGGTCGGCAGCCGGGTCAATATCAGCGACAGCGAAGTTGACCGCCTGCTGAGCCAGCAGACCGGCCGGTCGGGGGAGCAGGCCGTGATCCCCGAAACCCGTGCGCGCCACATCCTCATCGAGCTGACCCCGACCCGCGACGATGAGCAGGCACGCGCCATGGCTGAAGAGGCCCGCGAGCGGCTGGCGCAGGGCGATGACTTTGCCACCGTGGCCCGTGAAATGAGCGATGATGACGGCAGCGCGCTCAATGGCGGTGACCTTGGCTGGGTACGCCCCGGGCAGACCGTCCCCGCCTTTGAAGAGGCCATGCGGGAGCTCTCGGTGAATCAGGTGTCCGAGCCGGTTCGCTCGCCGTTCGGCTATCACGTTATCGAAGTCCTGGAGCGCCGCCAGCAGGACGTGACCCAGGAAGCCCAGCGTGAAGAGATTCGCCAGGCTATCTTCCAGCGCCGCGCCAACCAGGAGCTGGAAGCCTGGCAGCAGCAAATCCGCTCGCAAGCCTTCGTAGATGTCCGCCTTTAATGAGCCCTGACCATGCGTCACCGATGGTGATCACCACCGGTGAACCCGCCGGTATCGGGCCCGAGCTTGTGCTGATGCTGGCCGCCCGGGGCGTCTTGCCTGCAGGCACCGTGGCGATTGGCGACCCGCGCATGCTGCGTCAGCGCGCCGATGCCCTGTCGCTCGAGGTGGCAGTTGTCGAAGCGTCGCCGGGCCAGGTGCTGCCGGCACCTCAGGCGCCGACGCTGCCGGTCTGGCCGGTTGCGCTGAAGGAACCCGCGGTGCCCGGTACGCTCAATCCGGCGAACAGCCATTATGTACTCGAGACCCTGGCGCTCGCGGTGGCTGCCTGTCGATCGGGGCAGGCAGCGGCCATGGTTACCGCGCCGCTGCACAAAGGGGTGATCATCGAGGCTGGCATCGCCGGGTTCACCGGGCATACCGAGTGGCTGCGCGATGCCTGCGGCGTTGACGAGGTGGTCATGATGCTGGCGACCGACAATGCCCTGCATGCACAAGCCCCAGGCTGGCAGGGCAGCGGCGACCTGCGTGTGGCGCTGGTGACGACCCATTTGCCGCTGCGCGAAGTGGCCGAGGCCATCACCCATGAGCGCGTGATGCGTATCAGCCGCCTGCTGGAGGCCGATCTGCGCCACCAGTTCGGCCTGGTGTCGCCGCGCATTGCGGTGTGCGGGCTGAATCCCCATGCCGGGGAAGACGGCCACCTCGGGCGCGAGGAGCTGGATATCATCATGCCCGCCCTTGATGCGCTGCGTCAGGAGGGCATGGCGATCAGCGGGCCTTTCCCCGCCGATACCCTGTTTACCCCGCGCCATCTGGCCGACGTCGATGCGGTGCTTGCCATGTATCATGACCAGGGCTTGGCGGTGTTAAAATACGCCGGCTTCGGTCAGGCCGCCAATATCACCCTGGGTCTGCCGCTGGTGCGCACGTCCGTGGATCACGGTACGGCGCTGGCGCTGGCGGGCAAGGGCGTGGCCGACGCCGGGAGTCTGCAGGTGGCCCTCTCGCTCGCCAGGCGGCTTGCCGACCAGCGCACCGCGTCGCGTCGCTGACCCGGCGACGTGCCGAATTGATGGTTCAACCCTTTTGCCCAACGATAGCCCCCAAGGAAACGTGCTTGATGTCTCACGCGCCCCAGCAGCACCGCGCTCGCAAACGCTTCGGTCAGAACTTTCTCCGTGACCTGGGGATCATTTCGCGCATCGTTCGCGCCATCGGCCCGCGTGAAGGCGACCGGCTGGTCGAGATTGGCCCCGGCCAGGGCGCCTTGACCGAGCCGCTGCTCGAAGCGGCCGGGTCGCTGGAGGTCATCGAGCTCGATCGCGATCTGATCCCGGGGCTTAGGGTACAGTTCTTCAACTACCCGGATTTCGTCATCCACGAAGGCGATGCGCTGACGTTCGACTTCACCGCGCTGAAAGGCGAAGGGCCTGGGTTACGCGTGGTAGGCAATCTGCCCTACAACATCTCGACGCCCTTGATCGTGCATCTGCTGACCATGGGCGATGCCATTGCCGATATGCACTTCATGCTGCAAAAGGAAGTCGTCGAGCGGCTGGCGGCCGCGCCGGGGGGAGCTGACTGGGGGCGCTTGTCGATCATGGCGCAGTATTACTGTCAGGTCGAGCAGCTGTTCATTGTGCCGCCTGAGGCCTTTGTGCCCCGCCCCAGCGTGGATTCGGCCATCGTGCGCCTGACCCCCCACGCCGCGCTGCCGCATCCCGCCGACGATCCCGCGCTTTTGTTCGAGCTCGTCAAGCAGGCTTTCGGTCAGCGCCGCAAGACACTGCGCAACAACCTGAAAGGGCGTGTCAGCGCCGAGGTGCTGGAAGCGCTGGGCATTGACCCCGCGCGTCGCCCGCAAACGCTCACCGTCGCCGAGTATGTGGCGATCGCCAACCGCTTGGCAGCCGATGAAGGAGGAGCAATCCCGTGAGTGACCTGGCGATTGAGGTGACGGTGACGCCCGAATACCGTGCCGACGAGTCCAGCGAGGCGGAATCACGCTACGTATTCAGCTACGCCGTGAGCGTCCGCAACAACAGCCCCCACAGCGTTCAGTTGATGGCGCGTTACTGGAAGATCACCCAGGGCGGTGGGGAGTATCAGGAGGTGCGTGGCAAAGGCGTGGTGGGCCAGCAGCCGCTGATCGGTCCGGGCCAGCAGTTCCGCTACACCAGTCGTGCCATGCTGCAGACGCCGGTGGGGGTCATGGAGGGCGTCTACACCCTGCTGGATACCTCAACCCAGCGCGTCTTTGAAGTGGCGATTGCCCCCTTCAGGCTGGCGGTGCCCCTGCAGCTGCATTAGGAGACACCAACGCCAGGCATGATAAGGCGTTGAAATACGCGTATTTGATGCATTCATTTTTTATAGGCTCCCTGCATGAGTACTTACGCCATCGGTGATGTGCACGGCTGCCACGCCGAATTTGTGACGCTGCTGGAGCAGCTTAGCTTCGACCCCAGACGCGATACGCTCTGGCTGGTCGGTGACCTGGTCAACCGCGGGCCCGATTCGCTCGCCTGTCTACGCGAAGCCGAACGCCTGGGCAGTGCCGTGCAGTGCGTGCTGGGTAACCACGACTTTCATTTGCTGGTGGCCGCGCGGGGCGGCGGCAAGCTCAAGAAGAACGACAGCCTCAAGGCGGTGCTTGAGGCACCCGACCGTGAGCGACTGCTCGACTGGTTGCAGAGCCGTCCTTTAGCGGTTCGCCATGACGCCTGGCTGATGACCCATGCGGGGCTGTTACCCCAATGGGGGCTTGATCAGGTGGAAACGCTGTCGCAAGAGGTGCAGGCCGCGTTAACCGGCGAGCAGTCGGGTGACTTTTTGCGCCAGCTGTATGGTAACCACCCCGACCGCTGGGACGATGCGCTTGACGGCATGGAGCGGCTGCGCTGTGTGGTCAACGTGCTGACCCGCATGCGTTTTATCGACGCTGAAGGGCGCCTGGATTTCACTGCCAATAAGGGAATGGATAGCGCTCCTGCGGGGTTTGCGCCCTGGTTTCAGTTCCCGCGTGACGATGACCCACAGCTGCTGTTCGGCCACTGGGCGGCCCTTGAGGGACGTACGCCCGATGCCCGGGTGCGTGTCAACGCCCTGGATACCGGCTGCGCCTGGGGAGGCGCGCTGACCGCGCTAGACCTGGCGACCGGCGAGCGGATCCGGGTGCCCGGCCGTGCATCGGCGGGCGTGGCGCGATGACAACAGTGCAAAACGACCCGCGGATCGCCGGGCTCGAGGTCTACCGGGTGGGCGGCGCCGTGCGCGACCGGCTGCTGGGCTGGCCAGTTTACGACAACGACTGGGTGGTCGTGGGCGCGACGCCCGAGGTCATGCTGCAGCGAGGGTTCAAGCCGGTAGGCCGCGACTTTCCGGTATTTCTTCATCCCGACAGCGCCGAAGAGTACGCCCTGGCGCGCACCGAGCGTAAAGCCGGGCATGGCTACGCCGGGTTTCAGGTGATTGCCAGCCCCGAGGTGACGCTGGAAGACGACCTGCTGCGCCGCGACCTGACCATCAATGCGATTGCCGAAGCGCCCGACGGCACCCTGATCGACCCCTTTCACGGACAGCAGGATATACAGGCGCGGCGGCTGCGGCATGTCTCGCCCGCCTTCAGCGAAGATCCGCTCCGAGTGCTGCGCACCGCGCGCTTTCTGGCCCGTTACCAGCCGCTGGATTTTGTCATTGCCCCGGAGACGCTGGCGCTGATGGCGGAGGTCAGCACAAGCGGCGAGATGGCCTTCCTGGCCGCTGAGCGGGTCTGGCAGGAAACCGCCAAGGCGCTGGGCGAGGCGGCGCCGGCGAGCTACTTTGTGGCGCTCGAAGACTGCGGCGCCTCGACCACGTGGTGGCCGGAGCTATCCGGTGACGCTTTGCGTACAGGCATCGCCGCCATGACGCCAGCGCTGGAAAGGGACGCCCTGGCCCATGGCGACTGGCGTTACGCGCTGATGGCGTCGCCCTTGAGCGAGGCCCAGCGTGACTCGCTCGCCCAGCGGTTGCGTCTGCCCAATGCCGTTGCAGCGTTGGCCCGCCATGTGGCGCTTACCCAGACCATGCTGGCGGGGAGTCGGGCGCCGTCGGCGGTCGCGGATTGGCTAGAACGTCTCGATGCCTGGCGCAAGCCCGGGCAGGTGGACGCGCAGTTGATGCTGGTCGGGGAACTGGCCCCCGCGCAGCTAGAAACGCTGCAGGCGGCCTGGCAGGCCGCACGTCAGGTAAGCCCGCAAACGCTGATGGCGGAAGGCTATCGGGGGGCTGCGCTGGGCGCGGCGCTCAAGGAGCGCCGACGGTTGGCGATCGCCGAGGCGCTGGGGTAAGGCGCCCTAGCGGGCCATCGCCTGGCGTGGTAGCGGGTCGGCCTGGGACACCCAGCGATCCTGCCAGACAAAATCAATTGCCCACAGGCGCTGGCTGCCCAGCGAAAAGCCCGCCCACAGCGTAGCGTAGGGCGTCTGGCAGCGGGGATGCGGTGTCGTCGGTAGCAGTTCAGCCAGCGGCTGCAACACAAAGGCGTTATAGTTGATTTCGGCGCGGGGCAGGGAAATGTTGTCGATAACGCCGCAGGCGTCGCCCACAGTCAGCAGATCGATGTCCAGCGCGCGGGGGCTATACTTGGTCATGGCCGGGGTTCGGCCATGGTCGATTTCCAGCTGTTTGGCCCACGCCTGAAGCGCGCCCGGCGTCCAGTCGCTGTGAAACGCCACCACCAGATTATAGAAATTACGCTGGTCGTCGAAGCCGACGGGTTCGCTTTCGAATACCCGCGAGATGGCCAGGCGGCCAAAGGTCTCGGCCAGCGCATCGAGGCACAGGCGAATATGTCGGGCAGGTTCGATATTGCTGCCCAGGCTAACGGTCACTAAGCTCATGGTTGCGGCGCTCCATGGGTCTCGGGTAGCGTGCCACGGGTGATTTCAAGGCCGACGCTGGCGGCGCTGGGCACCGCGCCGGGCTTGCGTACGGTGAGGCGTAGCCAGCTGATGGGGAAGTCGTTGCGCAGGCAGTCGGTCAGCCGTTCGGCAAAGGTTTCTACCAGGGCAAAGTCATGGGTATCGGCGAACTGCTGGATCCGTTGGCAAATGGCCGCGTAATCCAGCGTCAGGCGCAGGTCATCGGTGGCCGCCGCCGAGCGTATGTCGGTGGCCAGGATCAAATCGAGCCGCAGTGACTGATGAATGGTGCGCTCCCAATCGTAGACACCGATGATGGTGTCGACCTCAAGGGCTTCGATGAAAATGCGGTCCATGGGCCTTCCCCAAACGCCAACGAGCGAGCGATTGTACGTGAGCAAAGCGCCGAGCAACAGTCGCTGCGGGGGCAAAGTGAGCACAATGGCATGATATGGATAGTGGTGGGGTATGTCAGCGGCAGCTGGCTGGCGGCGCTAAGCGTCTGCCGGTGGTCGGGCGTGCCCGATCCGCGCCGGCATGGCTCGCGTAATCCCGGCGTTTCCAACGTGCTGCGCCTGTACGGCCCGCGTCTGGCCGCGATGACCCTGCTGCTGGATGCGCTGAAAGGCATGCCGGCGGTGCTCGCGGCCAAGCTGTCGGGGTTGCCGGTATGGCTGCAGGGGTTGGTCGGGCTGGCCGTGCTGCTGGGGCACAGCTACCCGCTATGGTATGGCTTTCGCGGCGGCAAGGCCGTTGCCAGTGCGTTCGGCGTGCTGCTGGTGTTGGTGCCCGAGGTGGCGCTTATCAGCGCGCTGGTCTGGGCGCTTCTGGCGTGGCGGCTGAGAACCGCCGCGCTGGCCTCGCTGATCAGCGCGCTGGCGGCGCCGCTGCTGTGCGCCTGGCTTGCGCCGTCGTATGTGGTCGTGGTCGGCGGGTTCAGTCTGCTGGTGCTGGCTCGCCATGCGCTCAATATCCGTCGGCTCCGGCGTGGCGAGGAGCCGCCGTTGGGCGGCTCCTGAGCAGCGGCTAGGGCGTGACCGGTGCCGCCAGATCGGCGAGCGGCCAGCGCGGCGTGGCCTGCATGATGCCGCTTGCGTCGTGCTCGCCGGCGGCGAGTCGCTGGGCGCCCACGTAGGCAATCATGGCGCCGTTGTCGGTGCAAAAACGTCCGCGTGGATAATACGCCGTTGCCTGGCGCTTTTCGCAGGCCTGGGCAAGCCGTTCGCGCAGCCGATGATTGGCGCTCACGCCCCCTGCGACCACCAGACGCTTGAGGCCGGTTTGATCCAGCGCGCGGCGGCACTTGATGACCAGGGTATCGACCACCGCTTCTTCAAACGCGCGGGCCACGTCGGCGCGGGCCTGATCGTCGAGCTCGCCCGTCGCTTCCAGTTGGCGAATGGCCGTCAGGGTATGGGTCTTCAGGCCGGAAAAGCTGAAATCCAGTCCTGGCCGGTCGGTCATCGGACGGGGGAAACGGAAGCGCTCAGGGTTCCCCCGTTCGGCCAGTGCGGCCACGTGTGGCCCGCCCGGGTAGGCAAGGCCGAGCATCTTGGCGGCCTTGTCGAAGGCCTCGCCGGCGGCGTCGTCCACCGATTCGCCCAGCAGCTGGTAGTGCCCGAGGCGCTGGACGTCGACCAGTTGGGTGTGCCCGCCGGATACCAGCAGTGCCGCAAACGGAAACGCCGGGGCGTTGTCTTCCAGCATGGGCGCCAGTAAATGACCTTCCATGTGGTGAACGCCAAGCACCGGGATGCCCAGGCCTCGCGCCATGCCATGGGCGGTGCTGGCCCCCACCATGAGCGCGCCGACCAGCCCGGGGCCGGCGGTATAGGCGATGCCATCCAGATCCTGGCGCGTCAGCCTGGCGTCGCCGAGCACCTGTTCGATCAGCGGCAACAGCTTGCGGGTGTGATCCCGCGACGCGAGTTCGGGCACCACGCCACCGTAGTCGGTGTGCATGGCGATCTGGCTGTAGAGCGCATCGGCCAGCAGGCCCTGGCCGCCGCTCAGCGACGTATCGTAAATGGCGACGCCGGTTTCATCGCAGGACGTTTCAATGCCCAGTACGCGCATAGGACAATAACCCCGTAAAAAATAGTCGCGTTAGTTTAGCATCCCCGGCGCCGGGTGGGCGTTAGCATTTGCAAAGCCAGGCGTGCAGGATTAGACTGTTGTGCGCTGTAAAACTGGGTCGTGCACTGTACTCGCAAACATGCTTTAACGGTGCGCGTACTATCCGAACTCAAGACTCCTTAAGGTAGGTGAGTGCTTAATGCCTTCTGTAAAAGTACGTGATAACGAGCCGTTTGACGTCGCCCTGCGTCGCTTCAAGCGTTCTTGCGAAAAAGCCGGTGTTCTCTCTGAAGTACGCCGTCGCGAGCACTACGAGAAGCCGACTGCTGAGCGCAAGCGCAAAGCGGCCGCAGCCGTAAAACGTCACGCCAAGAAGATTCAGCGTGAGCAAAAGCGTTTCGAACGGCTCTATTGATCCGTACCGGAACACGCTGTTTAACGCTTAGCGTGTTTCAAGAGGGATGCCAAGCGGCCGCCACTTAGGTGGCCGCTTGTTTTGCGTTTTACCAAAGCGTGTCTAAGGTGATCGGGCGCAGGGCCCGATGACGTTAGGTTCGCGAATCAGCGCCCCGCGCGAGGATGCCCGCGTCCATGGCTGGCCAGATTCCACAGCGTTTTATCGACGATCTACTGGGCCGCGTTGATGTGGTCGAAGTGGTCGGTGAGCGCGTACAGCTCAAAAAGGCAGGTCGCAACTATTCGGGTCTGTGCCCCTTTCATCAGGAAAAAACGCCGTCGTTTACGGTTAGTGCCGACAAGCAGTTTTATCACTGCTTTGGTTGCGGGGCCCACGGTAACGCGCTGCGTTTTCTGATGGAGTACGACAAGCTGCCGTTTCCCGAGGCGGTCGACCAGTTGGCCGGACGTCTCGGCATCGACGTGCCCCGAGAGGGCGCGGACGATCCCCGCGCCCAGCAGCGCGAGAAAAAGCGTAAAGAGGGGGTCAACCTGCTTGAGCTGGCCGCGAGTTTCTACCGCGAGCGGCTGAAAATGCAGGAAGGGCAGGGCGCCAAGCAGTATTTGCACACGCGTGGCCTTACCAGCGACGTGATCGACGCCTATGGCATTGGCTATGCCCCTGGGGGGTGGGAGGCGCTCAAGCATCACTTGAGCGAGCGGGGTATAAGCGAGCCGGTGCAGACGGAATACGGCCTGCTGATTCACCGCGAAGATACCGGGCGTACCTACGACCGCTTTCGTGACCGGGTGATGTTCCCGATTCGCGACCTGCGCGGGCGCACGATTGCCTTCGGCGGTCGGGTGATGGGCGATGATCAGCCCAAGTACCTCAACTCCCCCGAGACACCGGTGTTTCACAAGGGGCGTGAGCTTTACGGCCTCTACGAAGCCCGCCAGGCGTCCAGCAAGCTGGAGCAGTTGGTGATGGTGGAGGGTTACATGGACGTCGTGGCGTTGGCGCAGTATGGCATCCATAATGCCGTTGCCACTCTGGGGACGGCCACCACCGAAGATCATTTGAGCCGCCTGTTCCGCCTGGTGAGTCGCGTGGTGTTTTGTTTTGACGGTGACCGTGCCGGGCGCCAGGCGGCAAGCCGGGCGCTGGAAACCGCGCTGCCGATGATGATCGACGGCCGCGAGGCCCGCTTTCTGTTTCTGCCGGAAGGCGATGATCCGGATAGCCTGGTGCGCCGCGAGGGCACCGAGGCTTTCCAGGATCGTGTCACCTGCGCAATGCCGCTCTCCGAGTTTCTGTTTGAGCAGGCCGCCCAGGGGCGTGACCTGAATACCGTGGAAGGTCGCGAGCGGTTTGCCAGTCAGGTGCTCGAAGCATTGAACAAAGTGCCCGAGGGCATGCTCAGATCGTTAATGCTGGAAGCCCTGGCCAAGCGTAGCGGCCTGGCCCAGGAGCAGCTCAAGGGGCTGCTGGAAAAACGCGTCGCGGCGCAGGCTCGCCAGCAGCAGGCCCGTGGCGAGCCGGCCGAAACGGCTGACGCGACGGTGTCGCAGCAGTCGGCGGCGCCCGCTTCCACGCGGAAAGCCGGGCGTGGGCAGGCACTTTCGCCGGTGGAGCGAATCATCCAGCTGTTGCTCCACGAGCCCGGTCTGGTGACAAGCCTGCCGGAAAAGGACGCCTGGCTACCGGACAGCGAAGGGCCGCAAGGCGACGAAGTGCGCCTCTGCCAGGAATTGCTGGCGCTCCTGCGAGCCGGGCGTTATCGCAGCCCCCAGGTGATTCTGGCGCACTTTCAGGGCAGTGCCGAAGGGGTTCAGTTGGCGGCCTTTGCCCAGCGGGAGCTGTTGATTCCCAGGGCGGCGCGGGAGACCGAGCTAACTGGCTTGGTGGCTCATTTGAGCCACGTTCAACAGCAGCAATCGCCGCGCGAGGAATATGAGGCGTTGCTTGCGCTGGAGCGCGACGGGCAGAAGCTCGACAAGCGCCAACGCCAGCGCCTGGCGAGTCTGGTCATGGAGTTGTCTCAACGCCAGCAGTGACGTTACACGGCGGGTACGGGTTGAAAAGCCCCTGCGCCGCCTCAAGATAAGTGCCACGAGCAAAAAATGGCAAACCAATCAACCTAACACACCTGAATGACAGCGCAAATACACAAACTGGAAAAACTCGGGCTAAACGCGCTATACTGTTCGGCTTGATAGGTTTTTTTTCATCAGCGCTTCAGGTGCTTCATTCTTCTTCGTCGAGATAGGGTTTCTATGGCTGGAAATGCGCAGCAGCAGTCACGTCTGAAGGAGTTGATCGCGCGCGGCAAGGAACAGGGCTACCTGACCTATGCCGAGGTCAACGACCATCTACCCGAGGATATCGCCGACCCGGATCAAGTGGAAGACATCATTGGCATGATCAACGACATGGGTATCAGTGTCGTTGAAGAAGCGCCAGATGAAGACACTTTGATGATGTCGGATCACTCCACGGACGAGTCCGCTGCGGAAGAGGCCGTTGCGGCCCTTGCCGCCGTGGAAAGCGACGTCGGTCGCACCACCGACCCGGTGCGCATGTACATGCGCGAAATGGGCACGGTCGAGCTCCTGACCCGGGAAGGCGAAATCGAGATCGCCAAGCGGATCGAAGAGGGAACCCGCGAAGTCATGTCGGCGCTGGCTTATCTGCCCGGTGCCGTAGCGTCGATCCTTGACGCCTATGACGCGACCCAGGACGAAGAGGCGCCAGGTCGGCTGTCCGACCTGTTCTCCGGCTTCATCGACCCGGACGAAGGTATTCCCGGCGTGGCCGAAGCCGAAGTGCCCGAGCCCGAGCCGGTGTCAGAGGTTGACGACGACGTTGACGTCGACGAAGAAGACGATGACGCCTCGGCCAGCGAAGGCGGCCCGGATCCTGAAGAGGCGCGCGCGCGTTTCGAGCAGATCCGCGAGCAGAATGCCCTGGTGGACGCTGCCTTTGCCAAGCATGGCCGTGGCAGTGCCGAGCTGAAAGCCGAGCAGGCGCGCCTGGCCGAGCTGTTCTCGCCCATCAAGCTGGTTCCCAAGCATTTCGAACGGCTGGTGGGGCAGGTACGCATCAGCGTCGAGCAGGTTCGCGCCCAGGAAAAGGCGATCATGCAACTGTGCGTGAAAAAAGCCAAGGTGCCGCGCAAGACGTTCATCAAGTCGTTCCCGGGCAGCGAGTCGAACCCCAAGTGGCTGGATGCTTTCCAGTCCGAGCAGCCCAAGTACGCGGACCGGCTGGAGCCGCTGCGCGCCGATATCGCCCGCTCTCAGCGCAAGATCGCGTTCGAAGAGGACATGGTGCAGCTCAGGGTGGCCGACCTGAAAGAGGTCAACCGCAAGCTGTCGATTGGTGAAGCCAAAGCCCGTCGCGCCAAGAAAGAAATGGTCGAGGCCAACCTGCGCCTGGTGATCTCGATTGCCAAGAAGTACACCAACCGTGGCCTGCAGTTCCTCGACCTGATTCAGGAAGGCAACATCGGCTTGATGAAGGCGGTGGACAAGTTCGAATATCGCCGCGGCTACAAGTTTTCGACCTACGCCACCTGGTGGATTCGTCAGGCGATCACCCGCTCCATCGCCGACCAGGCACGCACCATCCGGATTCCGGTGCACATGATCGAAACGATCAACAAGCTCAACCGCGTATCGCGCCAGATGCTCCAGGAAATGGGCCGCGAGCCGACGCCGGAAGAGCTGGGCGAGCGTTTGGAAATGCCCGAAGACAAGGTGCGCAAGGTGCTCAAGATCGCCAAGGAACCGATCTCCATGGAGACGCCGATCGGTGACGACGATGACTCCCATCTGGGCGATTTCATCGAAGACGGCACCATGCTGCTGCCGATCGATATGGCCACCGGTGAAGGCCTGATCGAGGCAACTCGCAACGTGCTGGGCGGCTTGACGGCGCGTGAGGCCAAGGTGCTGCGCATGCGTTTCGGTATTGACATGAACACCGATCACACGCTGGAAGAAGTCGGCAAGCAGTTTGACGTGACGCGCGAGCGAATCCGTCAGATTGAAGCGAAGGCGCTGCGCAAGCTGCGTCATCCCAGCCGCTCCGAGCCGCTGCGTTCCTTCCTCGACGAATAGGCGCCCGGCGCCCTGCATCAAAAAAGCCCGCCGTTTGCCAACGGCGGGCTTTTTTTGGCCCTTCATGCAGCCGTAGAACTAGGCGTGTGCGAGGCGCGCCTTGTGCACGCGGCGGGCAAGCAGCATCAGCTCGATCATGGCGACAAGGATCAGGGAATAGCCCAGCAGTTCGACCACCTCCTCGGCGACGTCTTTGAATTCCCGCACGAAATGATCCTGTAGCACGGCTCTCCAGAAGTCCTGACGACCGTAAAGCCGCGAAAAGATATAGGTGGTCAGTACCCCGGCGGTAAACAGGCCGAACGAAAACGAGTTGCTGTAGTGCGCGAACTCGTCCAGAAAGCGGCGGCGCTGCATGACGACCCAGGCCAGCGAGGGCACCACGATGAGGGCGACAATGATTTGCCAGGTGTCGTCAGCGATATACTGATCAAGAAAGGCATCCTGCTCGCGAACCAGCGAGGCGCCGATAAACGCCAGCAGCAGCAGCGTCACCGTTGGCCACACCTTGAGGATATGGCGAACGTACAGCAACAGGCCGCAGCTCACGGCAAGCGTCAGGGTTTGCGTCAGCTCGGTAAAGCCCAGCTCGCTGAAACGCACGTCGGGGAGGTAGAGCGCTTCCAGGAAGGCGCCTTGGGCAATGGCGCCAATCCCCAGCACGTAAAGAATGGCCTTGATCAAGGTAGTGCGGAACCCAAGCGGCCAGGCACGGGGGGTATCAGACATACAACATCCTTATAACGTCCAACGGCAGGTGAGGCAGGTAAACAGGCGTTTAACAGGTGTCATTATATCGTCACCGTTCTGTGTTGGCACGCCACGATTGCTTGGGAAGCCGTTGTCAAGGCGTTAACCATGGCCGGCTGGGTTCATGGCGTGTTGGGGAGTACCGAGCCTATATGGGTAACGAGATGATCGACCAACTGGCGTATCTTGGGCGATAGATGGCGGTGGCGGGGATAGACGGCCCAGACCCCGGTATCGTGATGCTGGAAGGGCTCCAGCACCGCTACCAGCTCGCCGCTGGCAAGGTAGGGCGTCACATAGTAGTCGGGCAGCTGGGCGATACCGAGTCCCTTGAGCGTTGCGTCGAGCAGCGCCGGACCTGAGTTGGATTGCCAGCATCCGGCGATTTTTACTTCGCGGCGCTGCCCATTCTCCTCAAATAGCCAGTTGGGGCGTGATCCCACCAGGCAGCGGTGCTGGCTCAGTTCGCTCAGAGTGTGCGGGCGCGTTGCCTGGCGAAAGTAGGCCCGGGAGCCGACAATGTATTCGCGGCGATTGCACAGTCGTCGCGCGATCAGGCTTGAATCTCTGAGTACCCCCATGCGGATCGCAATATCGAAGCCCTCGTCGATCAGTTCGACCGGGCGGTTGGTGAAATGCATGTGCACGTCGAGCTGTGGATGCAGGCATTGAAAGTCGTTGACCAGCGGGGCGATGTAGCGCTCTCCAAAGGTCGTGGCCGAGGTCAGCTTCAAGACGCCGTGGGGCTTGGCCTGCTGCTCACTGAGCGCCTGTTCGGCATCGCGCAGGCCGTCAAACAAGTGTCGGCAGTGGTCGACGTAAATCTCTCCGGCGTCGGTCAGGCGGATTTGCCGGGTAGTGCGATACAGCAACTGAACGCCCAACTGGTTTTCCAGCTGGCTGACCAGCCGGCTAACGTGCGAGGTCGACACCTTGAGGTGGCGTGCTGCCGCCGAGAAACTCTCAAGGCGCACCACTTCGACAAAGGCTTCGATACGGTCCCAGCGCTGCATGTCATCACCCTGGTTGAATGGATTGTTGCTCAGTAGCAATAATCTTGTGAGTGTATCCCGCTTTATCCCGGTCGCCTACCTGACCTACACTGTGATGTATTGAGCGTTGTGTACTGGCTTTGTAGAGCGAGTGGCTAGGTATCGCGGACAACCTCGATCCAGCGGGCGAGCCCGTCTTTTTCCATCCAGGAGGTGATGCGTGTCTCAGCATTTATGGATTCCAAACGCAGGCAAGGCAGCGCTGCTGCTGACCATGGGGGTCTCCCTCAGCGCCGTGGCGGCGCCCGATCAACGGCCCGAGCAGGTGTCGGGCTGGTTCCGCATGATGGTCGACAACCACGAGGTCACGGCCCTTTACGACGGCTATACGGCGATTGACACCCAACTGCTCAAGGGCATGGGGCAAGACGACATTCGTGAACACCTTAACGCGCTGTTCATCGACACCGACGACGGCGTGCAGACCGCGGTTAACGCCTTTTTGATCAACACCGGTGACAACCTCGTCCTGGTGGATGCTGGTTCGGCCGCCTGTTTCGGCCCCACGCTCGGAAATGTCGAAGAGAATCTGCGCGCCTCCGGCTACCAGCCCGAAGACGTGGATACCATTCTGATGACCCATCTTCACCCGGATCATGTGTGCGGGCTGACCCGCGATGGTAAGGCGGTGTATCCCAACGCCGAGCTGCGCGTCAGCCAGCAGGATGCCGATTTCTGGCTGAGCGAATCGCGCGCGGAAGAGGCTGAGGAAGGCCAGAAGGCGTTTTTCGAGATGGCCCAGGACGCCGTTGCGCCCTATCAGGAAGACGACCGCGTTACGCCCTTCGAGCCGGGTGACGAGATGCTGATGGGCATTGAGGCCCAGGACACCCACGGCCATACGCCTGGCCATACCAGCTTCATGCTGAGCGGTGACGACGACGCCATGCTGGTATGGGGTGACGTCGTACATAGTTACGGCGTTCAGTTCGACGATCCCACGGTCGCTATCGAGTTTGATTCCGACCCAGCCCAGGCGATTGACGCCCGGGAGGCCGTGTTCAAAGCGGCGGTCAACGACAAGCATTGGGTCGCTGGCGCACATATGCCGTTCCCGGGGATCGGGCATATTATCGAGGACGGCGACGGTTATCAGTGGCTACCCATTGAGTATCAACCGGTCACGTCCGACGAAGAGTAAACCATACGCCCGCGCTGAAAGGCGCGGAGCCGACAGGCAGTAAAGGAGCAATAGAATGAAGTCACGTGCTGCGGTAGCACTGGAAGCAGGCAAACCCCTGGAACTGGTCGAGATTGACGTCGAGGGCCCCAAGGCGGGTGAGGTATTGGTCAAGATGGCCGCTACCAGCGTTTGTCACACTGACGCCTACACGCTTTCCGGCGCCGACCCGGAAGGCAACTTTCCCGCCGTGCTGGGCCACGAAGGCGCCGGCATCGTCCAGGAAGTGGGTGAGGGCGTCACCAGCCTCAAGCCCGGCGACCATGTGATTCCGCTTTACACCGCTGAATGCGGCCAGTGTAAATTCTGCCTGTCGGGCAAGACCAACCTGTGCGGCAGCGTACGCGCCACCCAGGGCAAAGGCGTGATGCCGGATGGCACCTCGCGTTTCTCGCTGGACGGCAAGATGCTCCATCACTATATGGGCACCTCCACGTTCAGCGAGTATACCGTGCTGCCCGAGGTTTCCCTGGCGGCGGTCTCCAAGGAAGCGCCGATGGACAAGATCTGCCTGCTGGGCTGCGGGGTGACCACCGGTATTGGCGCGGTGCTCAATACCGCCAAGGTAGAACCCGGCTCGACGATTGCCGTCTTCGGTCTGGGGGCGATTGGCCTGGCGGTCATCCAGGGGGCCGCCATGGCCAAGGCGTCGAAAATCATCGCGATTGACGTCAATCCTGACAAATTCGAGCTGGCCAAGCAGTTCGGCGCCACGGACTTCGTCAATCCCAAGGAATACAGCGATCCGATTCAGCAAGTGATCGTCGACATGACCGACGGCGGCGTGGATTACTCGTTCGAGTGCATCGGCAACGTCAATGTCATGCGGTCGGCGCTGGAGTGCTGCCACAAGGGCTGGGGGGAGTCGATCATCATCGGCGTCGCCGGCGCTGGTGAAGAGATCTCCACGCGGCCGTTCCAGCTGGTGACCGGTCGGGTCTGGAAAGGGTCGGCGTTTGGCGGCGTGAAAGGTCGTACTGAGCTGCCCGGCTACGTTGAGCGCTACATGAACGGCGAAATCAATATCGACGACTTCATTACCCACGACATGCCGTTCGAGAAGATCAATGAGGCCTTTGACCTGCTGCATGCGGGCAAGAGCATTCGTACCGTTCTGCATTACTGAGTATGATGGTGATGTATACCAAGGGCGCGGCGGGGATACCCGCCGCGCTTGCTGCTTTAAAGGAGCTTGCCCATGAGCATGAGTGAAACCCTCGAGCTCGTCTCGGCCAACCGCAGCTTCGGCGGCTGGCATAAACGCTACCGGCACTACTCGCGTGCGCTGGACTGCGACATGGTGTTTGCCGTTTATCTGCCCCCCCAGGCCGAAGAGGAACGCGTGCCGCTTTTGTGGTGGCTGTCGGGGCTGACCTGCACGGACGAGAACTTCATGCAGAAAGCCGGCGCGCACCGCCTGGCGGCCGAGCTGGGCATTGCCATTGTATGCCCGGACACCAGTCCGCGCGGTACCGAGGTGCCCGGCGAGCATGACAGCTATGACCTGGGGTCAGGGGCTGGCTTCTACGTCAATGCTACCCAGGCGCCCTGGAAGTCGCACTACCGCATGTACGATTACGTGATCGAGGAGCTGCCGTCGGTGGTACGCCAGCACTTCCCGGTCAACGGTCGTGAATCGATCAGCGGCCACTCGATGGGAGGCCACGGGGCGTTGATTCTGGCGCTGCGCCATCCCGGGCGCTTCCGTTCGGTGTCGGCGTTTGCGCCGGTGGTGAACCCCATGAACTGCCCATGGGGACAAAAGGCGTTTTCCAGCTACCTGGGAGACGACCCGGCGCACTGGCGTCAGTACGATGCCTGCGAGCTGGTGGCCAACGGCGCCTCGCGCCAGCGGCTGTTCATCGACCAGGGGGAAGCCGACCAGTTTCTGGAAGAGCAGCTCAAGCCTGAACAGCTGGAAGCGGTGTGCGACACCCACGACCATCCGCTGACGCTGCGTCGGCAGCCGGGGTATGATCACAGCTACTTTTTCATTGCGTCCTTCATCGACGACCACCTGCGCTATCATGCGGATCATCTGTTGAAGCGCTAAGGGGACCTCCATGTTGAAAGGCGCGCTACGTCGCATGGCAAGCCTGCTGTGGTGGTGGGTCTGGCGTGGCGTGTTTCTGTTTGTGGTGGTGTCCCTGAGCCTGGTGATGCTGTTCCGCGTGGTGCCGCCACCAGGCTCGATGGTCATGGTCGAGCGCAAGATACAGAGTTGGGTGCACAGCGAACCCGTGCAACTGCAGCGGGAATGGCGTGACTGGTCGCAACTCGCTGACTCAGCGAAGGTCGCGGTCATGGCGGCCGAAGACCAGCGGTTTCCAGACCATCATGGTTTCGACCTTGTCGAGCTTCGCCGCGCCCTGCAGGCCCGCCTTGATGGCGGCCGTCTGCGCGGGGCGAGCACCCTCAGCCAGCAAACCGCCAAGAACGTCTTTTTGTGGACCGGCCGGAACTGGGCGCGCAAGGGGTTGGAGGCGTGGTTTACCGTGCTCATCGAGCTGATATGGGGCAAGCAGCGCATTCTGGAGGTCTACCTCAACGTGGCCGAGTGGGACGCTGGGGTGTTCGGCCTGGAAGCCGCTGCCCAGCACTATTTCGGGGTGTCGGCAAGCGCATTGAATGAGCGTCAGGCCAGCCTGCTCGCGGCAATTCTGCCTAGTCCGCTGACCCGCAGCGCCTCACGGCCCGATCCCCAGGTAGAGCAGCGCAGCCTGTGGATACGCCAGCAGATGCGCAATCTGGGCGGGGCCAATTATCTGCAGCAGATTGCCGCTGATCGATGAAGCCGTACGGATTGCATAGGAACCTTCGACGCCGCCTGTCGTGTCAGTCGAATAGCGCCTTGTCGATTACCGGAAGTGCTTCAAGCTGCGGGCGGGCAAAGTAGAAACCCTGTTGCACGGGAATACCGATGTTCAGCAGGCAGCGTGACTCCTCGCGGGTTTCGACGCCTTCCGCTACCAGTTGGATCTCCAGCGTGTTGGCAAGCGCCACGATACTGCGCAGGATCGCCTGGCGGCGAGGGTTGCGGTTGCAGTGCATGACGATATCGCGGTCTATCTTCAGGGTGTCCGGGCGCAGGTCGGTGAGCAGATCCAGGTTGGCGTAGCCGTTACCAAAGTCATCAAGCGAGGTGGTGAACCCCATGGCGCGGTAACTTTCGATGATATTGCGCATGTGTTGCCGGTCCTGAACCCGCTCGGTTTCGGTAATCTCGAAGTTGAGTCGTTCGGTGGGCCAGCCGACCCGCTGGGACGTTTCCAGGGTTGCCTGAATGCACGCTTCGGGTTCATAGACGGCGTTAGGCAGGAAATTGATCGACAGACGTGCCTGCATATCCAGGGCGCTGGCTAGCTCGATGGCCTTGATCCGGCATGCCTGATCAAACTGGTACAGCAGGTCGTCGGTGACCTGTCCGAGTATTGTGCCCGCCGATTCCCCATCCGGGCCGCGTACCAGCGCTTCGTAATACACCACCTGCCGGGCCGCCACATCGACAATGGGCTGGAAGGCCATGGTGAAGGCAAAGGGAACCGGAGTATCGCAACGGTTGCAGCGGCCGTTTACCCGCGCGCAGTGGTGATGTTCAGACGTCTTCATACAAGCCCTGGGTGTTCCCTATCTCGTTATGTAGCTGATGTGTGGACAGCGGGTTTACGCACCGTCAATACGACACCGGCAATGGCCACGGCCATCCCGCCCAACCCTATCCAGGAAAGCCGCTCGCCGAATAACCACCACGCCTGAAGTGCCGTGACGGGAGGCACCAGATAAAACAGGCTCGCCACCCGCGACGCTTCGCCTCGCTTGATCAGCGCCATCAATAGAAGGATAGCGGCTATCGATAGAATCAGCACTAACCAACCCAGCGTCAAGACAAAGGTGAGCGTCCAGGTCACCTCGCGGGTTTCGAACAGCAGCGCGCCAATGCCCAAAACCCCGCCGGCGGCCAGGTATTGAATCACGGCGCCGGAGAGCAGCGGCATCTGCGTGCAGAAACGCTTTTGATACAGCGTGCCCAGCGAAATGCCCACCAGGGCCGCCATCACGCTCACCAAGGCACCGATGCCAAAGCCGCTGAACAGCGATTCCCCCAGCTCCAACTGGCTGCCGAGCACGGCGCTGATGCCGACCAGGCCAAGTACCAGTCCCAGCCACTGCTGCGCCGCCAGCCGTTCACCCAATAGCGGGCCCGCGCAGGCCGCGGTGAGCAGCGGTTGAAGACCGACCAGCAAGGCAGCGAGCCCTGCCGGCATGCCCAGCGAGATGCCGTAGAAAACGCCTCCCAGATAAGTGCCGTGTACCAGCAGACCCGAAACGGCGATGTGCGTCCATAACACAGGTGATGAAGGCCAGGCTATTTTCAGCATCCACACCAGCGGCGTTAACAGCGCCACCGTGAGCGCAAAGCGAATGAACAAGAATGTGAACGGCTCGGCGTAGGGCAGGCCAAACTTGGCTCCGATGAACCCCGTGCTCCAAAGCAAGACGAAAACCACGGGCATGGCGGTCAATCCCCATGCTGTGGCGTCTCGTTGGCCTACCCATGATGGCACTATGCGCATATCGATCTCGATGTAGTCGGTGGTGTTTACGTAACGTTCTTTATGTTACTTACTTTTACATTAAAATTTGAACCTCACGAATCGCCCCGCGTCACAGTAGGGACATTCATAATGCGCCAATTGAGGTTTCTTATATGCAACGTATGACTGCTCTGTTTTCTGCTGCCCTGCTTGCCACCGGTCTGATGACCGCGACGGCTCACGCCCAGCAGGATGAAGCGTCCACTCAGGGCTCCATGGCAACTGAAACAGCGCCTTCTCAAGATTTCTCTGACGAGCAGCTTCAGCAGTTCGCCGATGCGTCCCAAGAAATCGCGGTTATCTCTCAAGAGTATACCCAGCGCTTGCAAGAAGCCGATGATGAATCTGCCCAGCAGGAAGTTCGCACCGAAGCCAATGACCGCATGATCGAAGTGGTCGAAGACAGCGGCCTGGATGTTGATACGTTCAACGCTATCGGTCAAACCATCCAGCAGGATCCTGAAATGATGCAGCGTGTTCAGGAAATGGCGGAATCGTAAGCAGTTATTCAATGTTGCACGATGAGTGATGCAACCTCATCGTTGAAGCATGGGACGATCCCCAAAGCCCGGCGCAGCGCGCCGGGTTTTTTTTGTCTGGGGTTTACGCGTTTAACGCTTCGCGCCACACTTCCTGAATGATACCTGTGCCGAAAGGGTCGCGGGGCAAGGTGTGACGGTTGGCCAACACGGCCTGAGGAGAACGCATGGATGTCGAGCTGTTAGAAATACGCCAGCACATGGGGCAGTTCCCGCCCTTCGATGGGCTGTCAGATGAATTGCTGGATGAAATCGCCAGCAGGGTCGAGGTCAGCTACTTCAAGACCGGCGCGGACATCCTCACGCTCAACGAAACCATGACCGACCTGTGCTATATCCGCAGCGGCGCGGTGGAGGTGTACCGGCGTCAGGGGGAGCTCTACAACCGGCTGGGCGAGGGCGATATCTTTGGCCACTTCAATCTGCTGCGCAATCAGAAGGTGCGTTTTCCCGCCAAGGCCATCGAGGATACCCTGCTGTATTTCATTCCCTTGGATGTCTTCCAGAAGCTGTGCGAAGAAGACGATCACTTTGCCGACTTCGTCGAGCTGGAACGGCCGCGCCTGGAAACCGCCGCCGAGCAGCAGAAGAAAGCCAACGACATGATGGTTACCCGGATTCGCAAGCTGGTGACGCGCTATCCGGTCATGGTGGAGGAGTCCACCACGGTGCAGCAAGCGGCGCAGCAGGTCAGCCAGTCCCAGGCATCGGCGGTGCTGGTACTCAAGGAGGGTAGCACCCATCCCCGCTACAGCTTTCAGGACAGCGAAGGGCGCACCTGGCAGGTATGCGGCATTCTGACTGACAGCGATTTCCGCACCCGGGTCGTGGCCGAAGGGCTGTCACCGCAAACCCCGGCAGGAGACGTCGTGTCGCCTCGGCTGATCACGATCCAGTCGGACGCCTCCATCTATGAGGCCATGCTCACCATGCTGCGCAATAACGTTCACCACCTGCCGGTACTCTACCGTCAGCGACCGGTGGGCGTGGTGCATCTCTCCGACATTATCCGCTACGAAACCCACAGCGGACTGTATCTGGTGAGCAATATCTTTCACCAGTCGAACGTCGAGGGGCTGTCGCGTCTCGCCCCGGATGTCCGCGCTGCCTTTGTCAGGATGGTTCAGGAAGGCGCCAACTCGCAGATGGTGGGCAGTGCGCTCTCGACCATCGGACGCAGCTTCACCCGGCGCCTTTTGGAGCTTGCCGAGGAGACGCTTGGCCCGCCGCCGGTGGACTACTGTTTCATGGTCAACGGCTCGATGGCGCGCAACGAGCAGAGCATCGTCACCGACCAGGACAACGCACTGATACTCTCGGATGACTTTATCCCCGAAGCGCATGACGCCTACTTCAAGGCGCTGGCGACCTTTGTCAGCGACGGCCTGGATGCCTGCGGCTACACCTACTGCAAAGGCGACGTCATGGCGACCAACACCCAGTGGCGGCAGCCGCTGAGCGTGTGGAAAAGCTATTTTACCGACTGGATTGCCAATCCGACGCCCGAGAGGCTGCTGCACAGCTCGATCTTCTTTGATCTGGATAGCCTTTACGGCGAAGACCTGTTCGTGGAAGCGCTTCAGGACCTGATCGCCGAGCAGGCACCCAAGTCGCCGCTCTTCCTGGCGGCCATGGCCCGCAACGCCCTTAATCGCACGCCCCCGCTGGGCTTTTTCCGCACCTTCGTGATGGAAAAGGACGGCAAGCATAATAATTCCATCAACCTGAAGCGTCGCGGTACCGCCCCCATGGTCGACTTGATTCGCGTGCACGCCTTGGCATGCGGGTCCAAGGCGCAGAATACCTTCCAGCGGCTGGAAGCGATTGCCGATACCCAACTGCTGGCGACCGGCATGAGCGACAAGCTTAGCTATGCCTTCGAGTTCATGTGCATGTCGCGGTTGCGCCATCAGATGATCGACCTTCAGGAAGACCGGCTGCCGGATAATAACATCGAGCCGGAGAACGTCGCCGACAGCGAGCGTCATACGCTCAAGGACGCCTTCCAGGTGCTCAGCAATGCGCAAAAGTTCCTGAAGTTCCGCTACCCGATACCCAGCAATCGGGCGGGGCGCTGACATGACGCTTATTCGCCCGCGTAGAAAAATCAGCCAGGCGGACTGGGCCGCGTACATGCAAAAGCGCGAGCCGCTGGCCAAGGATCCGGCCATTCAGCGCTTTTTCGCCACGCCGCCCCCCAGCCTCGATACGCCGATCGGCGAGGTGCCGATGGTCGCCCTGGACATGGAAACCACCGGACTCGATGAGCGCCGCCATGCCATCGTCAGCGTCGGCCTGGTGCCCTTTACGCTGAACCGTATCAAGATGGCCGAACGGCGCTACTGGGTGGTCAAGCCGCCGCGCCCGCTGGATGAAGCCTCGATCACCTTTCACCATATTACCCACTCCGAGATTGCCCATGCCCCGGATCTCGAGGCCATCATCGATCCCTTGCTGGAGGCGCTGGCGGGCAGGATCGTCGTCGTGCATTTTCGCCATATTGAGCGCCCGTTTCTGAATGCGGCAATCAAGGCGCGGCGTGGTGAGGGCGTGATGTTTCCGATGATCGACACCATGTCGCTTGAGGCGCGACTGCACCGGCAGAAGCTGTGGGCGCGGTTCCGGCGCTGGCTGGGTCGGCCGCCGGTATCCATTCGCCTGGATGCCAGCCGGCGTCGCTATGGGTTGCCCAGCTACCAGGGCCACCATGCGCTGGTCGATGCCCTGGCAACGGCCGAGCTACTCCAGGCGCAGATCGCCACGCACTACGAGCCTAGTACGCCACTGGGGGCGCTGTGGAGCTGATGTGATCAAGGTCCAGGCATAAAAAAACGGGCAGCCAGGTGGCTGCCCGTTTTTACTGCCATCTACGATGGTTAGACCGCTTTTGGCTCGCTCATCAAGCCCTTGATGATGGCATAGCAGGCCACCAGCAGGATGATGGTGAACGGGAAGCCGGTCGAGACGGCCATGGTTTGCAGCGCGGTAAGACCGCCGCCCAGCAGGAGCGCAATGGCGAGCGCGCCTTCGATGATCGCCCAGAACACGCGCTGGGGCTTCGGTGCGTCGACCTTGCCACCGGCGGTGATCGAGTCGATAACCAGCGAACCGGAGTCCGACGAGGTCACGAAGAACACGATAACCAGCACAATGGCGACGAACGACGTGATCTGCGACAGCGGCAGCTGCTCCAGCATGATGAACAGCTGCAGGTCGATGCCGGCGTCGCGTACGGCCTCGATGCCCTGGCTGAGGTACTGATCAATCGCCGTGCCGCCAAAGGTTGTCATCCACAGCACCGAGACGATGGAAGGCACGAGGAGAACCGATACCATGAACTCACGCACGGTACGGCCGCGCGAAACGCGGGCGATGAACATGCCGACGTACGGAGACCAGGAAATCCACCATGCCCAGTAGAAGGCGGTCCAGCCCTGGCTGAAGTTGGCGTCTTCGCGGCCGAACGGGTTGGACAGCGCGGGCAGGTGAACCGCGTAATTGAGCAGGTTTTCGAAGAACCCGGTGGCGATCAGCAGCGTCGGGCCCACCGCAATCACGAAGAACAGCAGGGCTGCGGCCATGGCGATATTGATCTTGGATAGCAGCTGGACGCCTTTATCCACCCCCGCCAGGATCGAACAGATGGCGATGATCGTGATGCCGATGATCAGCAGGATCATGGTGACGTCGGTTTCCGGCGCGCCGAAAAGATAGGTCATGCCGGCGGCGGCCTGCGTTGCGCCCAGGCCGAGCGAGGTGGTCAGGCCAAACAGCGTGGCAAATACGGCCAGGATATCGATAAGGTGGCCAGGCCAGCCCCACACGCGCTCCCCAAGGATGGGGTAGAACACCGAACGCATGGACAGCGGAAGGCCCTTATTGAAGGCAAACAGCGCCAGGGACAGCGCAACGACGGCGTAGATCGCCCAGGGATGCAGGCCCCAATGGAAGATCGTGGCGGCCATACCCAGCGCGGCGGCGCCAGCTTCGTCGCCTTCGGCACCGCCCAGCGGTGCCCAGCTGCCACCGTCAAAAGACGTGCCAAAGTGGGTCAGCGGCTCGTTGACGCCGTAGAACATCAGGCCGATGCCCATGCCGGCGGCAAACAGCATCGAGAACCAGCCCATATAGGTAAAATCAGGCTTGGCATCGGCGCCGCCAATACGGATTTTACCTAGCGGGGAGAAAATCAGGCCGATACACAGAATCACGAAGATGTTCGCGGCCAGGATAAAGAACCATGCCAGATTGCCGGTCAAGAAACCGAAAACTGCATCGTACACCGGGGCGATTTCGTCCTGCAGGGCCAGCGTCAGGATGACAAACAGCAGCACCACGATGGACGAAATGGTGAACACCTTGCCATGCAGGTCGAGGTTCACGCCCATCGTGGTGGTGGTGATGTTGTCCTGGCCGATCACGTAGTCGGTATCAATCAGGTTGGCCGGGCCTTCCGGGGCAGGAATGCCTTCCGATGGCGCCTTGTCATCAGGCGATTTGTCTTGCGATTTGTTATCCACAAAGATGCTCCCTTTGCTGTTGGGACATTACGCCGTTTTACTTGGCTGGACGAATGAGAAAAACCGAGGCGTCGGTGTGGGTGGCCACCTTGCCGCCGTGGGACGGCATGACAATATCCAGGTGACGGGGCAGGTGTGTTGCCATCATGACCAGGTCGGTACCGATCTCTTTGATGGCTTTCACCAGCAGGTCGTCGACGTTGGCAACGGGGTCGGTGGAGCTGTAAACCTTGATGCTGACGGGTTGGCCATGCACTTGGTGACGCTCCTGGGCGAAAGCGTCGAGTTTCTGCTCATACTCCTGAGGCGTACGGGCCACGCTGGTCGGCGTGTTGGCCGTGATGCCGACGTAGGTGATGCGCGCGTCGTAGCGTTTGGCCATGTCGGCCACCACGTCCAGAGCGGGCTCCAACGTTTCGAGATGGGCAAGGTCTACGGGCACCATAATATTGTTAAACATGGCAGGCTCCTCACTATACTTGCGTAATGATCGACACTATCAAACGATATGCCGATCATCGTTATGGTTGAGGTGAGATAGATACAAGTGAGCTGGCACGTAAAAACGCACCAGCTCATGACTATCTCCGGGTGTGAGAATTAGCTCTCGAGCCATTCCTCAACGACGTCCTGGTTGTCTTCGACCCACTGCTTGGCGTTTTCATAGGGGTCGCTGTCATCTTCCTGGTTCATGAGCATGACTTCGCCCATTTGCTCAGGCGTCCATTCAAACGCATCAAGAATGGCGTAGGCTTCAGGCATGTCGTCTTCCAGGCCGTTGCGAACCACGGTATGGATCTGCTCGGCACCGCCATAGACGTTCTCCGGGTCTTCCAGATACTTCACGTCAAAGCGGGCAAACATCCAGTGCGGGGTCCAGCCGGTGACCACGATGTCTTCTTCGTTGGAAATGGCGCTCGAGAGCGCCGCAGTCATGGTAGCGCCGCTGCCGCTGCGTAGTTGAAGATCAAGATCATAGGTATCGACGACCTCTTCGGTGAGGGACATCAGGCCCGCACCAGGATCAATACCGATAATCTCGCCGTCAAAGGCGTCGGCGTTGTCGTTCAGCTCGGCGATAGAGTCGACATCGGTATACTCGGGTACCACGAGGCCCAGCTTGGTGCCGTCCAGGTTCGGGCCGAGATCTTCGACGTTATCGCCCACCCGCTCCATGTAGTTTTCGTGGGTCGAAGGCAGCCAGGCCGCAACGATGGCGTCGGCATCGCCGGTTGACAGCGCCTGGAACATGGCAGCGGCGGACAGCGAGGTCATGTCGACTTCGTAGCCGGCCTGCTCAAGCACGGCACGCACCACGTTGGTGGATGCCACTTCGGACGCCCACTCCACGTAGGCCAGGTTGACCGTGCCTTTGTCTTGCGCCTGAACCATGCCGCCAGCGGCGAGGCCGGCGCTTGAGACGAGTGCCAACGAGGCGAGACGGATACGTTTATTCAGCATACGAGTTTTCATTCACTTGCTCCCTTTGATGGAGAGGCGACAACGGCCGCCTCGAACAAAATCGTGCTTTCTTGTGTCGTTCACAGCATGCGCATGTATCGCATGCTGTGCAAGTTTTACCCTTTAACGCCCATGGGGCGCAAACAGGGGCTAGCGCCGTGACTTGCTGAATGATTGCGTCAAACGATCAAGCACCATGGCAAGAATCACAACGGCGATACCGGCCTCAAAACCGTCACCGGGACGCAGGCGCTGAATGGCACGCCATACCTCGCTACCCAGGCCGTCGGCGCCGATCATGGCGGCGATCACCACCATGGAAAGCGCGAGCATGATGGTCTGGTTGATCCCGGCCATGACCGTCGGCAGCGACAGGGGAAGCTGAACCTTGAAAAGCTTCTGGCCGCGGGTTGCCCCGTAGGCGTCAGCGGCTTCGATCAGCTCCACCGGTACCTGGCGAATCCCCAGGGTGGTGAAGCGAATGGCGGGGGGCATGGAGAAAATCACCGTGGCAAAGATCGCCGATACCGAGCCGATACCGAAGAACGGAATCGCCGGGATCAGGTACACGAAGGCCGGCATGGTCTGCATGAAGTCAAGCACCGGCATGATCACACGGTACAGTCGTTCGGATAGCGCAGCAGCAATGCCCACCGGTATGGCCATGACCACGGCCACCAGGGTGGCGATAACCACGAGGGTCAGGGTCTCGATCATCGGATCCCAGAGGCCCAGGTTCCAGATCAGGGCCATGCCGGCGGCCGCGCCGATCGCCAGACGCACGGAAGCCGCTTTCCAGCAGAGAAGCGCCACAATGGCTAGCAAGGCCCATGCGGGCAGCCACATCAGACCGTCGTTGAGTGCTTCGATACCGGTCTGGGTGACCCGCGAGATGGCGCGCGTCACTACCGAATATTCGCTGGTCAGCCAGGTCAGGCCGCTTTCAATCCAATGACCTAATGGAATACTAGGAATTTCCATGCTTATTCTCCCGCTCGCGCTAGTTCGTCGAGTACTGCCCCTTTGACCACGACACCGAGTAGCCGCTGCTCGTCATCAACAACGGCGATCGGGAAGCTCTTTTCGCTGAACATGGCGAACAGGTCGTGAAGCGCCTCGTCGGTGGTAACCTTGCGAAAATCCTGGGTCATGTAATCCTGGATCGTCTCCGCGCCGGCCTCGATGGCGCGGCTGGCCGCGTCGGCTTCGAGAAGCCCGAGCAGCTTGCGGTCGCGGTCGGTGACGTAAATGGAGTCGATGCTGTGGTCACGCATGCGGCGAAGCGCGGTGCGCGGTCCGTCGCTGTCCCGAGCGGTGGAACGCAGCGGGCGCATGGCGCTCTCGGCGGTCAGGATGCGCGAGCGGTCGACCCCCTCGATAAAGCGACGCACATAGTCATCAGCGGGTTTAGTGAGGATTTCCTCGGGGGTGCCGATTTGCACAACGGCGCCGTCCTTGAGCAGCACGATGCGGTCACCGATATTCAGCGCCTCGTCCAGATCGTGGGTAATGAAGACGGTGGTTTTCTGCATCCGGGATTGCAACTGCAGGAGTTCCTGCTGCATGTCCTTGCGGATCAGCGGGTCGAGCGCCGAGAAGGCTTCATCCATCAGCAGGACGCTGGCGTCATTGGCCAACGCCCTGGCAAGGCCCACCCGCTGCTGCATACCGCCGGACAGCTGGTTGGGATAGGCGTCTTCCCAACCATCCAGGCCGACCTGGGTCAGCGACTCCCGCGCCGTCTTGTCACGTTCGGCGGGGGAGATACCGCGAATCTCCAGGCCGAACTGGGCGTTTTGCAGAACCGTCTTGTGGGGGAAGAGGGCGAAATTCTGGAAGACCATCGAAAAGTGCCGGCGGCGACACTCGAGCAGGGCTTTCTCGCTCAGCGAAGGGATATGCTCATCGTCGATGAGTATATCCCCTTCGCTGGTGTCGATCAGCCGGTTGAGGCAGCGGATCAGGGTGGATTTACCCGACCCCGATAGCCCCATGATCACCAGCAGCTCACCTTCATAGACATCGAAAGAAATGTTGGAAAGCCCCAGCGTTTGCCCGGTTTTCTCAAGAATTTCAGAGCGACTCAAGCCCTGGTCGCGAAGCTCAAGGGCGCTTTTGGGGTTCTTGCCAAAGACCTTGCTTACCCCTCGCACCTGAATTTTGACGTTGCGTGTCTCGTCCATCGGCGTTGCCTTTTGTCAGCTGAGCGGCGCGCCGCGACCCGTTGGCACATGAGAAAGCTGCCTGCGGGGCCAGCGAACACCACCGCTCATAAAAAAAAGAGATAATGAAGTGCTAAAAGGATTATCAATTATTATACATAAGTGCCCGAGGTGTGTCACAACGCCCCGCGGTGAGCGGTGGCATGGCGTCTCATGTGTCATTTTTCACCCACTCCCACGCGGTGAGGCAAGCAGTAAGAGGGATGCTTTTCAGCGAGTAAAGTCATGATTTTTATGTTTTTTATTAAGTAATGCGCGGTGTTGGCATAATATGTGTAAACAGTTATTTAGCCATAGTGCCTTGACGCGTCTCGGTTCAAGCAAATAAATCAAGTGCAGCAAGTTAAACTCAGTACAAACGCATTAGCAATAAGCGATTACCATTTTCTCGTCCGAGTGAATGAGCCGCCTCAACGGTGAACGTGGCCAAGCGGCCATGCCATGGGTCGGCACTGTTTTCGTCATGAAAGGAGCAAAACGAGTGAAGTTATCGGGTTGTAACGTATCGAAAGGTGTCTGGGCAGCGTTGCTGTTCAGCAGTGTCTTATTGGCCGGTTGCGGACAGGAAGACGACGCTGATGGATCAGGCGTGCCAGAAGACGCGCCGACTCAGGAGCAGAGCACCCAAGATCAACAGGATGCTGGCGTGGCTGAAGACGTAGCGACGCAGGATGATCAGTTCGTTTCCGAAGAAGAATCGGTCAGCGCGGATGCGGAAATGGACGGCGAGTCCAGCAATACCGCCACCGCGCCGGAAGAGGCGCCGCTTAACGGCGAGGCCAATGAAGATCCCGGCTTTGGCGAGGGTACCGACCCCATGCCAGGTGACGGTGAAGATGCCAGCGACCTGGCAGACAGCAGCGATGAAGGCAGTGAAGATGCCGACATCGCCGATGGTCAAGATGAAGAGGCTAGCCAGGACGAAGAGGCTAGCGAAGAAAGCGAAGATCGCAGCGAGTAAGCCATCAGTAGTGATGGGAGTAGCGTAGATAGTGTAGGTCCCTACGATGGTAAGTCGCTTCAGCTGTTTGTTCCCTGCGGCTGTTCACACGGCTTATCATCCTTTCAGCCCCCGCACCCGCGGGGGTTTTTTTTGCCCGCTCGGTTTCAGGTATCTTCGCTGTCTTCCAGACGACGGTAAAGCGTGCGCCGGGCGATACCCAGTACTTCCGCCGTGCGGCGCTTGTTGCCGCCGGTGGCCTCCAGCACCTTGCGGATATAGCGCTTCTCGACTTCTTCCAGGCTCGGCCAGGGGGCCGATGCAGCGGTGGGAGCCTGCGGCGTGGAGAGGACTTCGCCGGTGAGCGTGGCCGTGGTCTGCGCCGACGCCTGGTTGAGCTGTTCGCGCAGCCGTTCCGGCAGGTGCTGGTGGCGAAGCGTGCCGTCCTCGCTGAGGGTGACGGCGCGCATGATGGCGTTCTCGAGCTCGCGTACGTTGCCGGGATAGGGATAATGCAGCAGGCAATGCAGCGCATCCGGCTCGATATGCTCGATCTGTTTGTGCTGCCCCTCGGCATGCTTGTCGATCAGGCTGAACACCAGGTGTTCGATGTCGGGGCCGCGGTCGCGCAACGGGGGGATGCGCAGCGAGAAGGTTTCCAGGCGGTAGAACAAGTCGCTTCGGAAGTTGGCCTGCTCGATTTCCTTTTCCAGATGGCGGTGCGTGGCGGCGATAATCCGCACGTCAACGGCTTCCTCGCGCTCGCCGCCCACCGGGCGCACGGTTTTTTCCTGCAGCGCACGCAGCAGCTTCGCCTGTAGATTGATCGGCATCTCGCCGATTTCGTCGAGAAACAGACTCCCGCCCTGGGCGCTGTGAAAGAGCCCCTGACGCGCCTCATTGGCGCCGGTAAAGGCTCCCTTTACGTGGCCGAAAAACTCGCTTTCCATCAGGTCGGCAGGGATGCTGGCGCAGTTGACCGCCACAAAGGGAGCGTCATGGCGCAGGCTTTCCTGATGAATCGCCCTTGCCAGCAGCTCCTTGCCGGTGCCGCTTTCCCCCAGCAGCAGGATGGGCGCATCGCTTTTCGCCAACCGTGAGGCATCATGAAATAGCGCCTGCATGGCATCGCTTTTACCCACGATGCCATGAAAGTGGCCCACCTCCGATGCCGGTGACACCGCCAGGCGCTGGCGTTCCAGTACGCGAAAGACCGATTCGCGCACGGCGTCCAGATCCAGCGGCTTGGTCAGGAAGTCGTCGGCGCCAAGCTTGAGCGCTTCCACCGCCTGGTCGATGGTACCAAAGGCGGTAATCACGATAATGCCAAGCTCGCTGCCTTCGTGGCGTAGCTGCTGGAGCAACTGGATGCCGCTGATGCCCGGCAAGCGCACGTCCGTGATGATCAGCGATACCGCCGTATGACT
The DNA here is from genome assembly GCF_031451645.1 of Vreelandella gomseomensis. Classification (NCBI taxonomy): domain Bacteria; kingdom Pseudomonadati; phylum Pseudomonadota; class Gammaproteobacteria; order Oceanospirillales; family Halomonadaceae; genus Vreelandella; species Vreelandella gomseomensis. The sequence continues at coordinate 209,380 of NZ_JARWAI010000001.1, read as the reverse complement.
CAGCAGGGCAATCGCGTCTTCAGCGCTGGATACGCCATGCGTGGTGTAGCCGGCATCGTGCAGCTCTTCTTCCAGCAGCTCCCGTATGGCGCTGTCGTCTTCCACTACCAACAAAGGTAAAAGATGTTCCGTATGCGTCACAAACATGATCCTCATGCAGGTGTGGTGTCGTAGAGGGGCAGGGTGATTTCAAAACCGGCGCCGCCCAGCGGACTGTTGAAAACGCCGATGGTGCCGCCGTGATCGTTGATGATCCGGTGCACCATTGACAGGCCAAGCCCGCTGCCCTGACCGACGGGCTTGGTAGTAAAGAAGGGGTCAAATACCTGCTGGTGGTGCGAGGCGGGAATGCCCGGCCCGTCATCCTCGACCCATAAATGCAGTTCCTGGCGCTGCTGCTCGGCGTGCACCCGAATGCGAGTGACACCGTCAGCCTGGGCGGCGTTGCGCAGCAGGTTGGTCAGTACCTGCACGATTTGCTGGCCGTTGGCGAGCAGCGTGGGCGCCGGGCTGGGTAGCGTGGTTTCCAGGTTCACCCCGCGCGGTTCCAGCTCGTCTTCCACCAGGGCGCTGGCGCTGTGCACCAGCTCGTCTAGCGGCTGTTCGTCTTTCTCGACGTTATGCTGGCGGCCCAGTTCCATCAGCTGGCGAACGATCTCGACGATACGCTCCACTTCACCGCGAATGCGGCTCAGCCGGGCGCGCTCGTCTTCGCCGATCACGTCGCGCCGCGCCAGTCGCTGGGCCTGGCCGTTGATCACGGTCAGCGGCGCGCCGATCTCATGGGCGACGCCGGCCGCCAGGACGCCAAGTTCGGCAAGTTTCTTGGACTTGCGCAGCCGCTTTTCAAGCTCGATTTCACGCAGCTGGCGATCCTCGATGTCGTGATCCTTCTCTGCCATGGCATCCAGCATGCCGTTCAGCCCGGCCGCCAGCCGGCGGTATTCCGCAGGCCCTTCGATATTGGCGCGCTGGGCTCGGTCACCTTCCTCGACGCGCTGCATGACCGTCAGCAGGCGATTCAACGGCCGTTCGATATAGTGCCGGAACCCCCACCAGATGCTCAGCACGATGCCGGCGGCGCCGACTACAAACACCAGAGCCGCGACGATACTCAGAAAGCCGGTATAGTTTTCAATGCCGGTATTCAGGCGATTGACCTGCAGCACGCCGGTGACCTCACCATCCGGCGTGCGCAACGGCTTGAGCGCCGAGTAGTAAGTCCAGCCTTCGAACTGGCGATAGTCGCCGTAAAGCGCATCGTCTTCGATGACCTGCTGAATATCCTCGCGGCTGAACAGCTCCCGGCCCAGCCCCAGACCGTGGATTTCGCGGCCGTCGGTGTCGAACACATAGGCCCCGTAGATACGGTGGAAGGAAAAGGCGCCTTCCAGCGCTTCCTCCAGCGACGCATCATTTTCCCGGGCAACGGCGTAGCCAAGCGTCGTGCTTAACGCATGGGTGATCATGTCGACTTCATTTTGTAGCTTGGAGCGGACGTTATCCTCCAGCGACTTGATGGCGACCAGGCTGAACACCACCAGAATCACGAAGAGCGGGACGATGACCGTCAAAATAATCAGATTGCGTAAACGCATGCGCTAACCGGAGCTATGAAACATCAATGGTGGACGGTCCCTATTCGACGGGGCGTAAGCGATACAGGGCGCCGTCGGCGGCGTCGGTCAGCACGTAGATGGCCTCGTCAGGGCCCTGGCGCACGTCGCGAATACGGCCAAGCTCGCCGTCGAGGACGACTTCGCGTTGGGTCACGTCATTGTCTTCCAGCTGTAGCCTGACCAGGCGTTGGCTGCCCAGGCCGCCTGCCAGCAGCTGGCCCTGCCATTCGCCAAAGGCGTCGCTGGTGACTTCCGCCAGGCCGGACGGCGCAAAGCGCCCGTCAAAGACATGCACCGGGTCGACCATGCCGGGCTTGGACGTCTTGCCAATCGGCTCGTTGGTCGCGTAGTCATTGCCCCGGCTGACCTCGGGCCAGCCGTAATTGTCGCCTGGGGTGAGCCGGTTCAGTTCGTCGCCGGTTCTGGGGCCGTGTTCCGTGGCCCAGGGCTCGCCGTTCTGCCGTACCACCATGCCCTGAATGTTGCGGTTGCCCTGGGTATAGATGTCATCCAGCGTGGCGTCACCGACAAACGGATTGTCGTCGGGCACCCCGCCGGTAGCGGTAAGCCGCAGGGTAGAACCCGCGTGGTCGTCATCCGCCTGGGCACGCGGCGGTTCAATGCCGCGGTCGCCAATACTCATCAGCAGGGTGTCGTCGGGCAGCCAGGCAAGGCGTGAGCCGTAGTGACGTCCGGGCGAGGAGGCGCGGTTCTGTTCAAACAGATGCTCGACGTCACCCAGTGCGTCGCCCTGCCATTTTACCCGGGAAAGCGCCGAGCGGCTGTTACTGCCCTCGGGCTTGCTCCAGGTGAAGTAGATCCAGTCGTGTTCGCCGTCGCCAAACGCGGGATGCAGGGCAACATCCAGTAGCCCGCCCTGGCCGCGCTGACTGACCTCGGGGAGCCCTTCCAGCACTTGGCGCTCGCCACCGTCATCATCGATCAGGTTGAGCCGCCCGGGGCGTTCGCTGACCAGATAGCGGCCGTCGGGTAGAAACGCGACCGCCCAGGGATTTTCAAGGCCCCCGGCGACTTTTTCGATGGAAAAGGCCAACTGGTCACTCTCGATACGTTCCTCGACCATCTCGGCGGCATTGACCGAGGCGCTGCCAAGTGAACCGACAAGGGCAGCGGTCAGCCAGCGCTGACGCAGCGCATGGGTAGATAAACGACGCATAGAGCACGCTCCCGGGCAGTCATCGATAGAAGGTTTACCAAGCAGTGACGCTTTCAAGTCCGAGAGGTTCCCCGTGCTACGGCATCAACCAGGCAAGCATCAGGGGCAGGTACACCAGTGCCAGCAGGGTAGAGCAGAACACCAGGCTGGCCACATAGGCCGGTTCGCGCTGGGCGCGCTGGGCAAACAGGTAGTTGAATACCGCCACCGGCATGCTCATTTGCAGCACCAGAATACCCTGGGCTAGCGGCGGCAGCCCCAGCCATCCGGCAATCAGCCAGGCCGCCGTCGCGGCAAGCGGGATGCGCACCAGGCTGAATCCCAGGCCCGAACGCAGGCTTCTGACCTGAATGCTGGCCAGCGATACGCCGAGGGTGATTAGCATCAGCGGCACGGTAAAGCCCGACATCAGATCCACGCTGTTGGCGATCCACAGCGGCAGCTCGGTGTCCGTCAGCAGCAGTGCCATGGCAATGGCAATTGCGTAGACCGTCGGCGTCTTGGCCAGTGACTTGAGCGGATTCCCCCGACTGGCCAGCATGGTGCCTACGGTAAATTGAAACAGCGACACCGTGACCATCACGGTAATACCGTACACAAACCCGGCGCTGCCAAAGGCGTACAGCACTACCGGCAGCCCCATGTTGCCGGTGTTGGGGTACATCATCGGCGACAGCAAAACGCGCCAGTCGCGGCGTAATAGCTTGGCGACCAAAAACGTCGCCGCCGCCATGCAGGTGATCACCAGGGCAGTGGCGAGCATGGTGCGGCCAAAGGTGCTGGCGTCTATCTCCGCCCCGGCGAGCGAGGCCAGCACCAGCGAAGGCGTACCAATGTTGAAAACCAGCCGCGTCACGAAATCGACCGGGTAGGGGTGGCCCAGGCGCACCCAGGTAAACCCGAGGCCGGCACCCGCCAGTACGGGCGCCATTACCGCAAAGAGTTCCGCCAGCATGGGGCGTCCTTGGCAATGAATGGCCGACTATTGTGAATAGTAAGCGGACTAACTGGCAAGTCGCGGTTGACTGACCTAGGCGGCGACGTCGTCTTGCCGCCACTGACAGGGCATCTGCTCGCGCAGGAAGGTGAGCAGCGCCTGTACCCGTCGAGGTTGATGGCCGTAGGCATACAGCAGCGTGATCGGCAGGGGCGACGGTTTCCAGTCAGGCAGGCAGGGGGTCAGTTCGCCGGGATGATGAGCTTCGCGCTTGTCGGCGAGCCAGTGAGGCAGCAGGCCGATACCCTTGCCCCGGGCGATGGCATCCAGGTGAAGCGCGGTCAGGTCGACCCGCAAGCGCGAACGGGGCGGATAGAAATGGTAGCTGCCGTGGCTTGAGTGATGCAGCAGCAGGCCGTCCCGGGTCGTTCCCAGCAGGTCGATCCAGGCGTGGTCGGCCAGGTCGCGGGGGTGCCCGGGTAGCGGCTGCTGGGCAAGGTAGTCGGGGCTGGCGTACAGGCCTCTGCTGAGCCTGCCTAGTGGTTCCTGATGCAGGCCGCTTTCCGGTACCTGCCCCAGGCAGACGTGCACGCAATGGCTGTTGAGCGAGGTGGGCGGCGCCTCGCGGGTGCGCAGGGTCAGCTCGACTCTTGGGTAGCGCGCCATGAACGTATCCATGATCTGGCCCATCCAGCCCCGGGCCAGCGCGCAGTGCACCTCAAGGGTGACCGTGCCGCTGATATCCTCGCGCAATTCCGCCAGCGCTTCATGGCTGCGCGCCGCCAGGGCCAGCATGTCCTGGCAGTAGCGGTGGAACAGCAGCCCGGCCTCGGTGGGCAACAGCCGGTTGGCCTGGCGGCGCAGCAATGGCTGCTCGAGACGCGCTTCCAGGTGGCTGATCCGGCGGCTGAGCGTGGACTTGGCCAGCCCCAGCTTGCGCGCGCTGAGCGTGAGGCTGCCGGTCTCCATCACCTCCGCAAAGGCGTTGAGTTCGTCGAAATCATGCATGGTAAGCACCGCACTACGGAAACCGGGCATTGTGCCATTAGTTGCAAGTAATAAAAATCATTATGATTTGCCATTGCGTATAGCTGAGTCCACCCTTGCGTTTTTTACGGTCAGAAGTGCGACAGGGCGTTAGCCGACCAGCGCCTGCCAGACCAGGCGTAACGCCAGCAAGGTGAGCACCGCGTTAAAGAGGCGGGCGAACTGGCGTTCCGGCATGTGCTTCAGGATGCGCAGGCCAACCCAGGTGCCGATAGCGCCGCTCAGGATCATCGCCCCCGCCAGCGGCAGCCAGGGCCCAAGGTTGACCCCCGCCTGCTGAAAGACCGCCATCTTGATGACGTGCTGAAGGCTCATCACCGCCGCCAGCGTCGCCATGATCTGGAAGCGGTGCGTGTAAAGCTGTTTAAGGTAGGCGCCGATCAACGGCCCGGTCGCCCCGACAAACAGCGATAAGAAGGTAGTCACGGCACCGACGACGACCGTCCCCCGCTGACCCATGGCGACCTTTGGCAAGGCCGGCCCCCAGCAAAGATAAAGAATGAAGCTCGCGATGCTCAAATAAAGCACGGTAGGCGGCAGCGAGATCAGCACGAGGCTGCCCAGCAGTGCCCCTACCGCCGCGCCGGGTAAAAAGGCGAGGATCAAACGGCGATCTATGTGACGGAAGAGCATGGCCGCGCGGTTGGCATTCGACCCCAGCTGCACCATGCCGTGCAGCGGAATGATGACCTGGGGCGGGATGATTTGCGCCATCACCCCCAGCAGCATCACCCCGCCACCCGCCCCCAGGCAGGCCGTAAGCAGCGAAGTCAGAAAGGAGCTGCCTATCAAAAGCCCCGCCAAGACAGGGGAGAGTCCATTGAGTAAAGGTTCCAGCGCTCACATCCTGTTCAAAAGATGAGGTGAAAACATAGCAGATGTCGCCGGGCGACCACCATGGCCGCAGCCGGATGCCTCCCATAAAAAACCCCGGCGCCTGGCCGGGGTAAAGATCAGCATTGAAGCCAGTTAAAGGAATCGGAAGCGCACATGGCGATTAGAACGCGTAGCGCACCGAGAGCCACAGGCGACGGCCTTCCTCGCTGTTAGCGTAGCGGTTGCCGTAGCTGGTCTGGGGATTGCCCGCCCGGTCGGTGGAGGCATAGCGTTGGTAGTCGACGAAGTCCTTGTCGAACAGGTTATAAACCGTCGCGCTCAGATCAAGCTGCTCGGTGACTGCGTAATTACCGCCCAGGTTGAATAGCGAATAGGCTTTGAAGTCGCCCAGGTCGTCAAAGGAAGGCGCGCCGCGCACGCGTTCACGGTTGCGGTAGCGCTCGCTGCGATACTCCGCCGAGAGCCAGGCATCCAGCCTGGCGGTGGCCTGCCAGCGCAGCGTCGCGTTGACGGCGTGTTCGGGCGTGTCGGTGAGCGGTTCGCCCTCGTTCGCGCCGCTCTTTTGTTCGCTGTCGGTATAGGTGTAGTTCGCGCTCAGGCGCCAGTCCGGGGTGAACTGGTAGCTTGTCGACAGCTCGACCCCTTGGGTGATCGCCTCGTCCACGTTGACCTGTTGGCTGTAGGATCCGTCGGGGATCAAGGGATCGTTGGTGACCAGGATATCGTTACCGCTGGCGATCTTGTCGTCGAACCGGTTGTGGAAAAGCGTCGCGCTGGCGGTAAAGCCGTGCTGGTTATCGTAATGCGCGCCGATCTCGCTGCTGGTGCTGGTTTCCGGCTCCAGATCCGGGTTGCCGATGGTCAGTACGGTACCCTGGCCCGTGACGCCGTTGATGCCGTCGTGCAGGTCGTTGAGCGACGGCGTCTTGTAGCCGCGGCTCACGCCGCCTTTCAGCGTCCAGTTGGGCGTGGTGTTCCATACCAGATAGCCGCGCGGGCTGAACTGGCTGCCAAAGGCATCGTGGTGGTCGTAACGCCCGCCCAGAGTGAGCGCCAGGTCATCGCGCAGCAGCCATTCGTCTTCGGCAAACACCGAGCTGGTCGTTTGCTCGAAGGTTTCGCCGGCCAGGCCATCGTCCAGTTCGGCGTCCCACCATTGCACGCCCAGGGTGGTCATGTGATTGCCCAGCGGCAGGGTGAATTTGCTGTCGAACACGGTGTTGGTGGTTTCCAGCTCCCGCGGGGCGCCGCCGACAATGCCGGGGAAGCCCGCGTACGCTTCGCCCTGAGTGCCGGGAATCGTGCGGCCGGTGGTTTCGGTGGTGTTGCGCATCAGGCTCGAGTCCAACGTGCCCGAGGCAAACCGCCCGGTATGGCCAATGGCCAGCTGCTCGCGCTCGAAGCGCAGCTCATCCGCATAGCCGTTGGCGGTGCCGGGGGCGGGTTCGCAGCTGCGGGTACGCCCGTCCAGGGTGCCTAGCTGGCAGTCGTCGTTGTTGTAGCGCTGGCGATTCACTTCGCCGTCGAGCCACAGGTCGTGATTGGCGGTGGGGGACCAGGTCAGCTTGCCGCCCAGGTTGTAGGTGTCGCCTTCCACCGGGCTTGGCCCCCGCTGGCTGACCTCAATGGGGTCACCGTTTTGATCGCTGTACTGGAGATGGGACGCGTCGCGCTCCTGGAAGCGGCCGCGTAATTGAATCCCCAGGGTATCTTCCACCAGCGGGCCGCTGGTGTAGAGGTTGATCTCGCGGCGGTCGCCAAAGTCGCGGTCTTCGTTGAAGGTGTTCTCGACGCCGATGGCGCTTGTCCACTCGCGGTCGACCTTGCGGGTAATGATGTTGATCACGCCGCCCATGGCGTCGGAGCCGTAAAGCGTCGACATCGGCCCGCGAATCACTTCGATGCGCTCGATGCTCGCGACCGGCGGAAAGAAGCTCGTGGAGGTCTCGCCAAAGCCGTTAGGGGTCACGCTGCCCGCCGCATTCTGGCGGCGGCCGTCAATCAGGATCAGCGTGTAGTCGCTGGGCATGCCGCGCATGCGGATATTGCGCCCGCCGGTCTTGCCTACCTGGCCGCCTACGTCCACGCCTTCCACGTCGCGCAGGGCATCGGCAATGCTGCTGACCCGCTTGCGTTCGAGCTCCTCGCGAGACACCACCGAAATGCTGGCCGGCGCGTCGACCATGGCCTGTTCGAAACCGCTGGCCGACACCACGATGTTGTCCAGCTGGTCGTTCTGCTGGGCAACCGCTGCGGTGGATGACATGGCGAGCGCAACGGCGCCGCTCAAAACGGTACGGGTGTAGCGTGGCATGGGTATCCCCTTGATGAAGCCGTTCAGGTTTTAATGATATGCATTATCAAATGAGATGCAGAGTCTAAAAACTTAAGTTCCCAAATACGAGGCGACAAAGCGGAACGGTATGTTGCAGATTCGGCAACAGTTGCGGCCTGGCAGCGCGAATTCGCCAGTGTTGCGCAAGGGGGAACGGCGTATTCGCTGGAAGGCTGGTGCAAGTGCTTCTGATAATCGTTATTATCCTCGCCTGGTTCAACAGCGAGGATATCGGATGCGGGCTGCAGCGTTACGCAATGGCGTGGTGGGACTACTACTCAGTGGATTGTTGGTGAGCGCCGCCCAGGCGCGCACGCTCGATACCGCCTTTGGGGAGGTGGAGGTGACGGGTACGCCGGAACGCGTGGTCACCCTTTACGAAGGCGCGCTGGATGCGTCGCTGGCCGCGGGCGTCACGCCGCTGGGCGCGGTTACCACCCGCGGTGGCGATAACGTCGCCGAGTACGTGGAAGCGCATCTGGGTGATGATCGGCCCGCCATCATGGGGGTGGTGCGCGAAATCAACATCGAGGCCGTGCTTGAACAGCGCCCGGATGTGATTCTGGCGCCCGCTCGGCTCTCTGAGGAGCATTATCAGCTGCTGTCACGCATTGCGCCCACCGTGGTACCGACCACTCAGCCGATCGCTCCGGATAACTGGAAAGCCGAAGCGCGCCTTTACGGCGACGCGCTGAATCGCCGGGACGCCATCGAAGACGCCATCAGCGCCGTTGACCAGCGCGCCGCAGAATTAGCGAGCGCCCTGGACGCGGCCGGTGTAGGCGGCACGGCCTTTGTGGTGCGCTGGATGCCGGGCGGGCCGATGGTCATGTCGAAGAACCTGTTCGCCGCCGGTTTGGTCGCTCAAGCGAGTTTAACGGTGGAAGATGCCGGCCTGGTGGGCGAGCGCGGCGTGCACAGCGATATCTTGAGCCTTGAAAACCTCTCCCGGGTGGATGGCGACTGGCTGTTCCTGGCGACGCTCAACGAAGACGGCCAGGAGGCCCTGGCATCGGCCCGGCAGAATAGCGCCTTCACCCGGCTGGACGTGGTTCAGCGCGAGCAGGTGGTGCCGGTGAACGGCCAGCTATGGACCAGCGCCAACGGCCCGCTGGCCGCGCTGGCGATTCTTGACGATATCGACGCCGCCCTGTTGCCGTGATGGCGTTGAGCGTGGGTCACCAACGCACGCAGATGACGTTACTGCTCACCGCCCTTGTGGCGGTGAGTCTCGTTAGCCTGCTGATTGGCGCTGGTAACGTCGGCCCGCTGCGTGCCCTGGCGGTGCTGGGCGGCAGCCAGGATAGCGACGCCAGTTTCGTGGTCTGGCAGCTGCGCGCGCCGCGCACCGTGATCGGCATTATTGTCGGCATGGCGCTTGGGGTGGCGGGGGCGCTGCTGCAGGCGGTGTCGCGTAACCCGCTCGCCGAGCCCGGCCTGCTGGGGGTAAGCGCCGGCGCCGCCTTTGCGGTGGCGCTGACGCTGGTCATGGGCGCCAGTGCCGCCACCCTGCGTATTTCGGTGGCCCAGTTGGGGGCCTTGGTGGGCTGTCTGTGTGTGCTCAGCGTGACGCGGGTGCGCGGGGTTGGAAGTGATCCTGTACGGCTGGTATTGGCCGGGGCGGCGTTTTCGGGGCTGCTCGGCTCGCTGACCTCGCTGATGCTGCTGTATGACCAACGCGCGGCGGATGACATCCGCTTCTGGGTGATTGGCAGCCTCGCCGGACGCCGCCTCGACGATGTGGTGGCGATGCTGCCCAGCATGCTGGTCGCGGCCGTAGCGGTGGTGTTCATCGCGCGCCCGCTGGCGGCGTTGGCATTGGGGGAACGGGCGGCCTCCGGGCTGGGGCATCACCCGGGGCTGATCCGTTGGTTGGTGGTGGCCTGCGTGGCCCTGCTGGTGGGCGCTGCCACGGCGATCGCCGGGCCGATTGCCTTTGTCGGGCTGGTAGTGCCGTTTGCCGCCCGGGCGCTGGCGGGGCCGGACATTCGCCGCACGCTGTGGTTCTGCCTGCCGATTGGCCCCTTGATGGTGCTCTCGGCGGATGTCATTGCCCGCGTGGCGGTGGCGCCCTCGGAGCTTCCTATTGGCGTGCTGACCGCGTTATGCGGTGCACCGGTTTTGGTCGCGGTGGTGCGCGCCCGGCGGCTCCCGACTTTGTAACCTTTGGCGTTGACTTCCATGAAATCGAGCGCAAGTGATCTTCCTTCATCGGCCTTTGTAGCTGAGCGCCCCTCGCCGCCGGTAGCGCCGCCGCCGGGCTACTGGCGTGTTGCCTGGCAATCCACACGGGGTAATGCCTGCAGCCGGCTCATCGAGCGGCGTGGCGTCGCTGTCAGCGCGGGGCTTGGTGTCGCGTTACTGTGTGCCTGCGTCCTTTATTTGAGCCTGGGCAGCATGGCGCTGGCCCCGAGCGCGGTACTCCCGGCGCTGTTTGGCCGAGGCGAGATGATCAGCGTGTTTACCGTTCAAGAGCTGCGCCTGCCTCGGCTGGTGGCGGCCTGCCTGACCGGCGGCGCCTTTGCGCTTGCCGGGGTGCTGATGCAAACCCTGGCGCGCAATCGGCTCGCCACACCCGGGATTATCGGTATCGATAACGGCGCCACCGCCTTTGCCGTGGCCTCGGTGGTGGGCATGGGGGTCTCGCTGGCGCCACCGGCCATGGCGCTGGCGGGGGCGGCCACGGCCGCCGCGCTGACCTTTGGGCTGGTGGCGGGCGGCGGCACAAAGGGCTATCGTTTTATCGTCGCGGGAATCGGCGTGGGCGCGGTGTTTGGCGCGGTCACCCAGCTGATGCTGGCGCGCGTGGCGATCGATACCGCCAATGCCGCCTACCCCTGGACCGTCGGGTCGCTCAATGCCCGCCCCGGCGACGCGGTAAGCTTGCTTGCCGTCGGGTTAGCTGTGGGCGTGATCGCCGCTGGGTTTATCGCGCGCCCGCTATCGCTGATGCGCTTTAAAGACGCCACCGCCTATGGGCTGGGCGTTAACGTCAAGGCGCGCCGCTTTCAGGTGCTGATGCTGTCTGTCGTATTGACCGCGCTGGCGGTCGCTGTAGCCGGGCCGGTGGGCATGGTCGGGCTGATCGGCCCGGAAATCGCCCGCTCACTTGCTAGCTCACGCCAGGTGCCGCTCGTGGCGTCGCTGCTAGCAGGGGCGCTGGTGATGGTGCTGGCGGACCTCGCCGGGCGCACCTTGCTGGCGCCGATTGAAATTCCCGTCGGCATCGTGACCGCGGTGATCGGCGGTCCCTGGTTATTATGGATACTAATGCGCCCGCAACGGAGCCACGCATGACGCCTGCTGAGCCATCCCCCACGCTTGCCACCGAGTCGCTCGCCCTGAGCTATGGCGCCCGGCGCGTCATTGACTCGCTGGATATCAGCCTGCCCAGCGGCCAGGTTACGGCGATTGTCGGCCCCAACGGCTGCGGCAAGTCTACGCTGCTCTCGGGCCTTGCCCGGCTGCACAAGCCGGAAAGCGGCGCGGTGCTGCTGGACGGCGCGGACATTCAGCGCCTGCCCGCCCGGACGCTTGCCACTCAGCTGGCACTACTGCCGCAAGAGGCCGTGGCGCCGGAAGGGCTCACCGTCAGCGAGCTGATTCGCTTTGGTCGCCAGCCTCACCAGGGCTGGCTGCGCCAGTGGTCGGCGGAAGATCAGCGCGTGGTCGAGCATGCCCTCGCCGCCGCCGGGCTTGACGCCTTGGCCGAGCGTCCGCTGGAAGCGCTTTCCGGCGGGCAGCGCCAACGGGCGTGGATCGCCATGACCATCGCCCAGCAAACGCCACTGTTACTGCTTGACGAGCCGACGTCCGCGTTGGACCTGGGCCACCAGATCGAGGTGTTCGAGCTGGTGCGCCATCTGGCCTGCCATGGGCGTACCGTGGTGATGGTGCTCCACGACCTGGCCAGTGCCTGTCGCTATGCGGATCATCTAATCGCCCTATGCGACGGGCAGATCGTCGCCCAGGGCGCGCCTGCCGAGGTGGTGACGCCTGAGCTGGTGCGGACGCTGTACCAGGTCGACTGCACGTTGATGATCGACCCTGATACCGGCAGCCCGCTGCTGGCCAACGTGCGCCGGGCCAGTGCCTAGGCCTCATGCCTGAGCCGTAACGGGGGAAAGTGTTAGCATAGGCCGCGTTATTAGACGCTCATCATTCAGGAAGGAATACCCGTGGCCTCTTCCATGCCCCGCGATCAGAATCAGAGTTTTCAGGCCTTGATGCGCCTTCTGCGCTATGCCAAGGGTTACCGGCGGCGGATCATCGCCGCGAGCGTGTGCTCCATCATCAACAAGCTGTTTGATATCGCCCCCGAAATCCTCATCGGCGTGGCCATCGACGTGGTGGTCAACCAAGAGCAAAGCTTTGTGGCGAGCCTGGGGTTTGAAACGCCCCAGCAGCAGATCACCATGCTGGCGGTGTTGACCTTCGTGATCTGGGCGGGGGAGTCGCTATTCGAGTACCTGTTCCAGATCCTCTGGCGCAACCTGGCCCAGCGGCTCCAGGCGGATATGCGCCAGGATGCCTACGAGCATGCCCAGCGGCTGGACATGGCGTTCTTCGAATCGAAAAGCTCCGGCCAGCTGGTCGCCACCATGAACGACGACGTCAACCAGTTGGAGCGGTTTTTAGACGGCGGCGCCAACGCGCTGATTCAAGTGGGCGTGACCGTGGTGGCCGTAGGCGCGGTGTTTTTCGTGCTCTCGCCGCTGATCGCGCTGCTCGCGTTCACGCCTATTCCGCTGATCATCTGGGGCGCGTTTTACTTCCAGCGCAAGGCCGGGCCGCTCTACAGCGACGTGCGCGAAAAGGTGGGGGACCTGGGCAGCCGGCTCTCCAATAACCTGAGCGGCATTGCCACCATCAAGAGCTTTACCAGCGAAGACCGCGAAGCCGAGCGCCTGCGCGATGCCAGCGAAGCCTACGTTGACGCCAACCGCCGGGCGATCCAGGTAAGCTCCGCGTTCATTCCCGTCATCCGCATGGCGATTCTGGCGGGTTTTCTGGCCACCTTTACCGTCGGCGGCATGATGGCGCTGAACGGCACGCTCAACGTGGGCGCCTATGGCGTGCTGGTGTTCTTGACCCAGCGCCTGCTGTGGCCGCTGACCGGCTTGGCCCAGGTGATTGACCTGTTCGAACGCGCCATGGCCAGCACCAAGCGGATTCTCGACCTGCTGGAAGAGCCCATCACGGTGAAAGACGACAGCACCACACCGCTAGCCCAGCCCGTTCAGGGCGAGGTGCGTTTCGAGTCGGTGAGTTTTCATTACAAGTCAAGCGACGTCGGCGTCGATGGGATAGACCTTCACGCCCCGGCGGGGCATACCCTGGCGCTAGTCGGCGCCACCGGCTCGGGTAAGTCTACGCTGGTCAAGCTGCTGCTGCGCTTTTACGACCCGGAAGGCGGGCGTGTGCTGGTCGACGGTCAGCCGGTACGTGACGTTAGTATGCACTCGCTTCGCCAGGCGATCGGGCTGGTCAGCCAGGACGTTTACCTGTTCGAAGGCAGCATTCGCGACAACATCGCCTACGGCAACCCCGACGCCGATGACGCGGCGATCATCGACGCCGCGCAAACCGCTGAGGCGTGGAGCTTTATCGAAACGCTGCCCCAGGGGCTGGACACGCCGGTGGGCGAACGGGGCGTGCGGCTTTCCGGCGGCCAGCGCCAGAGGCTTTCGCTTGCCCGGGCGCTGCTGAAAGACCCGCCGATTCTGGTGCTCGACGAGGCCACCAGCGCAGTAGACAACGAAACCGAAGCGGCCATTCAGCGCTCGCTGAAACGCATCGCCCACGGGCGTACGGTGATCATGATCGCCCATCGGCTGTCCACCATTGTGCACGCCGATGAAATCGTGGTGATCGAAAAAGGCCGAGTGGCCGAGCGCGGTAGGCACAAGAGCTTGCTCGCCGCCAACGGTCACTATGCCGCCCAGTGGCGGGTACAAACCGGCGAGGCCCAGGCGGGGGACGCCGATGCGGTTAGCGGTTAACCAATAACGCATCCAGGGTGATCGGCACGTGCTCGTCGATCTCCTGGTAGCCCAGCAGCGAAAGCACGCTGCGCACGGTGGCATTGGCCATCAGCGCGCGGCCGTCCATTGCCATGGGCTCGGCGTGGGTAACGCGCACTTCGTTCAGGCCTTCACGGGTAAAGCGCAGCGGGACGCTTTCTTCCTGATTGACCAGGTCGCTTTGCACCCGGAAAGTCAGCGTGTCCACCAGCGACTCGCCAATATCCAGCTCGTCCAGCCGCTCCGGCGGCATCTGCGCTACCAGCGTCACCAGGGTGGTGTTGGCCAGCATCTCGGCCCAGGTAGGCATCTCGCCAAACCGGGTGAGGACATCGGTCTGGCTGAGCTTGAGCGGCAGGCGCAGCGTCCCGTCAGCGGAGATATCGCCCTGCAGATCGCGTACCCGGTGGTGGTGGGTCTGCGGCTCCTCGCCATCGAGCTGAGTGATGGACGCCTGCACCGTGGAACGGCCCGGGTCCAACTGCCAATCGGCCTGCGCCGGCACCGCCAGCAACAGCGTGAAAAATGCGATCAATGCTTTCAAAGCCAATCTCCTTGTAACGTGCCCCTAAGCCAGGGCTACTCTCAAGACCCCCACACCTGCAAAAAGTGCCGCTTTCATGGCAATATAGCCTCGCTCGGGGCTGGCCTCGTCCCATCACATTCGCTATGATATGCACGCCTTTAGGGCCCATAGCTCAGTTGGTTAGAGCAGGGGACTCATAATCCCTTGGTCGTAGGTTCAAGTCCTACTGGGCCCACCATTCTATATGCTTATTCTAAAAGCAGGGGATTATGAGTCCCTTGGTCGGCGGCTCCCTGCCGCTTGTTTGACCCCCCATCTTACTTCCTTGATTTTCGCTTGCGCTTCCTGGCTGTTACCGCACAGGTTGGCGTGTATGATATTCGCCAATTAACGAATATTTACTTAGCGTGGGGAAGCACCTTGAACACGGAAAGTCACTCCCAGTTAGCCGCCTTTATCTGGTCGGTGGCCGATCTTTTGCGCGGCGATTTCAAGCAATCGCAGTATGGTCGTATTATTCTGCCGTTTACCCTGCTGCGCCGCTTGGAGTGTGTTCTTGCGCCCACCAAAGCCGAGGTATTGCAGGCCGCCGAGCAGCACCAACACAAGCCGGAAGCGGTGCGCGAGAAGCTGTTGTTGCGCGCGGCGGACCAGCCGTTCTTCAATGCCTCGCCGCTATCCCTGGGCACGCTCTCCGATACCCAGACCGCCGACGACCTGATGAGCTATGTGCAGTCGTTCAGCCAGAGCGCGCGGGAGATTTTCGAGCATTTCGAGTTCGAAAGCTTCGTTCAGCAGCTCAGCGCCAATGATCTGCTCTACAAAGTAGTGCAGCAGTTTGCGGCGATAGACCTTAGCCCGGCGCGGGTGAGCAATCACGGCATGGGCGGCATCTTTGAAGAATTGATTCGCAAGTTCGCCGAAAGCTCCAACGAAACCGCCGGGGAGCATTTCACTCCCCGCGATATCGTCCATCTAACGACGTCTTTGGTGCTAACCGGGCAAGAAGCCAAGCTCAAGCCCAACAGCATCGTCACCGTGTATGATCCGACAGCGGGTACCGGCGGGTTTCTTTCCGAGAGCGACGAGTACATCCAGCAAGTTAGCCAGAACGTGACCGTCTCGCTGCACGGCCAGGAGCTTAACCCCGAGTCTTACGCCATCTGTAAAGGCGATATGCTGGTAAAAGGGCAGGAGGTCGAACGGATCAAGCTGGGCAACACGCTCTCCGACGACCAACTGGCGGGGGAGCGCTTTGACTACATGCTCTCCAATCCGCCGTTTGGCGTCGAGTGGAAAAAAGTACAAAAGCAGGTTACCGACGAACACAAGCATCGCGGCTACGATGGCCGTTTTGGTCCCGGCCTGCCGCGCGTATCAGATGGCTCGCTGCTGTTTCTGATGCACCTGGTGGCCAAGATGCGCGCTCGGCAGGACGGCGGCTCGCGGATTGGTATCATCCTCAACGGCTCGCCGCTGTTTACCGGCGGCGCAGGCAGTGGGGAGTCCGAAATTCGCCGCTACCTGCTGCAGCATGATCTGGTGGAATCCATTATCGGCCTGCCCACCGATATGTTCTACAACACCGGCATTGCCACCTATATATGGGTGCTCTCCAACAACAAGCCCGCCGAGCGCAAGGGCAAGGTGCAGCTGATTAACGCCACCGGCCGTGCCAGCAAGATGCGCAAGTCGCTGGGCAGCAAGCGCCAGTACATCACCGACCGCGACATTGACGATATCGTGCGGCTTTACGGCGCTTTTGAAGAGAGCGACGAGAGTAAAATTTTCCCTATTGAAGCCTTTGGCTATCGGAGCATCACACTGGAGCGCCCGCTGCGCCTCAACTTCCAGGCCAGCCCCGAGCGTTTAGCCCGACTCGATGACGAGAAGCAGTTCCAGAAGCTCGCTGAGGCCGAACGAGAGGTGATCAAGTCCGCCTGCGCTACTCTGGATCCCGGTCAGAGTTTCACCAATCGCGATGCATTCTCCAGAGCCTTAAAGGCCGCGCTAAAGACTGAAGACATAAATGTTGGGAACCCGGTGCTGAAGGCTATCTTAAATGCGCTTTCCGAACGCGATCCAGAAGCCAGTGTAGTTGTCGATGAACATGGAGGTGAAATCCCTGATATTGGTTTGCGCGAGTATATTAACGTCCCCATAGGAGAAGTAATAGATAACAAATTTGTCAATAGGATAAAAGAGGGTGGCTTTGATGGCTGGGTAGATGTAGGAAAGAAAGACCCTGATGATGGTAAAATTGGCCTTGTTGGTTATAAAATTAATTTTGCATCTTATTTTATTGGGGATGTGACAAGACCAATGGTAAAGGGGCTGAATGCTGAATGGATAAGGTTTTCTGATTTTTCGCGCCCTGTTTATAATGAAGATATGGATTGGGATGTTTGTATTTCTCGCGTTACTGGAGAGTTGCTTGCTAGCGAAAAGATGGTTGGTTTGGGTTCGTCAAGCAGAGCTTTATTACTAAAAATTGACGAGACCGTTGTTTCCAAAGATTATTTTGAGATGGTTCTTGACGGCCCCATATGGAAGAAAGGTGTGCTTGAAGATTTTAAAGGTCTTGGCTGCAGAGTGCTTGATTACGAGACTCTTATGGGAGTTGAGTTGCCCGTGCCCAATCTTGATACACAAGATGAAATGGTTTCTTTCATAGATGATGTTGACGAGCAAGTGGCTAGTCTCAAAGGATTAAGAGAAAATGTTTGGTTGAATCCTCATATAAGACATTTTTCAAACAATAGACAAGGTGCTATTGGCCAGCTAATTGATGTATTACCATACCCTCTCGCTAATCTTCTGCATCATCAAGGCAATACAAATAGCGGTCAGGATAAAGAAAGATATGAGGTAATACTCAAGTTTCTTGAGTGCTCTGCTCAATATTACTGTGCTGCCTTGATTTCTATGCTAAATGACTTGGGATTAGATGTTTCGAGTGTTATTAAAACCAACGAAAATAAGTTTTCTAGGTCTGGTGGGTCGTTCGGCTTCTGGGTTCACTTTATTCAAGATCTGAATAAGGTTGTTAAAAAGAAACAGGGTGAAAAAGGGACGCAAGGGTATACTTATTGGGAGGGTTTTTTAGAGGAAGAAGGGCCCATCTTTGGAGCGTTGCCAGCGTTGGTCGAAGCAAAGGATTTAAGAAATTCCAAGTTGGGCCATGGTGTTTACCCAACACCCGACGAGGCTGCTAGAACATTGCGGCATGCTGAAAGATGCTTAGAAGGGTTTGCGAATAATTGCATATCATTTTTTGCTCAAGTTGAACTGGTACGACCGGGTATGTGTAAGTGGGATGGCACTTCATACGAGTATGAAGTCGAGAAATTTTCCGGGCTTTATGCATACCCATTTTTAAGAGATTCTATTATTTGTAAGAAGCCGTTAAGGTATGGACAGTTACATATTTTTCTCAAAGAGTATGAAAGGCTTGTTGAGCTTCCTGAGATTATTGTGATGTCCCCTGCTATCAAAGACGGTGGGTTTGAAGGCTTTTTCTTTATAGGGAAGAAAGAGGAGAATGATTATAAGTACCTTTGTCATCAGCAGCTACCTATGCAGCAGAGAACTAATAAAGTAGTAGGCAGCCCATTTTTAGTTAGCTAAATTGAGTGATGTATATGGAAGGTTTTTCAAGGTTAGCCGCTTTTATCTGGTCGGTCGCTGACCTTTTGCGCGGCGATTTCAAGCAATCGCAGTATGGGCGCATCATTCTGCCGTTTACCCTGCTGAGACGCTTGGAGTGTGTTCTCGCGCCCACCAAAGCCGAGGTATTGCAGGCCGCCGAGCAGCACCAACACAAGCCGGAAGCGGTGCGCGAGAAGCTGTTGTTGCGCGCGGCGGACCAGCCGTTCTTCAATGCCTCGCCGCTATCCCTGGGCACGCTCTCCGATACCCAGACCGCCGACGACCTGATGAGCTATGTGCAGTCGTTCAGCCAGAGCGCGCGGGAGATTTTCGAGCATTTCGAGTTCGAAAGCTTCGTTCAGCAGCTCAGCGCCAATGATCTGCTCTACAAAGTAGTGCAGCAGTTTGCGGCGATAGACCTTAGCCCGGCGCGGGTGAGCAATCACGGCATGGGCGGCATCTTTGAAGAATTGATTCGCAAGTTCGCCGAAAGCTCCAACGAAACCGCCGGGGAGCATTTCACTCCCCGCGATATCGTCCATCTAACGACGTCTTTGGTGCTAACCGGGCAAGAAGCCAAGCTCAAGCCCAACAGCATCGTCACCGTGTATGATCCGACAGCGGGTACCGGCGGGTTTCTTTCCGAGAGCGACGAGTACATCCAGCAAGTTAGCCAGAACGTGACCGTCTCGCTGCACGGCCAGGAGCTTAACCCCGAGTCTTACGCCATCTGTAAAGGCGATATGCTGGTAAAAGGGCAGGAGGTCGAACGGATCAAGCTGGGCAACACGCTCTCCGACGACCAACTGGCGGGGGAGCGCTTTGACTACATGCTCTCCAATCCGCCGTTTGGCGTCGAGTGGAAAAAAGTACAAAAGCAGGTTACCGACGAACACAAGCATCGCGGCTACGATGGCCGTTTTGGTCCCGGCCTGCCGCGCGTATCAGATGGCTCGCTGCTGTTTCTGATGCACCTGGTGGCCAAGATGCGCGCTCGGCAGGACGGCGGCTCGCGGATTGGTATCATCCTCAACGGCTCGCCGCTGTTTACCGGCGGCGCAGGCAGTGGGGAGTCCGAAATTCGCCGCTACCTGCTGCAGCATGATCTGGTGGAATCCATTATCGGCCTGCCCACCGATATGTTCTACAACACCGGCATTGCCACCTATATATGGGTGCTCTCCAACAACAAGCCCGCCGAGCGCAAGGGCAAGGTGCAGCTGATTAACGCCACCGGCCGTGCCAGCAAGATGCGCAAGTCGCTGGGCAGCAAGCGCCAGTACATCACCGACCGCGACATTGACGATATCGTGCGGCTCTACGGCGCCTTTGAAGAAAACGACGAAAGTAAGGTTTTCCCGGTGGAGGCCTTTGGCTATCGGCGTATCACTGTCGAACGCCCACTGCGGCTCAACTTTGAAGCTAGCGCCGAGCGGCTGGCCAAGCTTGACGACGAAAAAGCCATTCTGAAACTGGATGATGCCGAGCAAGCCGCTCTCAAGGCCGCCTGCAAACAGCTTGGTGAACAGCGCTATACCAACCGTGACGTCTTCACCAAAGCGCTGAAAAACGCCCTCAAGGCAGAGGGGTTGAAGATTGGTGTCCCGGTGCAGAAGGCGGTTCTTAATGCCCTATCCGAGCGCGACTCAGACGCGGATATTTGCCTAGACAAGCAAGGCAATCCGGAGCCCGATACCGGCCTGCGGGATAATGAAAACGTGCCTTACGACGAGTCAGTGTTTGATTACTTCGATCGGGAGGTCAAACCCCACGTCCCCGACGCCTGGATCGATGAAAACAAGCGCGACGAACTGGATGGCCGCATCGGCATTGTCGGCTTCGAGATACCCTTCAACCGCCACTTCTATCAGTTCACGCCCCCGCGCCCGCTGGAGGAAATCGACGCCGACCTCAAAGCCTGTACTGATCGTATCAAGCAGATGATTGAGGAGCTGTCGGCATGAAGAAAGGCGGCGCTCAGTCTGGTCTTTCACAGTCATTGACTATGAAAGGGGTATGCCCTAATATTCTAAGTAATACACCCGCCATGCCTCTCAATGAAGCACACTTTGGCGGGTTTTTTGTGCCTGGAGGTCGGGCATGAGCGATTTTCATAAGCCTGCGCACAGCATTGAAGAGCAGATCGCAACGCTACGCAGCCGTGGCCTGGCGATACCTGACGAGGCTCGGGTGCGGCACTATCTAGCCAATATCAGCTATTTCCGCCTTTCAGCCTACACACGTCCCTTTTTCCAGCCAGGCCTCCAGGAGCATTATTTTCTAGAGGGCACTACCTTTGAGGATGTGCTGGGGCTCTACGTCTTTGATCGCGAGCTCCGCCTGTTGCTTCTTGATGCCATCGAGCGTTTGGAAGTCGCGTTACGCGCCCAATTGACCAACACACTGGCTGAGCACCACGGTCCTCATGGCTATCTTGATCCGGGCATCTTCGACACCCGATACAACCATGGCTGGCTGCTGGAGAAGCTGGAGAATGCAGCCAAGGGGCGAGAGATCGAGACCTTCCTGGCGCACTATCGCGGAAAATACCGATCGGCGCCTAATCAGCCGCCCATCTGGATGGCGGTTGAGCTTCTGACCTTCAAGGAAGTCTCGACCTTGCTAGCCAATTTGCGACTCCCCAAGGATACCCAGCGCATCGAGCGCCATTTTGGCTGGAAGATGCCAGTGCTGAAATCCTGGTTCCGCAGTCTTTCCGACCTGCGCAATATCTGTGCGCACCATGGCCGAGTCTGGAACCGCGAATTCGGTAGCCGCCCCGAGATGCCGAGAAAGGTTCCAGCCGGCTGGCCAAATATCCCCGGTAGTATTGAGACGGGATCTCATGAGCATCCCGGGCAGCGACTTAACCCGCGACGGCGACTGTATCTCCAGCTCGTGGTGACCGAATCGCTGATGCAGGTCGTGTCGCCTACTAGCCAATGGGCAGAGCGGCTGGTGACATTGCTGGATCATTACCCTCAGATCTCACGACCACATATGGGTTTCCCTGGGCATTGGGACACGGAACCTTTCTGGCGAGAGGCCGTGATGAACGTAAGAGAAGGAGCAACGGCATGACCTACCCCGCCTATCCTGAATACAAGGACTCCGGTGTTGAGTGGCTGGGAGAGGTGCCAGCGCATTGGGAGGTGAAACGCCTGAGATACGTTGCTGAACTCAATCCGGCCAAGACTGAAGTGCGTGCGCTGCCTACCGAGAGCTTAGTCAGCTTTATTCCCATGGAGGCCGTGGGAGATGATGGGTCGCTGTCGCTCGAACAGATCCGACCGATAAGTGAAGTCTTGGCAGGGTATACCTATGTCAGTGAGGGTGATGTCACGATCGCGAAGATCACACCCTGTTTTGAAAATGGAAAAGGGGCCGTCATGCGCGGCCTCGAAAATCGTGTTGGCTTCGGCACAACCGAACTCACTGTTATGCGGCCGAAGACCAGCCTTACTACGAGTGATTACCTATATCGGGTCGTCACTTCCGAGCCTTTCAGGGCTCTCGGTGTGTCATCAATGTATGGCGCGGGTGGTCAGAAGCGCGTACCGGATGACTTTGTCCGGAACTTCACTATCGCTTGGCCTCCTTATAAGGAGCAAGCTGAAATTCAGGCCTTCCTCGACCACGAAACCGCCCGCATCGACGCCTTGGTGGAAGAGCAGCAGCGCCTGATCGAGTTGCTCAAGGAAAAGCGCCAGGCGGTAATTTCGCATGCTGTCACCAAAGGACTCGACCCCGATGTGCCGATGAAAGACTCTGGAGTTGAGTGGCTGGGGGAAGTGCCGGCGCATTGGTATATTAACCGCCTGAGGTACGTTGCTGAACTGAACCCATCTAAATCTGAAGTGCGGTTACTGCCTACGGATAGCTCTGTGAGCTTCATCCCTATGGAAGCTGTCGGGGAAGGTGGGACGCTGTCACTTAAGCAGACACGACCAATAGGAGAGGTCTTGGCTGGGTACACCTATTTTAGGGAAGGAGATGTCACCATAGCGAAGATCACGCCCTGCTTCGAGAATGGTAAAGGGGCGGTAATGTCTGGCCTAGAGAATGCAGTTGGCTTCGGCACAACCGAGCTCACTGTCATACGCCCAAAGTCAGGATTAGCCACTAGTGGTTACCTTTATCGAGTCGTTTCGTCCGAGCCTTTCCGAGCGCTCGGTGAATCATCAATGTACGGTGCTGGTGGTCAGAAGCGTGTGCCGGAAGATTTCGTTCGAAACTTCAATATCGCTTGGCCCCCTTTCAAGGAACAAGCTGAAATTCAAGCTTTCCTCGACCACGAAACCGCCCGCATTGACGCTCTACTTGAAGCAGGCCAATCGGGTATCAAACTGCTTCAAGAACGCCGCTCCGCCCTTATCTCCGCAGCTGTTACCGGCAAGATAGACGTGCGTGGCTGGCGGCCGCCAGCGGATTCTGCGGTGGCGACTGGTGAGGCCACTCAGGTGGAGGCGGTATGACCCAACTTTCACCCGATACCCAGGAAATGCTCAACAGCCTTCGCACCGCCGTGGCCGAAACCTTAGAGCGCAAGCGCCGCCTGGGCCAATACGCGGTATTTTGGGAGAACGGCAAACCTGTTTTCATTGGTGAGGACGCGCCGCAAAATCCTGACGACACAACCCTCGACGATAATCAGCAGGCCAAGACGCGCCATTGATCAATACTGAGATTCCAAACAGTGTGTGTAGGAAAAGGGCGGTAGACATGCATCAAACCAGCCTCTGCCGATGCAGCTCCAAGAATTAGGTCTTTGTTTATAAAACACATCACGGCCTAAGGAGACTTCTCCTCTTCTCCCTGAAGCGCTAGGCTGTTATGCATTTACTTCAAGCTCAGGGGCTCAAATGGCGGACAGCAGGGAAGGCCGGTTCCAGCAGGACATCATCGACGCCATGGCCGCTGATGGCTGGCTGGTGGGCATGGCTAATGGCTTTGACCGCACGTCAGCGCTCTACACCGAGGATTTGTTGGGCTATGTGCAGGAAGCCTGGCCCGAGCGCTGGGAAAAGTTCTGCAAGGCCAACCCGCAAGCGCCTGAAGCTGTGTTTGTGCAAAAGGTGGTGCGTGAGCTTGAACGGGCGGGCACGCTTGAGGTGCTGCGCCATGGCTTCAAGGTGCCGGGGGTGGCGTTCGATCTGTGCAGTTTCAAACCTGACCACGCCATGAACCCTGACGCACTTGCCCGCTACCGCGCCAATCGCCTACGCGTGGTGCCAGAGGTGTCTTATTCGCCGCATTCGCGAGATAAAGGCCAGGGCGGCCAAAGCTATAACCCACGTCTGGATCTAGTGCTGTTCGTCAATGGCATCCCTACAGCTACCTTGGAGCTGAAAAGCGAGTTCAAGCAGTCGGTAGAAAACGCCAAGCGTCAGTATCGTAACGACCGCCCGGTGAAAGACCCGGTCACCCGCAAGATCGAGCCGCTGCTGGCGTTCAAGCGCGGCGCGCTGGTGCATTTTGCCGTCAGTCAGGCCGAGGTGGCGATGGCTACTAAGCTGGCGGGTAAAGACACCTTCTTTCTGCCCTTTAACCAAGGCACTGAGGGTGGCGGCGCGGGCAACCCACTGTCGGAAGACGAGAACCGCTATGCGACCACCTATTTGTGGGAGCGCGTGTTTTCACCGGATGCCTGGCTCAAGATTTTGGGGCGCTTCCTGCACCTTGAAAAGAAGACCAGTGAAGATTTTTACGGACGTCGAAAAACAAAAGAAACGCTTATTTTTCCGCGTTACCACCAATGGGAAGTCGTCAACCAACTGGTGGACACAACTCACCAGGAAGCGCCGGGCCAGCGCTACCTGGTGCAGCATAGCGCGGGCTCGGGGAAGTCCAACTCTATCGCCTGGTTGGCCCATCAGCTTGCCAACCTTTACGACGAAAGCGGCCAGCACAAGCGCTTCAACTCGGTCATTGTGGTGACCGACCGCACAGTGCTCGATAGTCAGCTCCAAGACACTATCTACCAGTTCGAGCACGCCCATGGAGTGGTGTGTCCCATTACCCGCGATGTGGGTAACCAGAGCAAATCAGAGCAGTTGGCGGACGCGCTTGCCAATAATACGCGCATCATCATTGTCACGATCCAGACCTTTCCGGCGCTGTTTGATGCGCTGGACAAGCGCCCTCAGCTAGCCGAGGGCCACTATGCGGTGATAGCGGATGAAGCCCATTCTTCGCAGACCGGCAGTTCGGCCACCAAGCTCAAAGCGCTGCTGGCTGCCGCAGGTGAAATGGCGGGTGATGATGAAGACATCAGCGCGGAGATGATGCTGGATGCGGCAGTGGCCTCGCGCCGCCCAAGCGAAAGCATTAGTTACTATGCTTTCACGGCGACACCCAAAGCCAAAACACTGGAGCTGTTTGGTCGCGTGCCGGACCCGACCTTGCCGCCGAGCGCGGAAAACAAGCCTGAGCCTTTCCACCTCTATTCCATGCGTCAGGCAATCGAAGAAGGCTTCATCCTTGATGTGCTGCGCAATTACGTTACCTACGGTACTGCCTGGAAGCTCGCACACCCGGATGGCGAAGCGCAGGAGGTGGACGCCAAAAAGGCCTCGCGCACCTTGGCCAAGTGGGTGCGACTACACCCTTACAACATTGCCCAGCGTGTAGAAGTCATTGTGGAGCACTATCGCGCCAACGTGCGTCATCTGCTGGATGGCCAAGCGAAAGCCATGGTGGTCACTGCCAGCCGCCAGGAAGCGGTGCGCTATCAGCTCGCTATGCGGCAGTATGTGGAATCAAAAGGCTATACCGATGTGCACCCGCTGGTCGCTTTTTCGGGTACGGTGCTGCCTGATGAAGTGATCGTTGAAGAGGTTAGCGAATCAAGCCAGTTACTCAACCCGGGTTTGCGAGGGCGAAATTTGTCGGATGCTTTCGACACCGACGATTTCAATGTGATGATTGCCGCCAACAAGTACCAGACCGGTTTTGATCAGCCCAAGCTATGTGCAATGTATGTAGATAAAAAGCTACAGGGCGTGGATTGCGTACAAACTCTCTCACGCCTCAACCGGCTGTTCCCTGGCAAGCAGACGTTTATTCTCGACTTCTTCAACGAGCCGAAGGACATACTCGAGGCCTTTGCGCCCTATTACCGCAAGGCAACGCTGGCCGATGTATCAGATCCGCAGGTGGTGTATGACATCAAGCGCACCCTGGACGCCAGTGGCATCTATCACTGGCCCGAGGTGGAGGCGTTCGCTACCGCCTTTTTCGATCCCAAAGCACCCTCGTCACGCCTGAGTTACCACTGCAAGCCTGCGCAAGAGCGTTTCAAAAAGCGTTATGAAGTGATCCTCGAACAGCAGGAAATATGGAAAGAGGAACGCCGTCAGGCTCAGCAGAAGGGCGATGAAAAAGGAGGTAAGCGTGCCGATCAGGAGTTGGAGGATGCAGGCAAAACCCGTGACGAGCTCGATCTCTTCCGCAAGAACCTGCAAAGCTTCGTGCGAACTTATGAGTTCCTCAGTCAAATCATTTCCTTTGATGACGCCGAGCTGGAGCAGTTGTGTGTGTTTGCCAAGCATCTCCATCCGCTGCTTCGCACTGATAGGTTGTTGGAAGGCGATCCTCTCGACGTAAGTGAGCTATCGCTGGATAGCTACCGGTTAACCAAGCGCGCCGAACAGCAGCTAAATCTAGGCGAAAAAGAAGGCGACTATGGCCTGAAGCCTATTACAGAGGTTGGTTCTGGCAAACCTCATGATCCAGAAACCCAGCAGCTCAATGAGATTATCGAACGGCTTAACGACCTGTATGGCGGTGATATTAGCGATGAAGACAAGCTGCACTTCGCCAACGGGATAGCTGATCGCATCGAACGTGATGACGCCGTAATGGCCCAGATTAACCATCACGATGATCACCAGGTAATGCACGGCCTGTTTCCAAAACGCGTAACGGACGCCGTGATGGATGCCATGAACGACCATGAAAAGCTCACCATGCCGCTACTGGAGGATGAGGAAACCGGCAGGCAGTTCGCGCTGTTGATTCTTAAGTTGCTGGCAGGAAGGGCAGGGAATAATGAGTATCCAAACAACTGAGTTGTCGACTCTTGTGGCAGCAATGGCAATAGATACATGACGGATACCGTGTGACAGACTTTTCGGTCATGAACGTTGCAGCACAAATAACGTCTATTTGATGCTATTGAAGGCAGGTTTATATGATCAATGCTTGGAAAAATCTGGTGCAGAACGACACCTGAGCAGGTGATCCATATGGCATCCGGCAGGCGGGCGAACGAGACTCAGAGAGTCAGCACTACGCAGGCGGGAGCGTCATCATCTTCGCATACAACGCACGGTCTTCGTTATAGCACACGCAGGCGGCGGCGATCAGGCCGGGCCGATCAAGTATATTGATTTCACCCCGGTGATACCCGATCAGGCCACGCGTCTGCAGTGCGATCGCTGCCATGGTGATGCCTGCCCGTCTGACGCCGAGCATCATGGCGAGAAACTCATGAGTCAACTTCAGTTGATCAGTGCCCGCGCGATCCTGCGTCATCAGCAGCCAGCGGGCGAGGCGGGCCTCTATCTGATGAAAATGGATGCAGGCGGTGGATTGGGCCAGCTGCTTCATGACGACGTAAAGGTAATGCTTCAGCCGCTGATGCAAGACGGGGCTGTCGAGTAGCTGGCGATGGAAATTGGCGGCGCTCATTCGGAGCGCCGAGCCCGTACCTTGCACCAGGGCGAGCAACGGTGCCTCGGCGATGCCCAGCACCAGGGAGCTCCCCAGCATGCCTTCGCAGCCCGCCATGGCGACTTCCAGTCGGCTGTCGCTATCGATCACCACAATCAATGAAATGAAGCTGTCGATCGGGAAATAGACGTGGGTAATGGCCTGGGTGGGCTGCAGGAGCACGTCGCCAAAGGTGAGCTTGACGGTCTCGCAGTCGGCCATAAAGGCCTTTCGCTCGACGTCCGGGAGCCCCGCAAGCAGTTGATTGACAGCTGGAGTGTGCAAAACAGACGTCATGTGCCTCTCCGGTTACAAAACCTGGCAAACGGCACAATGAGGAACCTATCATTTCGATGTCGGCTGCAGATCGATACGCCGTCATCAGATTATCTGACGGTACGCCTGAATATTAACATCCGGTAAATCACGCGTCGGCACGCTACCGTACATAACGCCGTCCTAATAGCGTTGGTTAAGACGGCGGTGGCGGGGAGGTTATTCACACCACCTCGGGGTGCTTGAGCAGGCGGTCGTACTCGCGCTTGACGACCGCGTAGCATTCGCAGACGCGGGCTTCGAGCCCGGGCCGGTCGGTCACGGTGATATGCCCACGGTTGTAGGAGATCAAGCCAGCTTTTTGCAGTTTACCCGCCGACTCGGTGACCCCTTCCCGGCGCACGCCCAACATGTTTGCAATCAATTCCTGGGTCATGATCAGTTTGTCGCCCGGGAGGCGGTCGAGGCTGAGCAGCAGCCAGCGACATAGCTGCTGGTCGACGCTGTGGTGGCGGTTGCATACCGCTGTCTGTGCCATTTGCGTCAGCAAGGCTTGGGTATAGCGCAACAGCAATCGCTGCATGGGGCCGGCGCGGTAGAATTCGTTCTTGAGCAGTTGACCCTTGAGGCGATAGGCCGTGCCTGCACTCTGGACGATCGCGCGGCTGGGGGTGGTTTCGCCGCCCATGAACAGCGATACGCCGACGACACCTTCGTTTCCCACCACGGCAATCTCCGTCGAGGCGCCATCCTCCATCACGCACAGCAGCGAGACGATGGCATCAATGGGAAAGTAGACATGGCTCATCTGCTGGCCGGATTCGCTCAGCGACTGGCCTAGGGTCAGCGTCACCTTTTCGAAAGAGGGTAACAGCCTTTCAAGCTCTTCTTCCGGTAGCAGGCCAAGCAGCGCGTTTTGCTGTAAAACTGTCGGTTCTAGCATTGAAAATCGATCCTTGTCCCTGTGTGACGCACAATGTCTGAGCGCAATGCTCACAGTTGACTTATGTTGTCAGGCGCTTGTATCGGGTATTCCAAGGCGTGGCGGTAGACGTTTCTAGTATAGAACGCCGCAAGGCAAGCTCTGTACGCTAGCGCACATAGGCGTGGTCGACCTGATTAAAAAAGCCATCCGTACAGTCATCGGCCTGATGGTAGATACGAAAAATAGTCGCCTTGCATGTGTGCTAACGCACAGTCGGCGGCGGGCTTACCGTCTAGTGTTCGTATGAGTGTGGCAACGGAGTTGCCTGGACAGGATGTCACACTTTGCGCTGCAGGGAACGCAGCGCCACCCCTCAACGTTTCATTATCACCACTGCCTTGCAGTCGTTACCTCGCCCTGGTTTTGCACCCATGCTCAGCCTGCCCAAATTGCCAAATTAAAAATTGCGTTTGTGTTCGGTGGCGCACAGAAGCGTGTCGCTTGACTCCCTTAAGGTCGAAATAAAACGCTGATATTGCCCAAGCCAACGTACCGGTTTTAGGGGGCAAGGCGTAAGGGCGATGGTGAAAAGGAGCGTATCCCATGGGTGTGGATGTCATCTTTGAAACGGTCACGCAAGCCGCTGTTATATCAACCGCACTTGGAAGTGCAAGGAAGAGACAAGCCGATGCGGCGCGTTAAACGTCGCCCTGTCCACTCGCAGTGGAGGGCCGTCACCGCCGTTGAAACACCCATTGACACGCGCCTGCGCGAGGCTGAAACCGCCTTGAAGGCCGCAACAGAATGGGCCCAGGTCACCTTGAATTCGATCGGCGATGCGGTGATCACCACGGATCTGGCATCGCAGGTTACCTATCTGAACCGCGTTGCGGAAGCGCTCACTGGCTGGTCAAGCCATGAGGCACTTGGCAAGCCTTTGGAACAGGTGTTGGCGCTTATCGATGGTCATACCCTGGAACCTGCCGCCAATCCAGCGCGGCGGGCGATGGACGAGAACCGCACTGTCGGCCTTGCCGTCAATTGTGTATTGGTTCGCAAGGATGGCAGTCAGCTGCTGATCGAAGACTCAGCGGCACCGATCCATGACCATGCGGGCTTTCTTCAAGGCGCGGTGATCGTCTTTCATGATGCCTGCCATTCGACTGAGCATTCTTCCAAGCTGGCTTACCAGGCGCAGCACGACGCCCTCACCGAGTTACCTAATCGTGCGCTCTTCTCTGAACGCTTGATGCGCGCTATTGGTCTGGCAAAACGCCACCATCACCAAGCTGCGCTCTTGTACATGGATCTTGATGCGTTCAAGGCCATCAATGACTCACTTGGGCACGCCATCGGTGACTGTCTGTTGCAGTCGGTGGCGGGGCGTCTTACACATTGTGTTCGAAGCACCGATACGATATGTCGCCAGGGAGGCGATGAATTCGTGGTGCTCCTGAGCGAGATCGACAAGCCCCAGGATGCGGTGAGAATTGCGGAGAAAATCCTCGCAACGCTCGCCGAGGCGCATTCCATCAGCCAACACGAGCTGCATGTTACCGCAAGCGTCGGGATCAGTATTTACCCAGACCACGGCAGTGATGAGCCCACCTTGCTCAATAATGCCGATACGGCGATGTATCACGCCAAGAAAAGCGGTCGTAACAAGTACCAGCTGTTTAGTGCCGAGATGAACGCCCAGAAAACGCAAAACAATCGTCTGGAATCCCAACTAAACCTGGCGCTCAATGCAGACGCGCTGTTTCTCGATTTTCAGCCCCGGATAGATCTCGCCACCGGCCATATGGTGAGTGCCGAAGCACTGGTACGTTGGCACAACCCGACCCAGGGACTCATGCAACCCTCGGCGTTTTTGCCCATTGCGGAAGCCCGCGGGTTGATAGTGCCTATTGGTTACTGGGTACTGGGCGAGACCTGCCGGCGGTTGCAGGCCTGGCGGCGGGAAGGGGGGCATATCGTGCCTATCGCGGTGAATATGTCGGCGATGCAGCTGCGCGACTCATTACTGCCCGCCCGAGTGGCAGAGATATTGGCCAAGACCGGGCTAGAAGCGCGGTTTCTGGAGATTGAGGTGGCTGAAGGTAGCCTGACCCATCTGCATACCGATGCTTCGATATCGACCCTGGTAGAGCTGAGTCGTATGGGAATACGTATTACCATCGACGACTTCGGGGATGGGCGTGCCAGCCTGAAGCAGCTGCAATGCTTTCCCATCAATACGATCAACCTCGCGCCATGTTTTTCCAACTGCATTCTTGATCACCAGAAAAGTGACGCTTTTACCAAGGCGCTGATCAACTTTCTTAAAGGTCTATCTTTCCGCGTTAACGCCAAGGGCGTGGAAACATTGGCCCAGCTCAAATACCTCGAAATGCAGGGTTGCGATGGCGCCCAGGGGTTCTGGTTAAGCAAGCCGCTTTCGGCCACACATTTCGGCGTACTGCTCTGCCCCGACCGCCCCAAACCGCAGTTGCGGCAACTGGTGCTGCGTCATCATTAGGCTTAACTACTTTCCTTTATCGTGATCGGCTACCGCGACCGCCATTAGATCAGTATTGGGGGCATCCACCGCGGTTTTGACTGCCTGCTCGACGGCACTGAGGCTGATCACTTCGTCCCCCAGGTTGGCAAAGCGGGTATAACGGTCAATCAGCGTCAAGAAGCCGTCTTCATCGATAAACCCTTTATCACCGGTCACGTACCAGCGTTGGCCGTCGAGCGTTTTAATGGCGTCAGCGGTGCCTTCGGGGTCATTGAGGTAGCCCTGCATGACTTGGGGCCGCTGATAAGAATCATCGCGGCGGCGCCGGTGGGCAGCTCCGCAAAACTTTCTGGGTCGACGATTTTAACGCTGGTGCCGGAGCAGCATGCCCACCGTGCCGGCTTTGATGCCCCGCTGTACTCGGCAGCAGCAAGCCGGCGTTTGGCCCGGCGTTCAGCTTGCGGATGCGCTTGGTCAGCAGCAGGCTTTCGGTCAGCGCCTGGCCGGCATTCAGCGGGCGGCTGAAGAAATCCGACAGGGCGGGCTCGCCGGGGCGGCGTTTCACGCTGCGGATCCACGCCTCCGGGAGCGTCGTGAGTTCATTGATGGCGTGCTGCCAGGAGTGGGTGGCCTGCTCGAAAATGCGCCGCTTGAGCACGTCGCCCGGGGTGTCCTTGGGTAGCGGCTTGCCAAAGGCGACCACCACCGAGCGGTGCAGCGGGGCATTGCGCCGTGCTTTCAGCTTGCTGGATGAGCGGGAAAACTGGCTGCCCCATAGGCCGCGCAGGTAGAAGGGCACGATGCGTACATCTGGGTTGGCTTTTTGACAGGCGCGCTCGAAGCCACGGCGCAGTTCGCCCAGTTGGCCTCGGCCAGGCGCGGCTTACCGAACAGCCCTTTGACCAGACCGTATTTGGCCGGAGAGTAAAAGGCCGATTGAATCGCCAGCAGTAACGTCATGGCAAACGCCAGCCAAAACCAGCCCTGGTAGTAAGCGATGGTGATGCCCAGTGACACCGCCACTGCCGCCCAGGTGGCCGCCTTACCATACCTTATAAAGCTGCGGGTGCTCTGGCGGGTTGCTTGACGTTTCTGGCTGGCCGCGTTCGCGGTATGCATAGCGGACGGCTGTTTTCGGGATCGAGGATGACATTCGCGTCCAGCTCGAATACGCGCTTGAGGTTGTGGGCGGTAAACACCTCGTTGGGCGTGCCACTGGTCACGATATGGCCGTCGCGCATCATCACCAGCTGGTCGGCGTAGGCGGCGGCCAGGTTCAGGTCATGGAGCACCAACAGCAAGGTACGGCCACGTTCATGGGCCAACCGCGAAAGGAGTTCCAGCAGGTCAACCTGTACCTTGAGATCCAGGAAGGTGGTGGGTTCATCGAGCAGCATCAAGTCGGTCTGCTGGGCCAGCACCATGGCAATCCAGCAGCGCTGGCGCTGCCCACCGGAAAGTGTGTCAACGCTTTGGTCGGCAAAGTCGGTGACGTCGGTGAACGCCATGGCCTCGCGAACGGCCTCGGCGTCTTCACCCGCATTCCGCCGCCATAATCGCTGGTGCGGAAAGCGGCCCATGCTCACCAGTTGCTTGACGCTCAGGCTCTCGGGCGCGATAGGCCCCTGGGGAAGAATGCCTAACTGTGTGGCGACTTCGCGGGTATTGCGATGATGAATATCCTTGCCGTCCAAATAGACATGCCCGGCGCTTGGAGTGAGCGTTCGAGCGAGCGTTTTTAGCAGCGTGGACTTACCGCTTCCGTTGGGCCCCAGCAGTACGGTCAGCTGACCCTCCGCCACCGCCAGGCTGACATCGTTCAATACCCGTCGAGACTCATAACCAGCGCAGAGGTGCTCGGCGGCCAGTCGGGCGTGAAGGGCTGAAGAGAGAGGCATGAAAGGGCTCGGATAGCATCGAATCAGTTGCCACCGTAAGACAAAAAGTTCTCATTTTCAATAAGCTCTAACTAGAAGTGATCACTCACTTCTTTTTGTCGTCCGTCATCGCCATGCCTTGAGCGTTACCTTTGCAAGCATACCTAACGTTGTCGTGCGGCATGCGATCCATGGCATCCAGTGCATTATTGTTTTATATTATTAAAATAATTATCATTTAGATGCGCATTTGTATTAATCGGGATCATTCAAACGCAAGGGGATAAGAAAACGATGCACTTCAAGAAACGGGCGGTATGCTGGCCCACGCTGACACTCGCGAGCTTGGTGACGGTCAGTCATGCTTATGGGCAGGAGGCTTCCGCTATCGCGTCGCAAAACGCGGCCGATGATGCCGATTCGACCATGGTGGTCACCGCGACCCGCAGTCGTAGCGATGAGGGCGAGACGCCCCAACGTGTGACCGTGATCGACCGTAAGCAGATCGAGCAGCAGATGGCGATTACCGATGACCCGGGCCAAGTGCTGAGTAACCTGATTCCGTCTTATTCGCCCAGCCGCCAAAAGCTCTCCAACGCCGGGGAAACCTTTCGTGGCCGCGATGCGGCTTTCCTGATCGACGGGGTTCCACAATCCAACCCGCTGCGCGACAGTTCGCGTGACAGCTACACGATTGATCTTTCCATGGTCGAGCGCATCGAGGTCATTCATGGGGCCAGCGCTGAGCATGGCCTGGGGGCCACTGGCGGGCTGATCAATTTTGTGACGCGTCGTGCCGAGGGTGGGGGTATCAGCCAGCATGCGGGTGTCCGCCTGACCACGGATGATGACTTCGAGTCCGACGGCTTCGGCCATAAACTGGACTACCGGATCAGCGGTCAGCATGAAGACTGGGATTTTGTGGCCGCCGCTACGCGCCAGGAGCGCGGCGCGTTTTACGATGGAAACGACGCGCGTGTGGGCATTGCCTATCCAGGTGAGCTACAGAACGCTAAAAGCTATGATCTATTCGGTAAGCTGGGTTATTGGATAGACGATAACCAGAACCTCGAGCTGTCGCTTAACCACTTTGATCTAGAAGAAAGCAACGGCTATGTGCCAGTAGCGGGCGACCGTGATGAGGGCGTTCCCACTACGGCGCAGAGGGGCACGCGAGATGGTGAGCCTGGTTTCAACGAGGTCACCACGGCGCGGTTGTCGTACTCACACGCCGATTGGCTGGGCAACGAAATAGACGCCCAAGTCTATCATCAGCGCTTCCGGGCCCGTTTTGCCACCACGCCTTATTTCCCTTATCTGGACAGTGCCGGTAACACCCAGTACGACCAGACACGTAACGAGTCTGACAAGGTGGGCGCCAAGTTCACCGTTAATCGTGACGGGTTGTTGGACGACCGCCTCGGCCTCACTGCGGGGCTGGACATAGTACGCGATGAAACGCGTCAAATGCTGGTGGAAACCGGGCGCACCTACGTGCCGGAAAGCCAGTTCGATAATATCGCGCCGTTCCTGCAGGGTAAGTTTGAACTGGCCGAGCCGCTTACGCTTCACGCTGGGGTTCGCCACGAGCACGCCGACCTGGAGGTGGATACCTACCAAAGCATCGACCGCAGCAATGTGACCCAGGACAATGTGACCGTGGAGGGCGGTAAGCCAAGCTTTGATGAGACGCTGTATAACGCTGGCTTAACCTATCAAGCCACCAAGTGGGCGCAGCTTTACGCCAACTACTCGGAAGGCTTTGGTATGCCGGATGTCGGCCGGGTGCTGCGCGGTATCAGCACGCCGGGGCAGAACGTCGATAACCTGTTACAGCTTCAGCCGATCGTCACCGACAACCGTGAAATCGGCGCCCGTTTTGATTGGAACCGCTACGGCCTGGAGTTGAGCTACTACGAGTCAAATTCCGACTTCGGCCAGCGCCTTACCGAGCAGAACGGCACCTGGGTGGGCAACCGCGAGAAGACCGAGATCCAGGGCGTTGAAATTACCGGCGATATGCAGGTGACGGACAATCACGACGTCTCGCTTTCGTATACCCATGCCCAAGGCGAGTCCGATCAGGATGGCGACGGCCGCGTGGATACCGACCTCACCGGCATCAACATCGCGCCGGATACGCTCAAGCTCGGCTGGAACGCTACCTGGAGTGATCGCCTCTCCAGCCGTTTGCAGAGCACTTACTACTTCGATCGCAGCGTCGATAATCCTGAACTCGATTTCGAAGGCTATGGGCTTGTCGACGCCTCGTTGGCGTATCGTCTGCCAGTTGGCAGGGTCTCCGTAGGTGTCGAAAACCTCACCGACGAAGATTATCTGACCTATTACTCCCAGTCGGCGCGGATCAGCGACGAGTACTACTTCACCGGCCGTGGGCGCACCTTCTCAGTGGGTTATCAACTGGATTTCTAGGCAGTTCAGCTTAGCTAGCTCGCTCGCTTGAGGGCGGCCCTGACGGGGCCGCCTTTTTTTGATGGATGGAGGCATCAATCACGGCGATGACGCGTTCTATACAGTAAATAAACAAAACAGGGCGCACCGATGCCGGAAACAAAGATGCCTGCGGGTAGATCTCTGGGCAAAAACGCGACCCGACCCAGCAGGTCGGCATAAAGTACGATCAGTGCGCCAATCAGTGCGGAGGCAGGCGCCAGCCTTGCAAACTGGCGCCCCACCAGCTTGGCGGCCATGTGCGGCGCCATCAGTCCGACAAAACTCAGACCGCCGGCAAAGGCCACCGCCGCGCCGGCCAGCGCCACGCTGCAGGCCAGCAGCAACAGCCGGCTGCGCAATAGGTTTACCCCTAACCCCTGGGCCACCGCGTCGCCAAGTGCCAGGGTATCCAGATGCCGTGCGTGGCCCAGGCAGAGTGGAAGCGCCAGGACCAACCAGGGCAGCATGCCCACGACGTCGTGCCACTGGGCGGCATAAAGGCTGCCGGTCAGCCACACATAGGCGGTCATGGCGGCGCTATCATCGCTGATAACGATCAGTAACGTGGTCACCGCGCCCATCGCGGCGGAAAGGCCAATGCCTACCAGCACCATGCGGGTAGGGCTAACGCTGCCTTTCCAGGCGAACAAGAACACCAGCAAGGCTGCAAAAAGCGCGCCGCTGAGGGCGGCGAGGGGAAGCCAGCCAATGCTAAGTTGAGTGCTTAACAACGCCAGAAATATCACCGATGCCATGGCGGCACCGCTGGTGATACCGATCACATCCGGCGAAGCCAGCGGGTTGCGTACAATACCTTGCAGGATGGCACCGGCAACCGCCAGTGCCGACCCCACCAGCACCGCCAACAGAATACGGGGAAGGCGTAGCTCCCAGACAATAAAGGCGATGTCGCTTTCTGCCGGGGCGGCCAGCGCGTGCACGACCTGCCCGGGCGGTGTGGGGAAACTGCCAAGGCTGAGCGAAAGCCCGATACTGGCCATCAAGCAGATCGACAGCAGTCCCATGACCGTCCAGTGGCGTTCCAATGGGACTGTGTTCAGCCGATGCGCGAGGCGCGTTGAAAGCGGCAGAGAGGTCATGATGAAACCTGTTGTCGACGTGCCAGGTAGATAAACCATGGGGTGCCGATAAGCGCTGTGATCACGCCCACAGGCACCTCCTGGGGCGGCATGACAAAGCGTGACAGCACATCCGCCAGCAGCAAGAGGCTTGCGCCCATCAGAGCACTGGCTGGCAGCAGCCATCGATGGTCGACGCCAAACAGGCTGCGCGCCATGTGCGGCACGATGAGTCCGATAAAGCCGATCATCCCTGCGAGCGCTACTGATGACCCTGCCAGCAAAATCACCGCCAGCCCGAGTAGCAGCTTGATCGTGCCCGCGCGCAACCCAAGCCCCGCTGCCATGTCGTCGCCCAGCATGAGCGCATTGGCGTGCTTGACCAGCAATCCGCACAGCACCAGGGCAATACCAAAAAGGGGCAGCAGGGGAACCACCAGCGACAGTTCGCGCCCCGAGACGGAGCCTGCCAGCCAGTACAGCACGCTCTCGAAGCTCTGCTGATCAACGATCAGTAGCCCCTGGCTAAGCGATACAAACATGGCCGTGACGGCGACACCCGCGAGGACCACGCGAAGCGGGGCAAACTCGCCAAGCGGCCCGCGGCTGAGGGCGACGACCAGCAAAGCGGCCGCCAGCGCCCCGAATAGTGCCGCCCAGATGTAGTCGGCGGGGGAATGCAGCGGCAATAACGAAACGGCGACGACAACGAAAAACATGGCCCCCGCGTTGATACCCAACAGGCCCGGTGATGCCAGCGGGTTACGGGTCATGGTCTGCATCAGCGCGCCGGCTATCGCTAGGCTCGATCCTACCAGGGTGGCGATCACCGCACGGGGAAAGCGTTCGGTGCGCAGCACGATATGCGCCACCTGGGTTGGGTCGTAGTGGGCGAGCGACGCCAGCAGGGTCGCCCAGGAAATCTCGGTGGTGCCGAGCATCACGTTAGCCAGAAACGCACCCAGCGCGACCAGTACCGCCAGGGTCAATCCTGCGCCGTTGCGGGCTTGCTCGCTTAGCATTTATCAGACTCCATGCCGGCCGTAGAGCCTGAAGCGCATGCCATCGACTCGCCGTCTGCGGAGGGTTCCAGGCCATAATGCGCATAAAGGTCATCCAGCATGGCATTGGCGGCCAGAATGCCGCCGCCCATGATCCAGTTAACCGCATCGACTTCAAAAACGCGCCCGTTGGCGACCGCATCGAGCTGCTGCCATAAGGGATGCGAAGTCCAGCGTTGGTAATTCTGGCGGATGGCAGGGTCGTCCGGCTCCAGCAGGACAAAGATCACGTCGGCGTTGATGGCGGGAATATTCTCTTCGCTGGTCAGCTTTATTCCCCATCCCTGGTCGTCGAGGGAACTGGGTTGCTCAAACCCCAGCTCGTCGAGAATGGAGCCCGCAAACCCCGACGAGTAAATACGCACATGGTCGCTTTTAAAGCGCACAACGGCGGCTTTCTGGGGCCAGTGAGAGCCCGATGCGTGACGGATCTTGTCGCGGAAGTCCGCCACTCGCCGATCCCACCTTTCCAGCAACGCGCGGGCGGTGGGTCGGCGGTCTGTCGCTTCAGCGATAAGCATAAGACTTGCTTTAAAATCATACACCTTGCCTGCCACCACCGTGGCCGCCGTCTTTTCCAGCAAGGGCATCACCCGCTGATGGCGAAAGCGCGTGGCCACAATCAGGTCAGGATCAAGCCAGGCGATCTTTTCCAGATTGGGCTGGGTTTCCAGTCCCACTTGTTCTACGTCGGCCAAGGGGGCGCGCAAGTAGTGATACATCGGCTTTTCCAGCCACGACTCCACGACGCCCACGGGTGTGATGCCCAGGGCGACGGCGCTGTCCGTCGCCCCTTGATAAAGGGTGACGACACGCGGCGATGCGGTATCAAGCGTGCGCTGAGCATCCTGCGGTTGGGGGCGATGGCGTTCAGTGCTGTTGGTGGCTAACGTCACGGTGCTGAAAAGCATGAGAAACAGCAGCGCCAATGGCAACTTGGTGATAGGCAGAGGACGAGTCGTCATGTCGGCTTCCTGGCGGACGCTGTCTTTAAGCAAAGGTGGCGGGAGACGGCGGGTATGTAAAACGCCAAACGAACGGTGGGCGATGATTACATGGCGTATTAACTAATGCAAATCGTTGTCATTTGAGGTCTTCTGTGACGCCTGACTGGCTTTCCCGTGTTGGTGCGGTACCATGCTGCGCTGCGTTGGCTCTTCTTACCTAGGCTAAAGG
The DNA here is from genome assembly GCF_031451645.1 of Vreelandella gomseomensis. Classification (NCBI taxonomy): domain Bacteria; kingdom Pseudomonadati; phylum Pseudomonadota; class Gammaproteobacteria; order Oceanospirillales; family Halomonadaceae; genus Vreelandella; species Vreelandella gomseomensis. The sequence goes on along the minus strand of NZ_JARWAI010000001.1, from coordinate 171,171 downwards.
CACTACTAGCATGAGTATTTCTCCGTTTCAGGCGCTGGCCTGCCCGTTGGATGGCGAGCCGTTACAAGTGGACGGTCGCGTCTGGCGCTGTGCCGCCGGGCACAGCTTCGATGTTGCCAAGCAGGGCTACGTCAATCTTCTGCCCGTGCAGCAGAAACGCTCGGCGGATCCCGGCGATAGCAAGGCTATGGTGGCGGCGCGGCGGCGTTTTCTTGAGGCGGGTTATTATCAGCCGGTTGCCGACGCGGTCAGCTCGGCGGTTTTCAGCCATGCGCTGCAGGATGAAGGTGATACGCCGCTTGGCTGCCTGGATGCTGGCTGCGGTGAAGGCTATTACCTGCGCGGCCTGGCATCGGCGGTGCCCGAGGCGTCGTCGCTTGCGCTAATGGGGCTGGATATTTCCAAGTGGGCGATACAGGCTGCGGCCAAGCAGGACGATAAAGCATCGCCGCAAAGTCGCTGGGTGGTGGGCAGTAATGCCAATCTGCCGGTGACGAGTGGGGCGCTTGACCGCGTACTGTGCATGTTTGGCTTTCCGGTTCATCGAGAATTTGCCCGTGTGCTCAAGCCGGGCGGCTTGCTGATACAGGTCGAGGCCGGAGCGGATCATCTGCGTGAGCTGCGCGATATCATTTACCCGAGCTTGAAGCCTGAGCGTGACATGCCGCTTGAGCAGCCTGAGGGCTTCAGGCACCTCGGCACAGAGACCTTGCGCTATGCGTTGACGCTGGACGATGGGGAAGCCGTTGCGGATCTGCTGGCGATGACGCCGCATTTTTACCGGGCGTCCGCAGAGGGGCGTGAGGAAGCAGCGCAACTCAAGGCTATCACGGTAACGGTGGAGGTGCGTATCGTGCGGTGGGAGCGCGTCTAGGTGGCGTTGAACAAAATTTTGGGGGCCACAAACGCAACAAGGCCCGCATGAGCGGGCCTTGTTATTCGAACCCCGGAGGATTCGAGCAAACTGCTAACGGATGTTAGGAAGTTTGCTTGATGTTTGAAGCTTGAAGACCTTTCTTGCCTTGGGTAACGTCAAAAGAGACGCTAGCGCCTTCTTGTAGGGATTTGAAGCCGTCGGCTTGAATCTCAGAGAAGTGGGCAAAGAGGTCGTCGCCGCCGTCAGAAGGAGCGATGAAACCGAAGCCTTTAGTGTCGTTAAACCATTTAACTGTGCCAGTTGCCATGATGTAGATCCTTTCGCGCAAAAGCGCCTTAATTAAGTTCCTGGTATTACCCAGATTGAAGTAGCGGGTGAAACAAGGAATACAATGTCAGGCTGCCGAAATAGATCGTACACTTCTGAAACCATGCTGCTTGCTAACCACTGAGCACACAATGTCATGAATCGCCGGGTGTGTCAAAACCTTTCCGGTTATTTTTCTACAGGCCGCCGGATGGTCTCGGTTACTGCCAACCCATCTTCCATACGCTGTCATCTTTCAGGCGTTGCCAAGGGAGTATCGTTTCGCGATGGGAGTGAACGGCCTCAAGCACGACGTCCACGACATTGTCTTCTTCGTCGCGCAGTAATTGGGTGACGATGAAGTGTTTCTCTTTATTGCGCGGTGCCACGGCCGTCCACTTGCTGTGGTGCAACTTGCTGGGATTGATCGTATGCATGGGGGCTCCGGTTCGAGGGAAATACCTGGGAGAAGTGTCAGGTGGAGATTGCTGGGTATCGCGCCGATTTTCAATGGGCGATTCCCGATGCCTGATTGGATGCATGGCGTCGCTGGTTGGCGGGCGCACGACGCCATGGCTATGCCACAATAGAGGAATGCTGAAGCACCACCACAATCAGGAGGATATATGTTGGATGATCAGGAAACTGCCTACATCGCCCGCGCTGTAGCGTTGGCCGAAGAAGCCCTTGAAGCGGGAGACGAGCCCTTTGGTAGCGTGCTGGTGAGCGGTGACGGCGAGGTGCTGGCAGAGGATCGCAACCGGATTGCCGGTGGCGATTCCACCCAGCACCCCGAGTTTGCTCTGGCGCGTTGGGCGGCTCAGCATATGACGCCCGAGGCCCGGGCCAGGGCGACCGTCTATACGTCCGGCGAGCACTGCCCGATGTGCGCGGCGGCCCATGGTTGGGTAGGGCTTGGGCGGATTGTCTACGCCAGTTCGTCACAGCAGTTGAGCCACTGGCTTGCCGATCTGGGCGTGGCGCCGCCGCCGGTGGCCACCCTGCCCATTCAGCAAATCGTGCCCGGCCTTCCCGTGGAGGGCCCGGTAGCCGGTTGGGACGACAAGGTGCATGCGCTGCACCAGCGTCTCCACGGGGCATGAGCGACGAGCATAAAAAAACCGCCTGAGTGGGACTCAGGCGGTGTATCGCTTGCCATTGCCGGCTAGTGTTTCAGTATCACGTAGAACGCGTGAATGATGCCCGGTATAAAACCGAATAGCGTCAGGAGGATGTTCAGCCAGAAATGTCCTTTAAAACCGACCTCAAAGAATACGCCGAGGGGCGGTAAAATGATCGCAAATATCATCTTGATCGGATCAGTCGCGGTAAACGCCATGAAGCCTCCTTTGCTTTCAGGGTAGGGGTGCTAGTCACCATGTCGGAAAAACGGTAACGACCGTTTTAAAACGCCTTTAACGCTTGTGTTAACAACAGTGTTAACGGCAACGGCCATGCGGATACACCATCAATGTAGACACGCTCGGCGCTTTTCACGAGGCCGATGTGAATACCTGTGACGCGAGCCGCAGTAAAACGTTCCGTGTGCTGTACAATGCCTTTATTTAAGTATTATTTAATATATTGGGAGGGACTCCGTGAAAAAGCTGACCACCTCGATTTGCCTGGCCGGCTGCGCGCTATCAGGCCTCACCTGGGCGCAATCCAGCGAGCCGACCATGGCGACGCTTGAGGTGACCGCTCCAAGGCTGGCCCGCGAGCTGTACGCAACGCCTGCCGCCGTCACCACGCTCGAAGGAGACGCCATCGCCCAGGGCCAGCAGCGCGTGCGATTGGATGAATCGCTGGTGCGGGTGCCCGGCGTGTTCTTGCAAAACCGTGATAATTTCGCCCAGGGCCAGCGCATCTCGATTCGTGGCTTTGGCGCCCGCGCGCCCTTTGGCGTGCGTGGCATCACGGTCATGGTTGATGGTATCCCTTATACCCTGCCGGACGGCCAGGCACAGCTCGATGCGATTGACCTGGACAGCGCCGAGCGTATCGAAGTGATCCGCGGGCCGTCGTCGGTGCTCTACGGCAATGCAGCAGGCGGTGTGATCGATGTGACCACCGCCGATGGCCGCGATAACCCCGGCACGAGCCTGCGCGCCGAGGCAGGCAGCGATGGCTACCGTAAGACATCCCTGCAAACCGGGGGGAGCCAAGGCGACTGGTCGCACCACGTTAGCCTCTCGGCGCTCAATGTCGATGGCTATCGCGAGCAAAGCTCGACGGAAAAGTACCTGTTGAATGCCAAGCTTCGTCGGGAACTGGGCAGCGAGCGGGCGTTGACCGCCATCGTCAACCTGTTGGACAACCCGCGCTCGGAAGACCCCGGTGCGCTGAACGCTAGCGAAGTGGCGAACGGACGCGACCAGGCAGCGCCGAACGCGTTAGCGCTGGACGCGGGGCAGAACGTGGATCAGCAGCTTCTGGGTCTGCAGTACGAGGATTTGTCTGCGGGTTCCGGTGAGTTTTACCTCAAGGGGTTTATCTCCCAACGCGATTTTGAGCAGCAACTGCCCTATGTGGGCGATAGCCGTATCGGCTACCAGCGTGATTACCTGGGCGCGAGCGCCGAATACCACCACGAGATAAGCCTGGGCAGCCTGCCGCTGAGTTATATCGCGGGTGTCGACGTCGCCCGGCAGGATGACGAACGCTTTCGCAACGATGTAAACCCGCAGGGCGTGGTCGGCGAGCAGCTTGCCGAAGAGACCCAGACGGCGACGTCCACCGGCGTCTTTGCTCAGGGGGATCTATCACTGACCGAACAGGTAACGCTTTCACTGGGTGCGCGTTTCGATCGGGTCGAGCTGGAAGTGGATGACCGTTATCAGCAGGACGGTGATCAGAGTGGCAAGCGCAGTTTTGACGAATGGAGTGGCTCGGCGGGGCTCAGCTACCGCTATCGCCCCCAGCATCAGGCCTACGTGAACACCGGCACGGCCTTTGAAACGCCGACATTCAGCGAGTTTGCCAACCCGGCGGGCGGCGGGTTCAATGCCTCGATCGAGCCGCAGAAGGCCTGGAACCGCGAGGTCGGAGCGCGGGGCTATTTCGCGCCGTTGGCGCTGGATTACGACCTGACGCTGTTTTCGGTGCGCGTGCGCGATGAGCTGGTGCCTTACGATGACGGCGGCCGTACCTTTTATCGAAACGCCGGCGATACCGACCGCGACGGCATCGAGCTGGCACTGGGCTGGCAGTTTGCCGACAAGTGGCGGCTGGACAGCGCCCTGACGCTGGCGCGCTATGAGTTTGATCGTTTCTCCACGCCCGGCGAGCGCTTTGACGGTAACCGCATTCCGGGCCTGCCGGAGCAAACCTGGGTCAACCAGTTGACCTGGGAAGGGCGCGACGAGCGCTTCGCCACGCTGGAAACCCAGTACGTGGGTGACTTGGTGGCCGATAACGCCAACGAGACCCAGGTCGATAGCTACTGGCTGGTAAACCTGCGGGCGGGGGACGGCTGGCGATTGACGGACAAGACGCGCCTCAATGCCTATGTCGGCGTGCGCAATCTGCTCGATGAAAAGCACTACGCCAACGTGCGCCTGAACGCGAGCTTCGGGCGCTTTTACGAGCCCGCGCCAGGGCGCAGCGTGTACGGCGGGGTAGAAGTGAGTTTTTAGTCTCTTGCCTTTTAGGCAATGAAATCGGGCGGCCCTTGGGCCGCCCGATGTGTTAGTGCTGGCGTTGGTTAACCGGTTACTCCGGCAGCGCGTAGCCAATCACGTAATCGCCCATCTTGGTGCCAAAGGTGCCGTGTCCGCCCGCCGTGACCACCACGTACTGGCGGCCGTCTTCCCCGGTGTAGGTCATGGGCGTTGCCTGGCCACCTGCGGGCAGGCGTGCCTTGAACAGCTCTTCGCCGGTGGCGATATCGTAACCGCGCAGGTATTGGTCGAGCGTACCGCTCAGGAATGACACGCCGCCGCCGGTGGTCAGCGGGCCGCCCAGCGCTGGCACGCCTACGTTCAAGCCAATCGGCAGGTCGAAGGGCATGCTATCGCGGGTGGTGCCATTACGATGCTTCCAAACAACCTCGGCTTCCTGCAGGTCGATGCCCGCCACATCACCCCAGGAGGGCGCTTGGCAGGGCAGGCCGAGCACTGACAGTAGCGGCCCCAGCTTGACGGCGTAGGGCGCACCGGCATTGACTTGCAGCCCCTGTTCGCTGGCCGAGCCCTGACCCTCTTCGACCTCTTCACGAGGAACCAGCGTCGAGACAAAGGCCAGGTACTTGGCGCCGGTGAACAGCGCCTGGCGTTCGGGGTCAACCGCGACCCCGCCCCAGTTCATCACGCCCACGTTGCCCGGGTAGACAATGCTTCCTTCAAGAGACGGCGGTGTGTACTGCCCTTCGTAGCGCAGGGTGTTGAACTGAATGCGGCACATCATCTGGTCGAACGGCGTTGCTCCCCACATGTCGCTTTCGGTGAGCGGCGGGGGCAGCAGGTTGAGTGCCGAGCGCGGCTGCGTTTCCGAGGCCCAGTCGCCTTCAACGGCGCCTAGCGGTGCGGCGACTTCCTCAATGGGCACGATGGGCTCGCCGGTCTCGCGGTTCAGTACATAGAGGCTGCCCTGTTTGGTGGGTTGCACCACTGCCGGCTGGGTTCCCTCGTCGGTGGCGAGGTCAATCAGTACCGGCTGGGCGGGCGTGTCCATGTCCCACAGGTCGTGGTGCACAAACTGGTAGACCCATTCGACCTGACCGCTGGCAAGGTCAAGCGCCACCAGCCCTGCGCTGTAGGTTTCATCGTTCTGGCTGCGGTTGGCGCCGTACTGGTCGGGCGTGGCGTTGCCCATGGGCAGATACACCATCCCCAGGTCTTCATCGACGCTGATCGGCGCCCATACGTTGGGCGAGTTGCGCGTATAGGTCTCACCCTCGTCAAGCGGTTCGGTGTCGTGGGGGTTGCCGCTGTCCCAGTTCCACACCAGCTCACCGGTGTGCACGTCAAAGGCACGAATGACGCCGGACGGTTCATCGGTTGAGCGGTTATCGGTGACGTGGCCGCCCAGAATAATCAGGTTCTCGGTCACCGTGGGGGGCGAGGTGGAATAGTAGCCGCCGGGAGCAAAGTCGCCGATATTACGTGTCAGGTCGATTTCGCCGCCATCGCCAAACGCTGCGCAGCGCTCGCCGTTATCCGCATTTAGCGCAATCAGGCGGGCATCAGCGGTAGGCAGATAGAGCCTGCGCGGGCACATCACGTCAGCGGCACTTGGCATACGGGGCGTGACGTCATCCCCGGCGTCACTGCCTGGGTTCATGAAGAGTAGAAACGCCAGGTCAATATCAAAGGTATCGCGATCGAAGAGTTCAGGCGTCTGGCGGGTGCCATCCGTCTTGTTGGTGTCAGTCTCGCGGGTGTCGTCGCTATCGGCATAGCTACCGGCATCGTAATAGGCGAGGCCGCGGCAGGTCATATGCGCCCAGCCGGAGAAATCGTCGGCGCCCATGGTGCTGATGTCCGGGTCGAAGGACCAGTTCGTCTCGCCGTTTTCCGGGTCAAGCGACATCGCACGGCTGTGGGACGTACAGATATACAGGCTGTCGTTCACCTTCAGCGGCGTGTTCTGGTTGGTGATTTCCGGCGGCGCATTGGGGCCTGCTTCGTCGCCGGTTTCGATGCGCCAGACTTCTTCCAGCTCGCCGATATTCTCCGGCGTGATCTGGTCGAGGGAAGAGTAGTGGGTGCCGGCGTTGGTGCCGCCGTAGGCGGGCCAGTCGTCACCGGCTACCTGGGCGGGGTTGACGCTTTCCTGATGCTCGCTGCGTTGGGTATCGAGCGTGCCGTCGAGCGCAGCGGGGTCGTCAAACTGGCTGGTCAGTGCCACGCCCATCGCGGCCAGGACGCTGAGCCCCAACGCGAGGCTGCCGCCACGCGAGTCGAGGGGTTTTCGCCACCACGGCAGCAGCAACACAATGCCGATCAGGCAGGGGATGGCCACCCGAGGAACAAGCTGCCACCAGTCCAGGCCGACTTCCCACAAGGCCCACGCCAGGGTGGCCGAGAGGATAAGTGCGTAGAGCCAGAGGGCGGCGCCTTTGCGCAGTGCCAGTAATATCCCGCTGGCCATGACGCCAACGCCCGCTATCAGGTAATAGGCGCTGCCGCCCAGGCTGAGCAGCTTCCCGCCACCGATGGCCAAGGCGAGGCCCGCGATGATCAGTAGTAAGCCAAGTAGTAGCGCAGGCCATTTAGCCCGCTTTTGTTCTTCCATGAGGGTTCCCCTTTTCATAATCTCGAATCGCGGCTTGACGTACCCACGACCCACCGTGCGCTTTATCGTAAGTCGATAAAACGCTTAACATGCTAACTATTTTAAATATCAATGCGCCAATGGTCTAATGATTTCAAGAGGCACGCAATGTAGTAGCCAGGATGCGCTATGAAACAGGAGGGCCATAAAAAAGCCGCGCTGATTAAAACAGCGCGGCTGTAAAGAACCAAAGGGGAAAGAGGGGAGCCTAGTGGTCCAGCTTGACCAGCATTTTACCGGTATTGCCGCCTTCAAATAACGCCAGGAAGGCGTCAGGCGTACTTTCGAGCCCTTGCTTGACGGTCTCCTTGTAGTCGATCTTGCCGTCCACGACCTGGGGCGCTACTTCGTTGAGGAAAAACTGATAGTGTTTCCAGTGATCGGCGACGATAAAGCCCTGCATCCTGGCCTTGCGCACCACGAGTTGAGACAGGTTGCTGGGGCCGGGTACCGGGGTTTTGGCGTTGTAGCTATCGATCATGCCGCACACCGCTATTCGCGCGCCTTCATTCAGCTGGCTAAGCGCGGCTTCAAGGCAGATACCGCCCACGTTTTCAAACACCACATCAATGCCTTTGGGGCTGGCAAGCTGAATCGCATCGCTCAGTTCCTGGGCGTTTCGATCGCGGTAGCTCACCGGCTCGACCCCCAGGGATTCCAGCCAGGCCAGTTTGTTGGCCGCACCGGCAATGCCGACAACATGGCAACCTTTGGCCTTGGCCAGTTGGACCGCCAGCGATCCCACTGCACCGCTGGCGGCGCTGACCAGGACGTGGTCGCCGGGTTGGCAGTTGGCAATCAGGTTGAGGCCGGTCCAGGCCGTCATGCCGGGCATGCCCAGGACGCCAAGATAGGCTTGCTCGTCGACACCGAAGTCGGGCAGGGCCTGCACGCCGTCGGCGGGGATCTGCGCGATGTCACGCCAGCCACCCATATGGCCCACCAGGTCGCCTTCCTTGAAGCGCTCGTCGTGGGAGGCGATGACGTCGCCTATCGCGCCGCCTTCCATGGGGTTGCCCAGTTCAAAAGGCGCCACATAGGTATGAACGCCGGTCATCCGGCCGCGCATGTAAGGGTCGACCGAGAGCCAGCGGTTGCGAATGCGCACTTCGCCAGGGGCGAGGTCGGGCAGAGTTTGGGTTTCCAGCTCAAAAAGCTCGCGCTCAGGGCGTCCTTCCGGATAGCGGCTCAAGGTGAAAAAGCGTGATTGCATGGGGCCTCCTGCGTATGCGTTGGGAATACGATCCGTGCTTTGTAAAGACCGTTAGCGTGCTTGATAGTTCGCCGTCAACGCAAGCGTCGTAAAGCCAAGGGAAGTGCCGAGGAGGAGGTGAAACGCACAACGGGCGCCTGGGCGCCCGTTGTGGTTAGGTACGATGGTGTGAAACGAGCGAGCCGATCACATGAGGCGGCCGCTAGTCGAGCAGCGTGACCAGAACCGGGGCAACGCCACGGTTGATAATGCCCAGCTGCCGCGCGGCGCTTTTCGACAGATCAATGATACGGCCTTTCACGTAGGGGCCGCGGTCGTTGATCAGTACTTCTACCTCTTGCCCGGTATCCGGGCGAGACACCAACACCTTGGTGCCGAAGGGCAGGCTGGGGTGCGCGGCGGTCAGCGCTTTCTGATCAAAGGCTTCGCCACTGGCGGTGGTTGCCCCTTGAAAGCGGTCGCTGTAGAAGGAGGCAACGCCTCGCTGAGTATCGGCCGGTGTACCGTGTGCCAGAGCGCTATTCACTGCCGTGGTGAATACGGCTATGGCAAAGCAAGCATTTAATAACGTGTTTTTGATAGCTCCCATAAGGAGTACCTCAGTGTGTCGTGTCGCGGGTTCCGCATTCATCGATGAGGTGCCAATCAGGCGGCTCGATAGTAACCCTGTCCGACGTGCTGAGCAAGCTTTTAGACGTTCGGTGCCGTTGGCTGCATATTAGCCAACGTTAACCCGTCTGTTGGGGGCCTTTGAATTCAGTGGCTTATTCAAGTTCAAGGCAGTGCTGGCATCGTGTGCACAGAAAAACGCAAAGCCCGGTTGGACAATCCCCCATCATGGCGAAGATGGGCTTATAATGCCGCGTTCAATCAGTCCGTTTTTGCCACAGAATCAAGGATGCACGCATGGCTAAATCTTCTCCCTTAAGTTATCTGCTCGTTGCCGTTGGCGGTGGCGTTATCGGCTTCTTAGCGGCCCAGGCGATAACGCCCGGCGTGTCGCCCGATTCAGCGCCTGCCTCACAAACCGAGGGCGAGAGTAGTCAATCCGAGCGGCTGGCGGGTCTTGAGCGTGTCGCGCTGGGCGAGCGCTTGCGAGGTGAAATCACCTCGGAAAGCGAGCTTAACGGCAATGACGGTAGCCGGTTCGAGCGCTATGTCATGGCGCTCGAGGAAGACGATCTGGTCGAGGTAACGCTGGATGGCGCGCTTCAGGGCGTCGTCTCGCTCTATGATGACCAGCTTCAACTGGTAAGCAGCGGCGAGATCATGCGCCAACGCATCGATCAGAGCGGCGATTACATGCTGGTAGTGAGCGGCGCGGACGCGCAAAGCTATGGGCCTTTCTCTCTGGAGAGCCGTAGCGTCGAGCTTAGCGACAGCGACACCCTCACACTTGCATCGCCGCTGGATAGCTGGCTGCAACAGGACGAGCGCGAATACAGCTTCACCATCGACGAAGCCGGCATGTACGACATCGACATGCGTTCCGATGAGTTCGATACCTTTCTGGTACTGGAAGGCCCGAGTGGCTACTACCGCGAAGACGACGATAGTGCCGGCAATCTGAATGCGCGTATCGCCGACTTCCTGGCACCGGGTGAGTATCAGCTCACGGCACGTTCTGCTTACGGCGATGGCGAGGGCGTGTTTACCCTGGCGCTTGACTCACGCGAGCTGCCGAGTGACACCGAGCTGCGTAACTCGGGCGAGCTGACGGCCGATGCGCCCATCAACGGTTGGTACAGCGGCGAGGCACTGACCTACGAACTCACCCTCGACGAAACATCTGACGTAACCCTCGAAATGCGCTCCAGCGATTTTGATACCTTTCTGGAAGTTGAAGGTAACGGGGTGGCGTTGAGCGATGACGATGGAGCAGGCGGCACGGATTCGCGTATCGGCGAGCAACTGTTGCCCGGGACTTATACGGTCACTGCGCGTGGCTATAACCTGTCGGCCAGTGGCCTGTTCGAACTGACTGCTCGCACCGAACCAAGCGAGGTTGAACCCGAGCTCTAAGCCGGATGGCCGCCTGGTTATCCAGGCGGCCGTCTCTCTGCGCAGGCTATCGGCTGGCCTTGAGGCAACCTACCACCACCAGCAGGGCCGCAATCGGTAGCCGCCAGTCAAGGGTGCTCATGCCGGCCAGCACCAACAGTAGCGCCGCCAGTATCGGCACCCCGTAGGCCAGGCTGCCGACCAGGCTGGTGTGTCCCCAGCGTAGCGCCTTGTCCCAGGCCACCATGGCGATGCCGTAAGGGCCGAGACCCAGGGCCATGCCGGTCAGGACGGCTTCGCTGCTGGGCAGCGCCAGTTGGCCTTCCAGTATGGCGCTGGCCGCTGCGGCCATCACGCAGGCGATCAACAGCAAGCGGGGAAGCAGGGGTGTCAGCGGTACCGGCGCCACCTGACTGAGCCAAGAGTAAAGCGCCCAGCAGCAGGCCGCTAAAAGCGCCAGCGCATAACCGGTGAGCGCGGTATCCGTGCCGCCGCCCGAGGCTTGAGGAATCAACAGCACAGCGGCGCCGGCAAAGGCAATCAACGCCCCCACCAGGCCGCCTATGCGTAAACGTCCGAACCGGCTCCACTGGCTGAGCAGCACGAACAGCACTGGCCAGGTATAGGTAATCAAGGCGGCTTCGGCGGCAGGCGCAAGCCGCATGCCGATAAAGTAGGTGCTGACGGCACCGATAATCAGCAGCGGAACCCCCAGCCAGATACTCACCTGCCAAACGCGGCCGCAGGTCGCGACGTTAACCCGCCGACTCAATGGCAGGGTAGCCAGCGCCCCCGCCAACAGTGTCAAAGCCGTAAGCTGAAGCGGCGGCGTGGCGCGGGCATAATCGGCCAGCAGCGGGGCGACACTCCAAAGCATCACGGCCACCAGCGCCGCGCCAACACTGTAGCTTCGTGGAAACACAACGAGTGGATTGACATGATGCATAGCGATCTCCTGACCTTGCCTTGAAGTGACTTGCCTTGAGGTGACCGGCAAAGCATACTCATTCGAAACACATCACAATAGCGATGTTTATTGATCGTTATTATCAAGGAATATGATGTATGCGAGCGCCTACGCTGGACCTGACGCTTTTGCGCACCTTAGTGACGATTGCCGATACCGGTAGCGTGACGGCCGCTGCCAAACGCCTGTCCTATACCCAGTCGACCGTGAGCATGCAGCTGCAGCGTCTGGAAGCGCAGCTGGCATTGACGCTTCACGAACGCGAAGGACGGCGGCTGCGCTTTACCCCCGATGGTGAACGCCTGCTGAATCATGCGCGGCGTCTGTTGATGCTCAACGATGAAGCCTGGAGCGACATGCAGGCGCATCAGGTCAGCGGCGAGCTGACGCTGGGTATCCCGGAGGACTATGCGTCGCTATTGCCGTCGGTGTTTGCCTACTTCCACCAGCTTTACCCCGGCGTGGGGCTGCAGGTTCGCTGTGGCACCAGCGGCGATCTGGTGGAGCGCGTCAAACGCGCCGAGCTGGACCTGGCGCTGGTGACCCGGCAGCGTAACTCCCCGGGCGGCGAGGTGATTCGCCGCGAGCCGCTGATCTGGGCGGTGGGCGTCAACCAGCAGCCATCGTTAACCGATCCGCTGCCGCTGGCGCTGTATTCCCCCGGCGCGGACGTCTTCCGCGAGATTGCCGAACAGGCATTGCGCAATGCCGGCCGCGACTGGCGCGTGGCCTATACCAGCCAGTCGATGGCCGGCCTGGCGCCGATCGTCACGGCGGGGCTGGCGGTGGTCGTGGTCACGCGGAGCATGCTGACGCCGCTGTTAAGGCCCCTCGATGAAGCCAGCGGCTTGCCGTCGTTGCCGATGATCGAACTGGCCCTGCACCGCGCGCCGCACCGCCCGTCGGAACCCGCGCGACGCCTGGGCGAGTTGATTCGCGAGCAGTTGGCAGCACCGGTCGATGCCTGGGCGCCCTAGCGCCAAGCGTTGACGATGACGGGCGGCTTTATCGGCGAAGCCGCCTGGAAATGGCTAAACTAAGCCCACATAAGCGATTTTTGAGCGGGCGAAAGGAGCAGAGCATGCACGAGTTGGATCACTATATTTACCCGCACCGGGTACTCCACTGGCTGGTGGCAGGTGCTGCGCTGCTGTCATTGGCGAGCGGTTTGACGCTGGGCTTTCTGGGCTTTGAGCGAACGGTGTCGCTGATCGGAACAGGGTTCACCAATGGGCTCTATACCAGCCACAAAACCCTGGGCGTGGCGATACTGCTGCTGATGACGCTGCGTATTATCACCCGGATAGCGTTTGTCGTGCCCGACCATGACCCGCCCCTCAACGCTTTCGAGCGCATCGTCAGTACCAGCGTGCACCACCTGCTCTATGCGGCCCTGGTGGTGATGCCGCTGTTAGGTTGGGCGGCAACGGCCAGCGGTGGTTTCCCCGTGGAGTTCTTCAAGTGGCATCTGCCCGGCCTCATCGGGGAGTATCCGGCGCTGTCAGAGCGGCTCTTCATCTGGCACGGCTGGCTTGGCTGGGCGATTGTGGTACTGATCACGCTGCATGTGCTGGGGGCGCTTTATCACTGGCGCATCAAGCGTGACCACGTGATGACGCGAATGAGTCTGTTCGATTAGCGCCTAGGACGGCGCCGAGCCGTAGCGCGCACTGCTATCGGTTTGGCGGGCTTTCTCGTCGTACATCTGGCCGTCGGCTTCACGCATTAAACACTCGAGGCTTTTGCCGTCAGCGTGGCTGACGCTCATCCCGATACTCACGTCGACGCTGACCCGTTCGTCGCAGGGCAGCTTGATGGGCGCGCGTATTGCCGCGCTCAGGCGGTGGCGGATATCGTTGAGCGTGTTGAGGTCGTCGATGCCCTCGATCAACAGAATGAACTCATCGCCGCCAAAGCGGGCGGCGTGGTCGTGGGCGCGCGCCAGGTGTCCGATACGCCTGGCGACCTGTTGCAGCACAAAGTCGCCTGCCTCGTGCCCAAACTGGTCGTTGACCGGTTTAAAGCGGTCCAGATCCAGCATGAATAGCGCTACCGGCTGGCCGGTTCGCTGACTGCGCCGGAGGGCTTTCTTGGCACAGTCGGTCAAGCCATTGCGGTTCAGTAGTCCTGTCAGTACATCGCGACTGGCCAGGTGCTCGAGCGCCCGGGTGCGGTCGGCCACCTTCTGTTCCAGCACTGCCTCCTGGCGTTTGAGCGTCATCAACATTTCCGCCTGAGCGCGCTCCTTCTGGTGTTTGAGCTTGTTGAAACGCGCGGCCAAGGCAAACGACAGCAGCAGCATTTCCAGCGCCGAGCCAATCTGTATGCCGTGCAGGGTAATAAAGTTGGCGGGCAAGATGCCCAGGTTGCGCAGTGCAAAAACGCAGGCCCCGACCAGAAAAAGCGACCATGCCAGCACGAACAGCCGGGCACTGGGTACGCGTTGTGACACGCAGTACACCCCGCAGATCAGCATCAGCAGCGCAGCCACGAAGCCGGTGATGTCCATCAGCCGCAGAGCGGGCTGAATAGGCAGTATCAGCGTCGCCAATAGCGCGACGATGCAATAGCCGCGAAAATAACTCAGCAGGCGATGCCAGCGGGGCGTGAAGTGTTGCGTGTTGAGAAAGCTCTGGGCGAACAGGGTGCCCATGGTGGAGGCAAAGGTGAAACCGATGGCGACCAGTCGCGCGGTGTTGTCGCCGAGGATGCTCCAGAACATCAGCGTGCCGATGCCGTTGAACGTCAGGATCGCAACGGTAAAGCCGAGCGCAAACAGCGAGTAATACAGAAACACGCGTTCTTTCAGGCCGAAAAACAGCATGACGTTGTAAAGGCCTAGGGCGAGAAGCATGCCGAAATAGGTCGCCAGCCAGAAGTTGTGACGATCGTTTTGCGTGTAGAACGCCTGTTCGGACAGCAAGTTGACGTTGAGCATTTTGCTGCCTGCGGCGCTGACTTGGGCGTACAGCGTGACCGTTTCACCGGGCGCGAGGGTCAGTGGGAACACCGGTTGGCGATGGGCAAGCGCGCGTTGGGATTTTGGCACGGCGCTGCCGCTGGTCATTTGTTCGCTGAAATGCTCACGCACGACATGCAGCGTGACGTGATCCAGAAACGGGTACTCGAACGCAACGATCCAGTCCCTGGACTGCTGGGTAGGGTTTTCAATCCGGGTACGCAGCCATACGTCGTCGGGCGTGTAGCCAAAGTTCAGGTCGCGCTTGTCTTCAGCCTGGGTGAACGGCGGGTTGCGTGCCAGAAGCTCGTCAAGCGCCAGCGATTCGTCGCTGTGCAAGAACTGGGTATGAGGGGTAAGCGAGTAGCGTGACTTATCCGGCGAAATCGAAAGCGATGCAATGGCTTCCTGCCAGCAAAGCAGGCATCCCACCAGCAACAGCAGGACACGAGCTAAGGTGTTTCTGGATAAACAATAAGCCTGCATAGGGGTCGCTTTGGTTATGTTTTTCTCCCCCGTGGCGTTTTCTATAAAGGCCATTACCGCTGTCGGGGTGTGTCAACCTGGCTATCGCACGGGCTTCGCCAGCGTGCGGTAAATGTAAAGCTTACCTAGCTTACTGTGGCATCTACGTCGTTCTGAAGACACTTGATGGGTCAACGGTAATTCAGCCGTTCACGAATACCTGGCTTGCGCAGATGACGATAAGTGCAAGTGTAGAAAGGGTTTGACGCAGATATCAGAAAAACGCATGACCTAAATCAAGGCGACCTGTGCCAGCCGTTCGGTCAGTCGCTCGACCAGATTGCCGCTATGCCGCCAGTAATGCCAGTAGAGCGGGACGCTCAGGGTTTGCCCCGGGGCAATGCTAACCAGTTGGCCGCTTTGCA
Source organism: Vreelandella gomseomensis (assembly GCF_031451645.1). Classification (NCBI taxonomy): domain Bacteria; kingdom Pseudomonadati; phylum Pseudomonadota; class Gammaproteobacteria; order Oceanospirillales; family Halomonadaceae; genus Vreelandella; species Vreelandella gomseomensis. The sequence continues at coordinate 155,685 of NZ_JARWAI010000001.1, read as the reverse complement.
TCAGCGCATGGGTCTGGAGCTGCGGCATCATGCCGTAGCCAATGCCCGCCGCTGCCAGACGCATAAAGCCCTCCGATGAGGGGCATAAATGATAGGGGAAGCGGCCATGGTAGCCGCATTGGGCAAGAAACTGGTGCTGCAACTGGTCATGGGGGCCATAGACAATGGCGGGTGCCTGTAGGAAAGCGTCCGCGCTAGGGCCGTGAGGAAAGTAGCGCGCCGCATAGGCCGGGGAAGCAAGCGGGTGGTAATGCATGTCGCCTAATGCCAGGCAGCGAGCGCCGGCGATGGGTTGGGGAGTCGCACACAGGCATGCCGCGACGTCGCCATCGCGCAGGCGCTTGAGGCCGACGTCCTGGTCTTCGATCACCAGGTCAAGCAAGAGCCCTTCGGCCTCGCAGATATCGGCGATGGCATCGGCCCACCAGGTCACGACGCTATCGGCATTGATCGCAATACGCAGGCGGGGAGCCGGGTCATCCAGGGTGGGCAGCGAGCCGCGCAGATCGCGTTCCAGTAGCTGGACTTGTTGGTAATGTGTCAACAGCCGCTGTCCCGCCGGGGTGGGCGCCAGGTGAGGGTGGCGTACCAGCACCGGCTGCCCCAGACGGACTTCGAGAGCTTTGACCCGTTGCGAAACGGCCGACTGCGAGAGTCCCAGCACGTCGCCGGCACGTTCGAAGCCCCCGCATTCCACCACGGTGGCCAGCGCTTTGAGTAATTTATAGTCGAGCATGACGGTGTTTCCAGGGTCTGAAACAGTGACGGTAAGCAAAAAGACGCGATGAAACAAATCGGCTGATCTGGTTAAGTAGTAGGTGGGATTGAATCTCAAAAGCTAATCGATTACATTCAGTTTATGGGGGCGGCATCGCGCCAGGTGCCGGTACCTTCCACGACCCGCTATCACGCTACTAACAAAAGGATACTGCCATGTCCGCCGTCATGCCCCGTCGGCCTCTCGCCGGCATTGTTGCGCTGGGCGCCTTGATGCCTTTCGCCGCTTTTGCCAGCAACGATGTCACCACCGACGCCGTGGTGCACCACTACGCCGATCTGGCCCATGCCAATTACGCCGATGCGCTCAACGCCGCCGAGGTGTTGAACGAGCGCATCGACGAATTGCTCGCCAACCCTACCGACGACAACCTGAAGGCCGCCAAGCAAGCCTGGCTGCAAGCGCGTATTCCCTATCAGCAGAGTGAAGTGTTTCGCTTCGGCAATGCCGTGGTCGACGATTGGGAAGGACAGTTGAATGCCTGGCCTCTCGATGAGGGCATGATCGATTACGTCGAAGGCGATGACTACCAGCACGAACTGGGTAACGAAGGCGCCACCGCCAATATCATTGCCAACGAGCAAATCACTGTCGGCGGCGAGAGCCTGGACGTCAGCGAGATCACCCCAGAACTCCTCGCCGACCTGAATGAAATTGGCGGTTCGGAAGCCAACGTCGCCAGCGGCTACCACGCCATCGAGTTTCTGCTCTGGGGTCAGGATCTGCATGGCTTTGAAGCAGGCAACGGCGAGCGCCCGGTGAGCGATTATCAAACCGGCGACGACTGCACCCATGGTCACTGCGACCGCCGCCGTACTTACCTGGATGCAGTATCCGATCTGTTGGTCGACGATCTTGAGTGGATGGTCGCCCAGTGGGCACCGGACAGCGAAGACAACTATCGCCAGGAACTGTTGGCGGAGAGCGATCAGGAAGGCCTGCGGCGCATGCTGTTTGGCATGGGGTCGCTGTCGCTTGGCGAGCTAGCCGGCGAGCGCTTGAAGGTAGCGCTGGAAGCCAACTCATTCGAGGATGAACACGACTGCTTCAGTGACAATACCCACAACTCCCACTACTACAACGGTCAGGGTATTCAGAATATCTACACCGGCACCTATCAGCGCCTTGACGGCAGCGTGGTCGAGGGGCCTTCCCTCGAAGACCTGCTGGCGCAGGAAGACAGCGAGTTGGCCGATGAGCTTCGTCAGCAGCTCGACGCCACCATGGCGCGCCTTGATGCGATCAAGCAGGCGGCTGAGGCGGAAAGCTCGCCAATGGCCTTCGATATGATGATTGCCCCTGGTAACGAGCAGGGCAGCGAATTGATCAACGACGCGATTCTCACCCTGGTGGCGCAAACGGGCTCCATCGAACAGGCCGCCGGCGAGCTGGGCGTGACGTCCCTGCAGCCAGATGACGCTGGCCATCAGTTTTAATTCAACCTGTTGATGCCCATGAGCCGCCGGTGGCTTCGTCACCGTGCGGCTTTTGCGCTTCGTGTTACGCGACATCCGCCTCAAGGTATTCCCATGTACCGCTTATTCCGTGTCTCGCCAAGCCGGTGTTCGCTATCCGGTCTTCTGCTGGTGCTGATGACCATGTCCGCGCAGGCAGCCGAATCACCTGACCAGGATTATCCCATTCAGACCACGCCCATGAGCGGTGGCGACGGGTCGGTGGAACAGTTCGACCACAATGCCTACTCGCTGCCGCTGGGCAATATGTCGATGACCAAGCGGCTGGATTTCAGCGTCGGCAATAGCTTCTTCCGCAACCCCTGGGTGGCGGCCCCCGCCAGTACCGAGGCCCGTGATGGCCTGGGCCCGCTCTTCAATACCAATAGCTGCCAGGGCTGCCATATAAAGGATGGCCGGGGACATCCACCGACAGGGGATGAGAGTCCCATTGCGCTGTTTCTGCGCCTCTCGCTGCCTCCTCAGCAAGCGGAGCCGGAGGTTCTGGAGCAGCGCGGCGCGCTCCCCGTGCCCAACTATGGCCTGCAGCTACAAACGGCGGCCATCAGCGGTGCCGAACCGGAGGCCAAGATGCTGATCGAGTATCGTCCTCGGGAGGTGACGTTTGCCGATGGCACCAGCGTGACGCTCCAGGAGCCGCTTTACTCGATTGCCGAGCCCGCCTACGGCGAGCTGCCCGAGGATCTGCAGACCTCGCCACGGCTGGCACCGCCGATGATTGGCCTGGGGTTGCTGGCGGCGATTCCCGACGCCGATCTGCTGGCGGCCGCCGACCCTGACGACGCCGATGGCGACGGCATTTCCGGCCGTGCTAACCGGGTGTGGGACGTGCGTCGAGGGACCACGGTGGTCGGGCGTTTCGGTTGGAAAGCCGGCGAGCCCAGCATCGAGCAGCAGGGCATGCACGCCTTTGCGGGCGATATGGGGCTGACGTCCAGTCTGGTACCGCAAACCGACTGCATGGCGAGCCAGGGCTGCGATAACTTCCCCAACGGCGGCACACCCGAGGTAAGCGATGACGTGGCCGACTTCGTGACCTTCTACGCCTCCAGCCTGGCAGTGCCCATGCGCCGCAATATGGACGACCCGGCGGTGAAGCAGGGGGCTGAACGGTTCAATGCCCTGGGCTGCGCCAGCTGCCACACGCCCCGTCATCGCACCGCGGCGGATGCGCCACGCCCGGCGCTGGCGGATCAGATCATATGGCCCTATAGCGACCTGTTGCTCCACGACATGGGCGATGCCCTGGCCGACCATCGCAGCGAGTTCAAGGCCGATGGCCGCGAATGGCGCACCCCGCCGCTGTGGGGCATCGGCTTGGCGAAAACGGTTAACCCCCGCGCAGGCTTTCTCCACGACGGCCGTGCGCGCACCCTTGAAGAAGCGATTCTCTGGCACGGTGGCGAAGCTGACGAGGCCACCCAGGGCTACCTTGCGTTGCCCGAAGACCAGCGCGCTGAACTCATTCGTTTTCTTGAATCCCTGTAAGGGGCGTTGAATGGTTGAAAGACTTGATTGCCAAGGAGTTTAGATGATGGCTGCGTTTCGACGGTTGGGTTTGCTGGCCTGTGCGTTTTTGGCGGCACCGCTTTCTTTTGCTACGGAGAACACCACCCCACGGGAGATGTGGCACAGCGCCGTGGAGATGCAGTACGCCGAGCTGAGCGCCGCCTCCGAGCGGCTGGAGGCTAGCGCCGCGCGTTTCTGTCAGGGCCCCGACGAAGCACTCAGGCAGCGGCTGGAAGATGACTGGCTGAGCGCCTATCAGGCCTGGCAGGCGGTGCGCTTTATCCAGTTTGGCCCGGTGGAGCAGAACAGCCGGGGCTGGCAGCTGCAGTTCTGGCCGGATCGCAAGAACCTGGTGGGCCGCAAGGTGAACGGCTGGCTGAAAGCGCCCGACGCGCCGGATGCCGAGGTGATTGCCGGTGACAGCGTGGCGATTCAGGGCTTTCCCGCCCTGGAGTACCTGCTTTATGACGATGCCATGGACCAGCAGGCCCTTGGCGAGCCGAATGCCTGTGCACTCATGCAGGCCATCACGACCCATCTTGCGGATACCACCAGTGCCCTGCATCGCGACTGGCAGGCCTTTGGTGAGCACTATCTTGATACTTCTGACTACACCGAAACCACCCTTGCGAGCGCTATCCAGGCCCTTGAACTGCTTGAAGATAAGCGCCTCGGGGAGCCCATGGGCCTTAAAGGCGCCCCCGCCAACGGCTACCTGGCGGAAGCCTGGCGTAGTGGGCAAACGGTTTGTTTGGTAGAGAGCAGCCTGGAGGGACTGCGTACCGGCTTCCTGCCCGGCCTTACCGCGCAGCTGCGTGAGGCTGGTGCGCTGCCGCTCGCCGAGGCGTTTCGTGATCAGCTGGACAAGACGCTCGCTCAGGCCAGCGAACAGCCGTCGGGCTTGGTGTCTGCCCTGGACGACGAAGCGGCGTTTCGCGGCCTGCAGTCGCTCTACCTCGATATCAGCCAGCTACGCCACCTGCTGGGCAACGAGATAGCCGCTGAACTGGGGCTGGTGCGCGGCTTCAATTCCAGCGACGGGGATTGAGCCATGCAGCGACGCCAGGTACTCAAGGTAGGCTTGGGCAGCATGGCCGTGGCGCTGACCCCGCTGAGCTGGGCGCTGCCCGCTCGTGAGGAAGTGGATTGGCTGTTTAGCGCGGTGGATGACGCCAGTGGTGGGCATTTCATCGCCGGGGTGGCGCTGGATGGCCAGGCCCGGTTTATGATCGAGGTGCCCGAGCGCTGCCACGGCGGCTGCTTGCGGCCGGACTCCCGCCAGGCGGTGCTGTTCGCCCGCCGCCCCGGCACGCGGATGCATGTGATCGACGGCGACAGCCGCCAACTCGCCCACACCATCGACGCCGGGGAGGGTTACCACTTCTACGGGCATGGCGTGTTCGACCCGGGCGGGCGCTACCTCTATGTCACCGCCAATCGTCTGGCGGATAGCGCCGGGTTGGTGCGGGTTTACGACGCTGCCAACGGCTACGCCCATGTGCGTGATATGCCGCTGGAGGGCATTGGCCCTCACGAGCTGCGGCTGATGCCGGATGGTGACACCCTGGTCATTGGCTTGGGCGGCATTCAGACCCACCCCGACTACGGCCGGGTAAAGCTCAACCTGGACACCATGGCGCCGGCGCTGGTGCTGATGGATCGCCATAGCGGCGAAATCCTGGCCCGCCACGCGCCTTCACACCACCAGCTAAGCTGCCGTCATCTGGACGTGGCCGCGGACGGCACGGTGATTGCGGGTTATCAGTTCGAAGGCCCTGAGTGGGAGACCCATCCGCTGATCTGCCGCCTGGATGCCGCCGGACACTTTTCAGAGTTGGCGCTGCCCGATGAAGTCACCGCCAGCCTGCACCATTACACCGCCAGCGTCGCGTTCAGCCGTGTTTCGACCAATGTTCTGGTGACTGCCCCGCGCGGCAACCGGGTACTGCTGCTGGATGCCGCCCAAGGCAGGCTTGTTGCCAACCTGGCACTGCCCGACGCCGCCGGCGCCCGCTGCGATGGCAACGGCGGCTTTCTGGTCTCCTCCGGCCAGGGCGGGCTCTACCGGGTAACGCCTGACACGCCAGCGCCTGAACTGCTTGCCAGCCTGGCGCTCCGCTGGGATAACCACCTGACCTGATCAGCGCTGACCTGTTTAGCGCTGACCTAGGTAGCGCACGCCTTGCATGGCGATCGTCGATAGCAGGAAAAATCCAGCGGCCAGGGTGACAATGGTCGGGCCGGTCGGGGTATCGAAGAGGTAAGCCGCTTTAAGCCCCGAGGTGACCGCCAATGCCGCAATGCCCGCCGCCACCAGCGCCATCATTTCAGGGGTCCGGCAGAAGGGCCGCGCCGTTGCGGCGGGAATGATCAACAACGCGGCAATCAGCAACACGCCGACGACCTTGAGGGCAACCGCTACCACCACCGCCAGGGACAGCGTGAGCACCAGCTGCTCCCGGCGGGGCTGAATGCCGCTGGCATGGGCGAGCTCATCGCTGAGCGTGGCGGTCAGCAGTGCCGACCAGCGCCAGCCGAGTAACGCCAACACCATCAGCGTGCCGCCCCCGATGACCCATAGATCGTCTTTGCCAACGGCCAGAATATCGCCGAACAAGTAGGCGCTGAGGTCGATACGCACGCCTGAGATAAACGAAACGGCAACCAATCCAATCGCCAGGGCCGAGTGGGCCATGACCCCCAGCAGGGTATCCATGGCGTAGCCCCGCCCGCTCAGCAAGGTGACGCAGCTCGCCATGGTGAGGGCGACCATTAATACCCCGGCAAACATGGATAGGTTGAACACCAACGCCAACGCAACGCCAAGAATGGCGGCGTGAGCCGTCGCATCGCCGAAGTATGCCATGCGCCGCCAGACCACAAAGCAACCGAGGGGCGCGGCGGCAAGGGCAACGAAAAGGCCCGCCAGGGTCGCGCGCCACATGAAATCATCCAGCATCGGCTACCTCCTCATGATGGTGGTGATACAGGGCTAACATTTGGGCTGTCTGCTCGCCGAATAACGCCTGATAGTCTGGGGAGGAGGCAACCCGCTCGGGTTTGCCCTCGCAGCAGACGCGGCCGTTCAGGCACAGCACATGATCGGCGGTACGCATCACCACATGCAGGTCATGGCTAACCATCAAGATCGCGCACCGATAGGACTGGCGTACCTCTTCTATCTTCTGGTAGAAGTCAGCGATGCCCCGATGGTCAAGCCCCTGCGTGGCTTCGTCGAGAATCAGGATATCGGGCCTGTTGATGAGCGCACGGGCCAGCAACACCCGTTGCAGTTGCCCGCCGGACAGCTGGCTCATCGCCGCATTGTGTAATGTCTCGACGCCCGCGTTCGATAACGCTTGATGCACATTGTCACGGCGATGGCGGCGGGGCAGGTTCATGAAACGCGAGACGGTGATGGGTAGCGTTGGGTCCAGGTGCAGCCGCTGGGGCACGTAGCCGATGCGCAGGTCCGCGTCGATTTCCACACGGCCTGACGTTGGCTTGATGGCGCCCACCAACGCTTTGACCAGCGTGGATTTTCCCGACCCGTTGGGGCCAATTAACGTGACGATTTCTTCGCGATGCAGCGCCAGGTGGATGTCTTCAAGAATCGGTTTTCCCCCGATGCGCACGTTGAGCTGACAGGCACGCAAAAGGGGAGCGCTAGGGGTAATAGATTGGAGCATCAGCAGGCAAACTCTAGCTTACGTATTAATTGTTATGTTATAACATATATGGTGTGGGCGGCCAAGACAAAGTGCGGCCAAAAGCGCCTGACCATAAGACGACGATTATTTACCTGCTGTTGACCATTAGGAGAGAGCCATGACGTATCGCTTGGCACATTACGCCTTACCGCTGTTGGTGGGCCTTCCCTTGACGGCCTTGGCCGATGTTCCCCGTGTGGCGGTGGATATCCCCCCGGTGCATTCACTGGTGGCCAAGGTGATGGGTGATCGTGGGTCACCCGAGCTTTTCATTCAGCCCGGCGCATCCCCCCACGGTTATTCACTACGGCCCTCGGAAGCAGACGCCCTGGATAATGCCGATCTGGTCGTATGGGTAAGCAATGATCTCACGCCATGGCTATCAGGCCCGGTGGAGAATCTGGCCAGCGACGCCAGGCACCTGGAGCTGATGCGCGTACCCGACATCAACACCTTTGCCTATCGCGAAGGCGCGACGTTCGATGTCGCTGACCACGACCACGACCACGACCACGACCACGACCACGACCACGACCACGACCACGACCACGACCACGACCACGACCACGACCACGACCATGGTCATGACCACCACCACGACGGGCAAGACCCGCATGGCTGGATGGACCCCGACAACGCGCGGCGTTGGCTCGACGCCATTGCCCGGCAGCTTGGTGAACTGGATCCGGAAAACGCGGATTACTACCGTAAAAACGCGGCAAGCAGTCAACAACAACTCGAAGCGCTCGAGCAAGACATCGCCGAGCGCCTGGCCAACAGAGATAGCACGCGGTTTATCGTGTTTCACGACGCCTATCAGTATTTTGAGAAGGCCTTTAATCTGTCGGCAGCGGGGGCTATTTCCATCGGCGATGCCTCCTCACCCAGCCCCGCCCGCATTGAGGCCATTCAAACGCTGGTCAACGACGAGGGCATTCAGTGCGTCTTCAGCGAGCCGCAGTTTAATCCGCAAATTGTTGAATCAGTCTTTGGCGATACCGATGCCTATATCGGCGTCATGGACCCCCTGGGCGTTGATCTAACGCCTGGCCCCGAGCTTTACGACGCGCTGCTCAACCAGATGGCAGATGAAATTCAGCATTGCACAAACGCCATGTAACTGGCTGGAAAGGCTGGCGCGTCACTGCGCCACGGCGATATTGTGCTCCCCGTTCGGGTGCTTCATGACCTGCATGGGGAGCCCGTAAATCGCTTCCAGGGTGCTGTCGCACATCATGTCATTGGGGGAGCCGCAGGCCAGTAGGCGGCCGCTGTGAAGCGCCATCAGTTCATCGCAGTAGCGCGAGGCCATGTTGATATCGTGCAGCACGATAATCACCCCGAGGTTTAGCTCATCGCACAGCTTGCGAATCAGCGCCAGGACTTCGATCTGGTGGGCGATATCCAGCGCTGCAAGTGGCTCATCCAGGAGTAGAAAACGGCTGCCCTGTGCCAACAGCATTGCAAGCCAGACCCGCTGGCGCTCGCCGCCGGAAAGCGTATCGACCAGACGGTCGGCGAAGTCCTCGGTGTGGGTGAGGGCAATGGCGCGGTCAATAGCGTCCTTGTCTTTTTGGGTGTGGCGCCCCAGCAGGCCGTGCCAAGGGTAGCGGCCAAAGGCCACCAGCTCGCGCCCGGTAAGACTCTCAGCGCTGGGCAGGTGTTGAGGTAAATACGCGACTTGGCGAGCGAACTCGCGGTTGCCCCAATCACTCAGCGGGCGCTGGTCAAAGTAGATCTCTCCCTGGCTGGTAGGCTGCTGCTGGGCCATGAGCTTTATCAAGGTCGACTTGCCCGAGCCATTATGGCCGATCAGGCCGTAAATCTTGCCTTCCTGAAAGCTATGTTCAATGGGCGTTAGAATCGGCTTGCCATTGATTTCGAAGGTGGCACCTTTGACCTCGAACATGAATCACTCCTAGCGATGCGTTAATGACCATGGCTCCATTCTAGTGCTAATAGTTCTCATTTTTAACAAAGAAATGGAAAAAAATCACGCGGGCGTGACTGCGCTTTGCGCAAGCGCGCTATCGGTTGGCTATGTCGCTCGGGGTGGGCTGCAAGCAGGCTATGCCTCGAGTGTTATTACCCTGAGTAGAGTAACTGGTGTGTCTTGCTGGGCGCTTGGTAGTTTCACTATAAATCGCTATCCATGAAGCGCCGGTGACAGTGGCTATTAGCCGCTGGCTACGCCAAGGTCTCCACGTCAAACGCCACAATTTGGCGCTGGGCGCCTGAAAACTCCACACCGATCAGGTGTATAGGTTTGCCGGAGGCATGGTGTTTATCGGCATAGCCTTTGTGTTTGATTTGCGCCAGGGCGGTGCCTTCTGGCAGTTGCTCGACCACCTTGAACTCGAACAGGTATATATGGCCACCAAAGTCCACGCTCATATCTACCTTGCCGTGGTGGCTGGCATCTTCCACGGTTACGTCAAGCCCCAAGGCAGCGAAGTGGCTGTAGAAGACGCTGGCGTAATGGCCTTCATATTTGGCAATGGGATTGTTGCGGTACCAATCGTGGGGGAGACCGGCGTAAAGCGCTTTGAGGTGAACTTCTAACCCGGAAAGGTCGTGCTGGCTTAAATGCCGAAACAGCGTTCGGCGCTCACGAGGGGCGTTCTCGACCCCCAACGATGGCAACAGTGCATGGTTGAGACTGGTTTCGACTTCGCGGTTAGGAAAGCCCAGTGTGTACTGTCGATAACCTACAAGGGGCTCTTCTACCTGCTGAATGGTCAGGTAGCCGGTTTGAAACAGCAGGCCTTCTGTGCTGATCTGGTCAACATCAAACTGGCTGAGCAGCTCGTACTCGGTTTCCCAATGATCCAGCGAGGGGGTAAACACCCCGCGCTGCTTGAGGATGTCGACCAAAAACGTCGGGGTCGCAGACTCAAACCAATAAGGGCCGAATTCGCGTTTCTGAAACAGTAGCAGCACGTCAAATGGGTTGTAGACAGAGGCTATCTCGCTGCTACCCCAGCGGTAGCCGTTATACCATTGGCGAATTGCTTCACGATCAAGGCCGGGGAGTTCCGAGGTAAACACCGTATCGATGTCCTCGTCGGTATAGCCGCAAATCGTACTGAAGGGGGCATCCAGGGTGATATCGTTGAGGTTGTTCAATCCCGAGAAAAGGCTGACCTTGCTGAACTTGGAAACACCGGTCAGCAGCACAAAGTGCAGGTGTGGGTCGGCATCTTTAATAACGCTGTAGAGGTTCTTCAAACCTTCGCGCAGTTCTCGGGCCTGCTCCGGTACGAGGATGTTATCCAGAATCGGTTTATCATACTCGTCAATGAGCACAACTATCCGCTGGCCGTACTGCTGGTGGGCGGCGCGGATGAGGGCGGAAAATTCGCCGGGTATGTCGGTTTTATGGTGCTGGGTAATGCCGAGTTGCTCGCGTTGAACCCTTAGCTGCTCACGGATACGCTCGTCCAGCCCTTCACGGCTCTGCATCACGCCATCGGCGAAGCTAATACGAATTACCGGGTAGCGCTGCTGCCAGTCCCACTTATCGTGGATATACAGCCCTTCGAACAGCGCCTGGCGACCTTCAAACAGGCAACGCAGGGTGTCCAGCAACAGGCTTTTACCAAAGCGGCGCGGTCGCGAGAGGAAGTAGTATTTGTTCTGGTTAATCAGGCGCTCGATATGCGGGGTTTTATCGACGTAGTAATAGTTGCCCTCGCGGATATCCGAGAACGTCTGAATCCCGATGGGGAGCTTACGGCGGTGGGCATCCGTCACGGTAGGTCTCCAGAGCAAAGCAGCAATATGGTCAATAGTCTAGCATGGCTAGGGTTTGCGCTGCCGAGCGACGAGACTGGCAGCGGAGGACGTCATCATGCGAAAGCCTATACACCTTACTAGTGATGATCACCGACTTGTATCTGCATAAGCACTATCGATGTTTTCGGTTTCAGTCAGGCGGCTAACAAGATTGTCGCCAAAACGCCGGGCGGCAGGTAAGCCTCCCCAGGACCAATAATTGACGGGGATAATCGTATAGCGTCCCTGTTTCACGGCTGGCAAATGTCGCCACTGGCCATCCGAGAGGAGTTGTCTCACACCGCCGTCCGGACCATAGGGGCTATCCAGAAACACCAATTTGGCATCAATATCAAACAGAGATGTCGCGCCGACGGTGGTCATTCCCCATCGGCCTAGATCTCCCTGCCAGGCGTTCTCGAGGCCAAGGCGATTTAACATCATGCCTTCAACGCTTCCTTCGCCGTACACACGGGCGTGACGCTCATCCATCAGGCGTACCACTAACAAAGGCGAGTCGATATCCGTAAGCGCTTGCTTGAGAGATGTGAAGTGGCGGCTGGCTTGTTCGATATAGTGTTCTGCCGCGTCAGGCTCTTCCACCAAATCGCCAAGCTGACGTGTCATCTCCTTGATCGTTTCCCAGTCGTTATTGGGGCCATCAGCATCGGCGTACTTGTAAAGTGGGTACTCCATTACATCAGCAATTTTCCTGAGCCGTGGGAGTAAGCTGACATGAGCAGGCGGTGAAATCAGAATATGCTGTGGTGGGTCGCTTGCAAGCAACTCAAGGTTAGGGAGGTGGCGATAGCCGAGGTTGGTGGCATGGGGGAGAACCCCCTCTTGCCGTGAGTATGTTTCGTATCCTTCAAGGCCCGACAGGAACTTAGGCGGGTGGCCAATCGCATTGAGGGTCTCTGCGATGGCGAAATCAAACGTTGCCAAGGGCGCTATGTGGTTTTCATCGCTGGCCGTTGATGCGTTACTCATTAAGAAACTGATGAGCAACGCGATCAATAAGGCCATGCTTTTATGACGTACAGAGCGATCTAACGTCTTTTTTTGATATGCCAAAATCATGCCTGTGTTTTGCGGATAAAGAAGTGCCATCGTCACCACGGATAGAGCGTATACCAACACCCAGTTTCAGCCTGGGTAGACCGACATCACTGAGGCGATAGTCACCCCATGGCGAGAGCTGGTTTAAGTGGCTTGTGTAAGCATAGGCTGTAACGAGATTGACGTTGAGGATGACGTTTGCCTTGTTCGGCATCCCAGGAACGCGAGCCTCCGCTTGCAAGAAGTGAGGTGATTCACGAATAATCTCCAAACATTAACATGTCTTTTTATGCGAATATTAATTATTTTTGTTTGTATTATGGATAGTATCAAGGCGAAGTCAATATCGCGTGAGCCTGGAGAAGAAAGGCTATGCTGCGGAGACTTCTTGTTTATTGGGTGATAAGAGGGGAGAACGTCGGCTGTCGTCGTCCTATCCATTAAAAAGCCCCGCATATGAAAGCGGGGCGAAAGCGCACTGGCATTGAATTCCTCGCGGTCGATATCCAGACCACAATCCAGGATGACGGTATCGCAGATGGCCGATGAAATCAGCGTCTCGAGCCCGCTGAGGGGGTGTTCTGCTTGGAGGTGGTTAAGTAATAGTTGCCATCATCATCCGGGTAGGGGAATGGATGGGAGCTTGATTCCTCTTCACGATGATAGGCTTGAAGGTACAGGTCCTGCCCAAAGAAATCCGCATGATGGTAGTTGGCGTTGAGCATGCGGCGGTCGGTTTTCGGCTCCCGGTCGGCCGAGAAACCATCATGGATTTCAGCCTCTCGCAAGTTGGGCGTCGACGAGGTCAGATTGGGAAAATAGACCCCTTTATCGTCTTCATAGCCGGATTCATACAGCTAGGCCTTGAGGTCAAGCGTCTGGTTTTCGGTTAGTTGGAAGCTCAGGTTACCGAGAATATCGTGGGAGCGGTTACCCTGAAAATCAGGGAAGATGTCATCTGTGGGTAGGCATCGCTGTTGAGCATTTCATAGAGATGGTGGTTGGGGGCTACTGGCGATTCTCAAGGCGGTGGCGTCTATGTGCCGCTGGGTAACAACAAGCATATCCTTATCAAAAGTGGGTTGGCGCTCACCGATTGACTTACTGCCATTTAACGCAAATAATAACTATTGCTATTTATTCCGTGGTGTTAATCAAGGCAGGAGGCCAAACCGTGGGTACCCAGTCGTGGAATGCTGAGTTAGAGGATATCTTCGTTAATCAGCGACCCCGGCTCTGCTGTGTCGCCGCAAAAGTATTGGGCAATACTGATCAAGCCGATGATGTTGTACAGGATGCCTATCTTAAAATTTCAGAAGCAACCACCCTTTTTGAGGTAAAGCAGCCCATATCCTACGTGTCACGGGTAGTGCGTAACCTCGCCATTGACCGCTGTCGCCGTTCCGCTTTTGAGTCTGCATTGTTTGCAAAAGAAGAGGAGGGAGATAACACCTCTTGCGCTTCGCATTCGCCTGAGGTGATTGCCATTGATCGCCAGGCCTTGGCCCAGGTGGTTGAAGCGTTGGATGAGCTACCTGAGCGGACCCGCCGTGCCTTTGAACTCTACCGTTCGGGAAGCCATACCCAGCGGGAAGTGGCCCAGCAATTAGAGGTTTCCACCACATCGGTTAACTTTATGATCCGCGATGCGCTTACCCATTGCCGTCGGTCGTTGCAAGGGCGGTAAGCCCACTTTAGTTATGCCTCCTTTGTTGTCGCTTTGTTACACTGTCATCAGATGGCTATAGCGTCGAAGAGCCTAGACGCTTCCCCAGGCAAGTATTGAGCGGACAGCAATAGCGAGGTTTGACAGTAACGATGGATAATGAAAGCGGCGACGATGCCGTTTGGCAAACTGCTATTGACTGGCTGATGCGAGAGCATGAAGAGACGTTGAGCGACGCTGATCGCGAAGCGCTGAATGCATGGTTGGCAGACTCTTCCCAGCATCGCCGAGTATTTCATGAAGCAGAACAGCTTTGGCTGCTCACGGGGATGATTCCGCGCAGTGATGAGCGCAACTGATAACTCGCTGCTTTTTAACCACTCCGTTTTTTTGTGCCCCTGGTTTTCCTCCTTGATGGTTTGACGCCTTTCATGTTTTTAAGCGCTAGAGCCGTTTAGCCCCCGCCCGCATTCTTTCTATTTTTTCCTTCCCGACATTAAATTTTCTGGTTCCTCACACGTCATTAAGTAATGAGAAGCAATTGCGTTTTATTTCTCATTCCTTAGGAAACGGTGAGGTTCTACCCATGACAAGCTGTTTTGATCGTGAAGATGCTGTCTTCCGCGTATTAGTCAACCACGAAGAGCAGTACTCCCTCTGGCCGGAATGGAAAGCGATTCCTGCTGGCTGGACGGATACCGGTGTGCTCGGCGATAAGCCAACCTGCCTCGACTACGTCGAAAAGACCTGGACCGATATGCGACCACTGTCACTGCGCCAGTGGATGGATGAGCAAGCTAGTGCCGAGGCGGAGCAGGTGAATGCCGGTTAAACGTTTAAGGCTGCTCTGCCTGCCCTGCGCCGGGGCCAGCGCCACCATGTATCTGCGCTGGAAGCGCCAGTTGCCCGCCTGGGTCGAGGTGTATCCCGTCGAATTGCCTGGGCGTGGCGAGCGCCTGGGTGAGCCGCTTATCGACGACTTCGAGACCCAGGTGGTGCGGCTGTGCGAAGAGCAGGCAACACGGATGCGCGGTGATTTTGCCCTGTTCGGCCACAGCATGGGGGCGCTGCTGGCCTACGGCATGGCGGCACGCTTGCGCGATGTGGGGCGCCCTCAGCCACGGATGTTATTCGCCTCAGGCAGCGCGGCGCCCTCAATGCGCGACCCAGAACGCTTGGCGGGGCTTGATAACGATAAGGCCTTGATTGCGGATCTGCGCCAACAGGGCGGCACTCCTGAGGAAGTCTTCGAAAGCCCTGAACTGCTGCGCCTTACCCTGGACGTATTAGCAGCGGACTATCGCCTCTGCCGCAGTTTCCGCTATCGCGGCGGGTCGCCGCTTGCTTACCCCCTACAGGTACTCGCTGGGCGTGAAGACGATATCGAGGAAGAGCGTCTGGAAGCGTGGCGGCGGGAAGCGGGTGGGGCGTTCTCTTTAAACTGGTTCGAAGGCGGCCACTTCTTTATTCGCCAGCAGCAAGCGCAAGTGCTGGAGACCATAGAACGTGCGCTGACCCGGCGGCTTGAGGAGGTGCCCCATGCAGCGCCTGCGGTTAGCTGAAGGGGTGCCCGAGGGGCTTGAGGTTTGGTGCCTGGCGCTCGACCTGAATGCCCCGGTGGCCGACGACGACGATCAACTGCTGAGCCGAGCCGAGTGGCAGCGTGCCCAGCAGTTTCGCCATCACGCCGATGCCATCCGGGCCATGGCAACACGCGCTGCTCTGCGGCGTCTGCTATCTGAGTACACCGGTATAGCGCCAGAAAAGCTGGTGTTTACTCAAAACGCCTACGGTAAGCCCGAGCTGGAAAACGCTGAGGGGCCTGCCTTCAATGTCTCCCATTCTGGCCATGTCGCCCTGATCGCGCTCGCTCCCGGCGGCGCGGTGGGGGTCGATATTGAGCGTCGCCGACCCGAGGACGAACTGGCGCCGTTGCATGGGTTGGTTCTATCGCCTAGCGAGCAGCGTGATCACATTAGCGGCGCCAATCTCCCCTTTATGGAGCGCTGGGTGGTCAAAGAGGCGGTGCTCAAAACCCTGGGCCTTGGGATTACCGATCATCTGCAGTCGCTCTCTATTACGTCCTCTTCAGAACCGAACACCTATCACCTTGAGCACTCGCTTCCCGTGTCATCACCTCTGCAGGCATGGCCGCTGCCAGCGCCAAGTGGCTATGCCGCTGCCCTGGGTTATGTCGACACAAGCTATCTCGACTCGGGCTATAGCGATCAAGGCTATGCCCAAGGTTAACGCTACTCAATGACTTTTTAGGAGATCAATAATGGACAGCCAAAGCGCAACACTAACGCACCCAACCAA
The DNA here is from genome assembly GCF_031451645.1 of Vreelandella gomseomensis. Taxonomy (NCBI): domain Bacteria; kingdom Pseudomonadati; phylum Pseudomonadota; class Gammaproteobacteria; order Oceanospirillales; family Halomonadaceae; genus Vreelandella; species Vreelandella gomseomensis. The sequence continues at coordinate 139,395 of NZ_JARWAI010000001.1, read as the reverse complement.
CGCCATATCCCAACGTCAGGGGCCAGCTGATTCTGAGCTGCCCATGATGATTTCCCCCGCCTACCCAGGGCAGCCGCTGCTGGAAGCCTTCGACGATTTGCGTGCGGATATTGAGTCACTAGTGACCAAAGTGGGCGGCGTGCTACTGAGAGGCTTTGACGTTCCCGCCGTTGATGATTTTCAACAGTTTGCCGCCGCCTTTGGCCATCCGCTGCTGAGCTACGAGTTCGCCTCGACGCCACGCTCAGCGGTGTCATCGGGTATTTATACCTCCACCGAATACCCCGCCCATCAACATATTCCCCTTCACAACGAGCAGGCCTATACCCGTGAGTGGCCGATGAAAATCTGGTTCCACTGTGTCACCGCGTCACCCGAGGGGGGAGAGACGCCGATAGCCGATAGCCGTGCCATTTACCGCCGTATGCCGGTAGAGATTCGTGAGCGCTTTGCCCCCGGGATTCTCTACGTACGCAACTACGGCGATTTCGATATGCCTTGGCAAAAGGTGTTTAACACCGAAGACCGCGCTGAAGTGGAGGCATTCTGCCAGCGCGCGGGGATTCGCTGCGAATGGAAACCCGACGGCGACCTGCGTACCACCCAGCTATGCCAAGGCATAGAGACTCACCCGGTCACCGGTGAGCCGGTGTGGTTCAACCAGGGCCACCTTTTCCATGTCTCCAACCTGCAGCCAGAAGTACGTGAATCGCTGGAAGAGATGCTCGACCCCGAAGACATGCCGCGCAACGTTTTCTTTGCCGATGGCAGCCCCATTGACGATGCCATTTTCGATGAGATCCGCGGCGTAATGGCCGAGGAAACGGTGATGTTCCCCTGGCAGGCGGGCGATGTGCTGATGCTCGACAATATGTTGGTCGCCCACGCACGAACGCCGTTTAAAGGGCCGCGCAAAGTCGTTGTCGCCATGGCGGAAGGTCACGGCAACCTCTCCAACGACTGAACGCAACACTTTACCCCACGGCCAGGAACTCCAGCAGGTACGTATATGAATATTAGGCACGCTCAGACAGTGAACAGCCGCCCGTCCCATAACGATGCTAGTCGCAATGACGCTTTTAGAAGCTATGTCGAGCATTTAAGTCGCCTGGCCCGGGAAAGGCCCAACGACAGGGCGCTGACTGTGGTGAATGCTCAGGGTGAAACCACGCTTGACTACGCCACCCTGGAGCGACGTTCACGTGCCCTGGCCAGCGAGCTACAACAACGGTTCCCTGTGGGCGAGCGTGCCTTGATCCTGCTGGATAACGATGAACACTACGTGGTGGCGTTCTTTGCCTGTCTGTACGCCGGGGTGATTGCTGTGCCGGTCTTCCCACCGGAGTCGGCCAAGCAGCAGCACCTGGCACGTCTGTTTGCCATCGCCGATGATTCTCAGGCTGCCTGTGTGCTCACTTCTTCGACGATTATTGAGCTGGTTGCTTCAGCGGGAAAGGACTTCGGTAGCGCTGAATTGATCCCCGTAGATGCAGTAAACGAGGTCCTCGCTGACCATTGGGTCGAGCATCGCCCTAAGCGCGATGATATCGCCTTTTTGCAATATACCTCAGGCTCCACGGCCACGCCCAAAGGCGTTATGGTCAGCCATGGCAACCTAATGGCCAATGAGCGCGCTATCGAGACAGGTTTCTCGATTGGTGCTGATGATGTCTTCGTTAGTTGGCTACCGCTTTACCACGACATGGGGCTGATCGGCGGCCTGCTGCAGCCCCTCTATCGCGGTATTCCTGCGGTATTGATGAGCCCCACCTTCTTTTTGCAGCGGCCGGTACGTTGGCTGGAAGCGATTTCCCGCCACCGGGGCACCATTAGCGGTGGCCCCGATTTCGCTTATCGGCTGTGCCTTGATCGTATTCGCGACGAACAGATTGAAACACTCGATTTATCCAGCTGGCGGGTCGCCTTCTCAGGCGCCGAGCCGGTACGCCACGCAACCCTCACTGGCTTTATTGAACGCTTCTGCCCGGCGGGCTTCTCTGCTGATACCGCAGCCCCTTGCTATGGTCTAGCTGAAGCCACGCTGCTGGTTAGCTGTAATCCGCGCAGTACGGGCGTGGTGGGCACGACTTTTTCGCAACAGTCGCTGGCCGAGGGGAAGGCCGCCTCAGCGGTGGAAGGCAATACACTGGTGGACTGCGGCACCCCGGAGCCAGGCCACGCAATCGATATTGTCGATCCCGATGGGCTTCACTCGCTGCCCGAAGGCGACGTCGGCGAGATCTGGGTCCAAGGGCCCAGCGTGGCACAGGGGTATTGGCACAACCCTGAAGCCACGGCTAAAACCTTTGTTACCCGTGATGGCGTTAGCTGGCAACGTACCGGGGCTCACGATAGCGACGCTCACGATACCAATGCACAGGGCCACGACGCCCAAGACGATCGCTGGCTACGCACCGGCGATCTAGGCTTTTTACACCAAGGGCAGCTGTATATCGCCGGGCGTATTAAAGACCTGATCATTCTACGCGGCAATAACGTCTACCCCCAGGACATCGAGAGCGCTGTCGAGGCGGAAGTGGAAGCCGTGCGCAAAGGGCGCGTGGCGGCCTTTGCCGTGACAACACCGGAAGGCGCCGAAGGGATCGGCGTTGCGGCAGAAGTCTCCCGTGGTATGCAGAAGCTGGTACCCGCTGAGAAGTTGATCGAGGCATTAAGGGAGGCGGTGGGATCCGCCTGCCATGAGCCGCTTTCTGTTGCGCTACTACTCAACCCCGGTGGCCTGCCCAAAACCTCCAGCGGCAAGCTACAGCGCAGCGCCTGCCGCCAAGGCTGGGAAGCGGGCAGCCTGGATGCCTACGCCATTCACGCCTTCGGGCATTTTGTCAGCGGTGGCGACGATAAGGACGCTGCTTCTGGAGAATCATCGCAATCTAGTGCGGAACCAGGGAGTGAAACGGAGCAGACGTTAGCGACGCTCTGGCGCCAAGTGCTGGCAGACAGCAAGGAAACGCCACTGGGGAGTAATGCCCACTTCTTCGCCAGCGGGGGGAATTCGCTGGCGGCGGTGCAGTTGGCTTCACGCATTAGCGATCATTGGGCGATTGATTTCCCGACCAGATCGGTCATGGAAAAGCCGCGCTTTAGAGATGTGGTTGGTGAAGTAGAGCGCCGGTTAGCGAAGCCTTCGGCTTTTCGTCAGGGAGCTATCAAGAATCCACTGATGCCGATTCCCCGGAATTCGGAACTACCTTTGGCACCTGTCCAGCGCCGGCTCTGGCTGGTTGATCGCTTGGCAAGTCAGGCGGGCGACCGTGAGCGTGCAGCCTATAACCTTCCAGCGCTGTTTTCCCTGACAGGGGAGTTGAATATAGAGGTTCTGGAGCGAACCGTTAATGCCATCGTTGCGCGGCATGAAGCCTTGCGTACCCACTACCCCGAAAGTGAGCGTGGTGATCCCATTGCGGTTATCGAAGATCAGCTAAACATCGAACTGCCTGTTTTGGATTGCAGCGATCTTTCAGAGCAAGAACAGCAGCGATATCTGCAAGATACTTTCGCCGAGTATGCGAACACACCGTTAGACCTTGCCACTGGGCCACTAATTAAGGCGGGTTTACTGCGTTTTAGCGCACATGACCATGCCCTGGTCCTGGTCATTCACCACATCGTTTTCGACGGTTGGTCGACGAGCGTATTCATCCGGGAGTTTGCCACTCTGTACGGGGAGTTGTTGGAAGGGAAGGAATCCGAGTTACCCGAACTGGGCATTCAGTACGTGGACTACGCCGCTTGGCATGAGAAAGCACTGTCAGGAGCCGCCTTCGAGCAAAGTGCAACCTTCTGGCGTCGCTATCTAAGGAATGCTCCTCCGCTCTCATCACTACCAGCGGACTTCTCTAGGCCTAGCCAAGTCTCCCATGCCGGTAGTGCCCTCAGCATGACACTGAGTCCAGACCTATCACAAGCGTTGAACAAGCTTGCCGCACAGCGTGGCACCACGCTATTTACCCTTCTATTGGCGAGTTTTCAGCTATTGATGCATCGCCAGACACGTCAACAAGACCTGGTGGTGGGAACCGATGTCGCTGGCCGTAGCCATCCCGATGTCGAGCCGCTAATTGGCTTTTTCGTCAATGTCATCCCACTACGATCTCGTTTGGCTGATGGCCAGCTTGATTTCGGCCACTGGCTCGAGCAAGTACAGACCAGCATGCTGGATGCCTTCGACCATCAAGACGTTCCCTTCGACAGAATTGTCGAACTTTCGGGAATTAGCCGTGAGCGCGATCGCTCCCCCCTGATACAAACCCTCTTCGTACTACAAAACACGCCAACCGAGCGGTTCTCACTTCCGGGTCTTGAGGTGGAGGTAATGCCTCAACCCCGGCAGGAGTCGAAGTTCGATATGGCGGTATTCGTTGATGAAAGTGATACCGGACTATCAGTCGAGTGGGTCTACGCAACTGCCTTGTATCGACACGAAACCATCGAGTACTTGACCGGTGCCTGGCAGTCGCTACTAGCGCAAATCGTGGAAGCTCCCAGCACGCCCGTTGAGGAGTTTCGCTTACCCCTAATGGAGAAACACGCTATGCAAAACAAGCTTTCAAAAGGTTCCAAACTCAACAAGCTTGGCAGCCTGAAATCCCAGCCAGGTGCGCGCCCCTCGACCAACAGTGACTCACCAGTACGAACGGCGTTGTTTGACGAAAAAAGGGTCTTTCCCCTGGTGATCGAAGCGACGGATGCTGATCTTGATGCGGTGGCGTGGGCAACGTCCCAGCGTGACTTCATCGAACAGCACTTACGCACGCACGCAGGCATCCTGTTCCGTAACTTTGACCTTACCACGCCGCAAGAGTTTGAGGCCTTTGCCGAGGCTATCCAGCCGGGCCTTTACGGCAATTATGGCGACCTGCCCAAGAAAGAAGGGGGGCGTAATACCTACCGTTCAACCCCCTATCCCGAGCGCCAGATGATTCTTTATCACAACGAAAGTTCGCATTTGGAGCGCTGGCCGCGCAAACAACTGTTCTTCTGCGAGAATCCTTCTCCTGTGGGAGGCGCCACCCCGATCGTTGACTGCCGCGAGATGCTGCGCCAACTCCCCGCCGACGTGGTGGAGGAGTTCGAGCGCAAAGGGCTGCTTTATGTGCGCACCTTCACCCGCAACCTGGACGTGAGCTGGCGAGACTTTTTCAAAACCGACAGCAAAGAGGAGGTGGAAGCGCGGCTCAAAGAAGCGGGAATCGAATGGCAGTGGTTGGGTGATGACGAGCTGCAGACACGTACGCACTGTCCTGCGGTAGTTACCCATCCCGTGACCGGTGACCGAGTGTTCTTCAATCAGGTGCAGCTCCACCACGTCAGCTGCCTTGAGCCTGATGTGAAAGAAGACCTGCTTGGCATGGTTGGCCCGGAGCGCCTGCCGCGCAATGTCTATTTCGGTGATGGCTCCGTGATTAGCGACGAGATAATGAAGGTTGTCGGCGAGGCCTACGAAGCTTGTGCGGTGCGCTTCGACTGGCGCCGGGGCGATGTGGTGATGGTCGACAATATGTTAGCGGCCCATGCCCGGGATCCCTACGAGGGGCCACGCAAAATCGTGGTGGCGATGGGAGACATCTATGAGCGTTCGGCGCTGGAAGAGGCCCAAGGGGCAAGTGCCGATGCCGAGTTGGTCGATCAATAAAGTCACGGGGTTTGGGAGTCAATAAATGAATGCGATAACGGAACAGCAGAGCCTTGCCCATTGGCCGCTTAGCCCTGAACAGCGCGCGGTGTTGGTGGCGGCGGAAGCTAATGAAAGCGACACCCAGCAGGCAGCATCGGCGCAAGTCGATGTCATGGTGGTCGATATCCAAGGTGCTCTTAATAGCTCGCGGTTGGAGCGTGCACTGAGCGACCTTAGGCAACAGCATGAAGCCCTATCAACGGCTTTGAAGAGCGTGGCCGGGTATCGCGGGCTGCGTCACCAAGCGCTTGAAAACCTTCCTGCTATCGAGTGGCAGCATGAGGACTTACGCGGCAGCGATGACAAGGAAGCGCTGCTCAACGACTTTCTTAATATCTATCGCGAGTCAATGAAGCGCCGGCCCCTTGCCCTAGAATCCGGTGAGCTGATGCGTCCAGCGCTGCTGCAAACGGGTGAAACAACCTGGGTATTAGTTCTGGCTGTTTCGGCGTTGGTGGCGGATCGCGGCAGTCTGCAGTCGCTGTTCTCAGCGTTGGCGGATGCTTACGATCAGAGCGAAGGAGCCGATGAGGATTCTGCGCTGCAGTATTCCCAGTTCATCGAGTGGCGCGCTTCGCTCGAAAACGACGATGACGCCAAAGCGGGCCGTGAGTATTGGCAAAGGCACCAGCAGCATGCCGAGCAGGCAGGCGCATGCCGCTTACCTGCCAGGCAAGCGAACCGCCATGGCGTGCGGGTAGAACATGAATATGTGGACTTGGAACTCGAACCAGACCTCGTAGCGCGTATCGATAGCCTGGCAGATGAGCTTCAAGTATCCGCCGAGGCAGTTTTACAGGCAGCTTGGTGGGCGTTACTCGTCAGGATTAGTGGCAATGAGCGTGTGCTAGGTGGTTGGCAACACGACTGCCGCCAGGATTACGAGGTGATGCAAGGGGCGATCGGGCTCTTCGACAAGGTACTGCCGGTACTGGTTGAAGGTGTCGCTGATAGCGATTTCTCTGGCTGGATCGCCCGCTTGTCAGAGCAGTTAGAAGCGCATACCCAAGCCCAAGAGTATTGGTCGATTGATGCGCTGCCTGATAAGCGCCACCTCGCAGTGGGGTTCGCATTTTCAGAGGAAGTGAGTGAGCTAAAGTCGGCGGGTTTGCAGTGGCGCTTGCGAGAAGTGCCTGGGCCATCGACAGAATTTGAACTTGCCTTGCACGTTGGCCGCAGTGAGAGCGGCGTGGTGGCGACGCTCTACGCCGACCCATCTTGCTATAGCCTAGCGGCGGCCGAGTGCCTGCTGGATCAGTACCATACGTTGCTAAAGGCGGGCCTAGCCGACCCAGCGCAAAAGCTATTTTCGGTGCCTCTTATCTCTCCTGAGCAACAGCAGGGATTACTGTCGATTGGAGACAATGTGCTTGACGTGGGCGAACGTAGCGTAGCTGCCCATATCGCTGCCTGGGCGGCTTCGACGCCGGATGCCATTGCCATTGAGGAGCAGGGCCGTACGTTGAGTTACGCCCAACTAGAAGCCCGCGTTAACAATATCGCTCGGTGGTTGGATGGTCAGGGCGTTAAGCATGGAGATTATGTAGCACTTAATTTGCCCCGATCCACCGATTTGGTCGTGCTACTGCTAGCAGTATGGCGTGTAGGCGCCGCTTACCTGCCGCTCGACACTGAGTGGCCCGTAGACCGTAAACGGCGGGTGCTTGAGGATGCCCAGCCCGCGCTCGTGGTGAGCGCTGAAAACGTCGAGGCGGAACTTGCAGCACTGGCCCTTCCTGGTATCCACAGTGTAGGGCTGCCACAAGAAGTGGAAGAAGTAGGTGGCGCATTACCGTTTCCAGAGCCAGAACTCGGTGACGTGGCTTACCTTCTCTATACCTCTGGCTCCACCGGTACTCCAAAAGGTGTGGTGATTGAACATGGTCAACTGCTCAATTACGTAGCCGGTGCCACAAAGGTCATGGGTCTATCGGTATGCCAGCGCTGGACATTGACCGGGTCGCTGGCCACCGACCTAGTTAATACAGCGCTGTTCGGTGCCTTGTTCAATGGTGCTCGCCTGGTGATCGCCACACCTGACGATATGCAGGATGGCGACCACTTTGCGCGCTTTATGTCGGCGGCCGATATTGATGCGCTCAAGATAGTGCCGTCTCATCTGGAGGCCCTGCTGGAGTGCGAAGCCCCACGGTTGCCGAAAACGCTGATTCTAGGCGGCGAGGCCGCTTCACCTGCCTTGCTTTCGAGCATTGCGCGGATCTCGCCCGAGTGCCAGCTATACAACCACTATGGCCCTACAGAAGCCACGGTGGGCGTTATGGTGCACCCGGTATCGCTGTCGCAAGATATTCAAGGCCCGTTGCCGCTAACCCAACTGCTACCGAACTGCCGCTACCGAGTGCTTGACGATAACTTGCAAGCGACCCCCACCGGGGCCATGGGTGAGCTGTATCTGGGCGGCGCTCAACTGGCGCGGGGGTATCTCAATAGCGATGCTTCCGCGTTTGTCGAAGATCCCTTTATTGACGGTGAACGGCTCTATCGCACCGGCGATCTGGCGTGCGTGCTACCCGAGGGTGGCGTACGCCTTATTGGGCGAGCTGACGATCAGATCAAGCTGCGTGGCTTCCGTATTGAACCAGCAGAAATCGAAAGCGTGTTGCAAGCACAACCAGGGGTTAAGCAGAGTCTGGTTCGCCTGATGGGTCGGGGCGGTGATACCCAGGAACTCGTAGCGTTCCTGATCGCTGACGCCGAGGTAACGTCCGTTGAGGGCCAAGCCCAACTGCGCGAGCAACTGACTGTGCTGCTGCCTGAGCCCATGCGTCCTTCTCGTTTTATCCCTGTTGAGCATTTCCCCCGCCTAGGTAATGGCAAGGTAGATACCACCGCGCTGGAAGCCTTGGCCCAAAAAACCGCAGAAAGTAAAACCCTGGTGAAGCCCCGGGATGCCGTGGAAGCCACCCTGTGCCAAGCCATGACCGAGCTACTTGGTCGCGATGAGATAGGCATTGAAGACGACTTCTTCGAACTGGGTGGGCACTCCTTGCTGGTGATCAAGCTGGTAGCTCGCATCCGTAAGCAGTTCGGAATCGAGATAGCTCCTGGCGTGGTATTTGATCATCCCACCGTCGTCGAGCTGGGTGCCGTTCTACGCGAGAGTTGTGCTGAGGCTAGTACGAGCGGTCTAGCCGAGCTTGATAGCAACTGAGTAGCCAAATTTGCCTAATAACATCATTTGTAACGCGGTACAGGAAGAGGATTTAGTGATGAAGGAAGTGGCTCATTCACAAGACGCAGCAGCACAAGGTAATGACAGAGAAGGGCACGATAGAGTGTCTGAAGCAATACGTGAAGATGATGTATTGCCGTTGTCATACTCCCAGCAACAGCTTTGGTTCCTGCACCGTTATTCGCCGGATCTTACCGCCTACAATCAGCCGCGTGCTTACCGGCTTACCGGAAACGTGGATGCAGGGGCCCTAGAAAGCGCCTTTCAAGCATTGGTTCAACGCCATAGCGTATTGAGAACGGGATTCTTCGAACGCAACGGTGTACCACACCAGTCTGTGCTCCCCAGCGTCCCTTTTTCTATTCGTAGAGAAGATCTCTCTGAACTGGCTGCGCCAGAACAGGACGAAAGGCTGGCGCGTTCAATCCAGAATGTCGCGCAGCATGTCTTCGATTTAGGCGCGCCGCCGTTGCTGGTAGCCCATTTAATCAAGCTGGCGGAAAACAGCTATGTATTAGTTGTTTGTCTTCATCATATTGTCTCGGATGCCTGGTCTAACCGCATCATCGAATCCGACCTAAGTGAAGCCTATCGACAGGCGTTGGGTCAAGACAGTGATACGCAGCTTCCAAGCTTGCCCGTACAGTATGGTGACTATGTTCTGCAGCAACACAAGAGAGTGGCAACGGGCGATATTGAGAAGGAGCTTAAGTATTGGAATGAGCATCTTGGGGATGATGTACCGCCGCTGGAAATCACTACTGACCATGTCTATCCCAAACAGCAAGCGTTTCGGGGCTCCGCAAAGCGTTTCGTTTTGGATAACAGTCTCGCCAGTTCCCTAAAAGCCTTTTGCCACCAAGAACGCTTTACTCCTTTTGTGCCACTTTTTGCTGCCTGGCAAGTAGTGCTGGCCCGCTACTGTGGGCAGCAAGACTTCGCTATTGGCGTACCGTCGTCAGGTCGCCAGCAAGAGGAGTTTCAGGAAGTCGTGGGCTTTTTCATCACGACACTGCCTTTTCGAGTTCGAGTGAATCCAGCCATGACACTGCGTGACGTATGTCAGCAGGTGAGAAAGGATGCAGTGGGCTCGCTCAATTATGCTGATATGCCGTTAGAAGTCTTGCTCGAACAACGGAAAGTAAAGCGGAATCCCATTCGGCAGCCCCTATTCCAGGTTATGTTTGGTCTCCAGTTCAAATCCGATGACGAACAGCTTCAGCTAGATGAGGTGTCTGTCGAACTGATCGATCTTCCTCAGACGAGTGCAAAGTTTGAGCTATCCCTGGATATGTTTATTGAACAGGAGCAAGTAGTTGGTGCTCTAGAATTCAATACAGACCTGTTCGAAGAACAGACCATTCAACGTTTGATAGGTTATTACCAGAAAGTACTGAAAATTTTATTAGAAAAGCCGGAAACACAGCTCTCCTCTATCGAACTACTTGAGAATACGGAAAAAGCATTGCTGCTCGACTGGGGAAGCAGCGCAGCAACCGATAGTTCGGTCGAGCCCATCCATCACGTCATAGAGCGCCAAGCTGCGGCAACCCCAGAGGCTACGGCACTCGTATTCGAAGATCAGTCGCTCAACTACACCGAGCTCAACGCCTGCGCCAACCAGTTGGCCCACTACCTGATCGGTCTAGGCGTAAAACCTGAGACCCGGGTGGGTATCGCCATGGAGCGTTCCATCGATATGGTAGCGGGCCTATTGGGCATTCTTAAAGCGGGTGGTGCTTATGTACCGCTAGATCCCGATTATCCAAGTGATCGGTTGGCCTATATGGTCGAGGACAGCGGCATCGAGTTGTTGCTTACCCAGCAGCATCTTCGCGATGCGTTGCCGGTGGCCGATGGGCTGAACGTCATTGATTTGGATCGGTTGGAGGTTGCTCACCACGCGCCGACCAATCCGAATGTGGCCCTGCACGGCGAAAATCTTGCTTATGTGATCTACACCTCCGGTTCCACCGGGCGCCCCAAAGGCGCGGCCAACCACCACCATGCACTGTCCAATCGCCTACAGTGGATGCAAGACGCCTATGGGCTAACGAACGACGATGTGGTGCTACAAAAAACACCATTCAGTTTCGATGTTTCCGTGTGGGAGTTCTTCTGGCCGCTGATGCAAGGCGCGCGATTGGTGATGGCGCCACCAGGTGCTCATCGCGAGCCGACGCAGTTGGTCGAATTAATAAGTACTCACAAGATCACCACGCTTCATTTCGTACCTTCAATGTTGCAGGCCTTCCTGGCCCATGGCGAGGTAGAGACCTGCACCAGCCTAACACGCATAGTGTGTAGCGGCGAAGCGCTACCAGCTGAATTGCAGAGCCAAGTATTTGCTCGGTTGCCTCACGCGGCGCTCTATAACCTCTATGGCCCCACTGAAGCAGCCATCGACGTTACCCACTGGAAGTGCCAAGACGATGGGCGCAACCAGGTACCGATTGGCCAACCGATCGCTGGTATTCGTACCTATGTGTTGGATTGCGATCTTAACTTGGCACCGCTTGGCGTCGCGGGGGAACTCTATCTCGGAGGCATTGGGTTGGCGCGGGGCTACCTACACCGCCCTGACCTTACCGCAGAACGTTTTATAGCCGATCCGTTTGTTAAGGGCGAGCGCCTCTACCGCACCGGCGATCTGGTGCGCTGGCGGGAAGATGGCCAGCTCGAGTACCTGGGCCGTCTTGATCACCAGGTGAAGATCCGCGGCCTGCGTATCGAACTGGGTGAGATCGAAGCCGAGCTATCAGCTCAGCCGGGGGTTCGCGAGTCAGTAGTGGTTGCTCAAGAAGGCCCCGGTGGTTCGAGGTTAGTCGCTTATGTGGTGCCCCAGGCCGACAGTGAACTCGACAGCACCTCACTACGTGAAGCGCTGGGTCAAAAGCTACCGGATTATATGGTACCGGGCGTCGTGGTCACGCTCGAGGCACTGCCGCTGAATGCTAATTGCAAGGTGGATCGCATGGCATTGCCCGAGCCGGACTTGGCCAGTAACTCGCAGTACGAGCCGCCCCAGGGCGAAGTGGAAGAAGCGCTGGCGGACATCTGGTCAGAGGTAATTGGCGTCGAACGTGTGGGCCGATACGACAACTTCTTCGAGTTGGGAGGCCACTCGCTTTTAGCAACTCAGATATCGGCTCGTTTCACGCAGCGCTTTGGTGAAGCGTTGCCAGTAAGACTTATTTTTGAACATCCAATGCTGGCGAAACTGGCAACACAAGTCGCATTAAAACAGCTAAATGCCGAGGGTGGTCGCACGAAGCGGCTCTCCACTATGGATCAACTGCTCAACGAATTGGAAGGGTGAAGCATGGAATTGGACGAAAGAAAGGTTGCTCAACGTTTTGCAGAGTTACAGGTTGATGCGCAGCGAAGTTTCCTGAATAAGCTGAGAAGTAGTGGCATCGATTTTCGTGAGCTTCCTATCGTGCCGGTTAGCCGGGATGAGCAATTTCCGTTGTCATATTCGCAGCGTAGCTTATGGCTGACATGGAAGCTTGATCCGACCAGCCCGGCTTATAACATGCCCGGTGTATTTCATTTGCAAGGCCCACTGGATGTTGCGGCATTCGAGTCGAGTGTGAATAACCTTGTGACGCGTCATGAAGTACTCCGCACAATATATCCTCAGAGCGAGGATGGAGAGCCTCAGCAGGAGATTCTCAGTGGCTGGCAGGTGCCGGTATTACACGATGATTTGCAGCACCATGCCGGTTTAGAGCAGGAAAAAGAACTACAGCGCCTAATTGGCGAGTTCTCTCAGCGCCCGTTTGCGCTTGATGTTGAACCGCCATTCCGCATGGCAATCTACCAGTTGAATACTAACCATCATGCGGTTGCCATTGTATTGCACCATATCGCTTGTGACGGTTGGTCGATTCAGTTGCTCATCGATGAGCTGTTCGAGCTTTATGAAGCCCAAATCCAACAACGTAATGCAGCACTACCATCGTTACCCATTCAGTTTGGTGATTATGCGATATGGCAGCGGAGTTGGTTTGAGGCTGGCGAAATGGAGCGGCAGCTAGACCACTGGCGCCAACGCTTGGGGGACTCGCACACGCCTATCGATCTTCCTTTTGATCGCCCAAGAGGCTCCCTGGAGACATCGAAAGCTGGCCAGTGTCATGTTCAATTATCTCGTGAGGTGAGCCAAGGTATTCACCAGCTAGCCCGTGAGCATGGCGCTTCACTGTATATGGTGATGCTGTCACTGTTAAAGCTGACGCTACATCGCTTCAGTGGACAAAGCGACATACGGATAGGCTCTCCCAGTGCTAATCGGAACAAAGCTGAAACACATGGTTTGATTGGTTACCTGCTCAATGTTCAAGTGCTGAGAACTTTATTAGAGCCTAGCAAAGGGTTTACCAGTTTATTAGATGCAGTTAAAGAAACCGTGCTTGATGCACAGGACTACAAGGACATTCCTTTCGATACTTTGGTAGAGGCGCTGCAGCCTGAGCGCCAGCCTGGCGTACATCCGCTATTTCAGGTCAAGTGCACCCAGCAGAAAGAGCTGGAAAGAGAAAAGGCCGTAGGTGACTTAAAGGTACATCTTGAAGAACTCAGCGGTGGTGATGCTCACTTCGATCTAAGCTTTGATTTTACCGATTCCTCCGATGGTATTCACTGCGTCTTCGCCTATGCGACGGCACTGTTTGACGAACAGACAATCAAGAGACTCGCCGGAGCACTACAAAGCCTGGCTGAGCAAGTGCTTAAAGAACCAAATACGCCGTTGGCATCGCTAGATATCCCCGCCCCCACTTCGGTGCTTGAAGGCAAATCAAACGCATATCCTTCTGAGAACGTCATACAGCTTTGGGATCAAGCCGTCGAAGAGCACTCCCAACAACTTGCGATGCAAGATGAGCCGGATCATGGCGTCACTTATGCCAGCCTGGATGCTCAAGCCCAGCGTCTGGCACAAGCACTAATCGCAGAAGGCGTTGGCCCCGAAGTGCGCATTGCCATCCATGCCGAGCGCTCGTGTGAATACGTACTCGGTATCCTCGCTGTACTCAAAGCGGGGGGCGCCTTTGTGCCGCTAGATCCGCAACTGCCAGCGGAGCGTTTGGCCTATCAACTGGCTGATAGTGGTGCTTGTTTGTTGCTGAGCAATACGTCTTGCGACTGGAATGGTGACGTTCCAGTAATGGCGCTGGCGTTTGCCGATGATACTCCAGCTTCATTAGAGCACGAACTACCCGTCATCCACCCCCAGCAGACGGCCTATGTGATCTATACCTCTGGCTCCACGGGCAAGCCCAAGGGCGTGGCGGTAAGTCACGGTGCTCTGGCCAATTACGTGCAGGGCGTTCTGGAGGCGCTGGCGCTACCAGAGGATGCCCGCAATATGGCGATGGTGTCGACGGTGGCGGCGGATCTGGGACATACGGTGCTGTTTGGAGCCTTGTGCACCGGGCGCGCCTTGCATCTTATTTCCCCCGAGTGCGCTTTCGACCCGGATGCCTTTGCGGCTTATATGCGAGAACAGCAAGTGGATGTGCTCAAAATTGTGCCTAGCCACCTGCGGGCGCTGATGAATGCCGCAACCCCGGCTGATGTATTTCCGCAAGAGCGGCTGATCCTGGGCGGCGAAGCGGCTGACTGGGCGCTACTGGAGCGTATCGCCGAACTCAAGCCAACCTGCCGGGTGCTTAATCATTACGGCCCCACCGAAACCACGGTAGGTATTCTCACCCAGCAAGCCGACATGGCCGATCGAGGTGCCAGCACACTGCCGGTCGGCACGCCGCTGGCCAATGCTCAGGCCTATGTGCTGGACCCCTGGCTTAATCCGGTACCGAAAGGCGTTGCTGGGGAGCTCTACTTGGGTGGCCCAGGACTGGCTAAAGGCTATCTACAGCGCCAGGGACAAACGGCGGAACGTTTCGTCGCCAGCCCCTTCCATGCAGGCGAACGGCTCTATCGCAGCGGTGACCGTGTGCGCCAACTGGCCGACGGTAGCCTGGAGTTCCAGGGCCGTGTGGATGACCAGGTCAAGATTCGCGGTTATCGGGTGGAACCGAGCGAGATCGCTGCCCTGCTGCGCGATCAGCTGGATATTGCAGAAGCAGAAGTAATTGCACGGGAAAACGAAGAAGGCCGCACACAACTGTACGCCTACGTGGTGATGGCAGCCGGTAGCGACGTCGATGACGACGCGTTACTCGCGCAGCTTGGCGAACGCGTGCCGGACTATATGGTACCCAGTGCCATGGTACGGCTGGAGGCTCTGCCGCTAACCGCCAATGGTAAGTTGGATCGCAAGGCGCTGCCTGAGCCGGTGCAAACCAGTAGTGGCAAAGCCTTTGAAGCTCCCCAAGGAGAAGCAGAAGAGGCGTTGGCAGCGGTTTGGGCTGACGTGATCGGCTGCGAGCAGGTGGGGCGTAATGACAACTTTTTCGAACTGGGTGGCGACTCCATCCTCAGCCTGCAGATCGTCGCGCGCTCTCGTAAGCGTGGCTACAAGGTAACGCCCAAACAGTTGATGGAAGGGCAGACCATCGCTGCCGTGGCGGCGATGGCCACGCCCCTGGCGGCGGCCGTACCTAAACAAGTGGTTGCGCCCGATAAGGTGGCTCCCTTTGCACTGCTGCCGACACAGCGCTGGTTCTTCGAGCAGAACTTTGCCGAGCCACACCACTGGAATCAGTCGTTGATGCTGGAAGCGGCCAGTGGTGTGGATGCCACGCTGTTACGGCGTGCCATTGAGGCAGTGGTCGATCATCATGGCGCCTTGCGGCTGCACTTTGAGCGCATCGACGATCGCTGGCAACAAGCCTATGGCAAGCTAGCCGATGACCTCTTCGAGCACCTCGACTTGAGCGATCATGCGGATCCAACGCAGGCCATCACCCAGGCCGCCGATGCTGCGCAACGCAGTCTGAGTTTGGCGCGGCCGTTCCGTGCCATCTGGATGGCACTGGGAGGCGAGCATGGCGGACGACTGCTGCTAGTGGCTCACCACCTGGTGGTAGATGGCGTCTCGTGGCGCGTGATTCTCGACGACCTGCAAGCGGCCTACACGCAGTTAAGTGCAGCAAAGGCGCTCGACCTACCACCAGCCACCACTTCGCTAGATGAGTGGGCGCGCACCCTGGCCGACTACGCCACATCGGAGGCGTTGGCTGAGCAACGTCCCTATTGGGAAAGCCTCGTCAACGAGCCAGAGCCTAGCCTACCGGCACAGAATCTCCAGGGCAGCAACACCGTTGCCGATACCGCATCACTTGCAGGCAGCTTGTCTACTGAGGCAACCACGCAACTGCTGGGGCCGGTGCATAAGGCCTACCGTACCCAAGTGGATGACCTGTTGCTCACGGCACTTTCGAGCGCCCTATGCCAATGGGCGGAGCGAGACAGCGTACTGATCGAACTGGAAGGTCATGGCCGCGAAGACCTGTTCGAGGGTATCGACCTCAGTCGCAGCGTGGGCTGGTTCACATCCCTCTACCCAGTTCGCCTGAGACCGGGTAATGCGGAGCCGGGTTCGAGGCTAAAAGCAATCAAAGAGCAACTTCGCCAAGTGCCTGACAAGGGGCTCGGTTACGGCGTGCTGCGCTATTTGAAAGAGGAACCCGCGCTGGTCGGTGGCGCCTACCCCCAGGTCACCTTCAATTATCTAGGCCAGTTTGACCGCTCTCTGCAGGGCGATGCGGCCTGGAAACTCGCCAAAGAGAACGCCGGGCAGCCCCGCGCGGCGCAAAATGAGCGCCGGACTTGGATTGAGGTGGTGGCCTGGGCTCAAGATGGCCAACTGCGCTTCGACTGGCATTACAGTCGTGAGATTCACAGCGAGGCAGCGATACATGCCTTGCAAGCAAGCTTCCAAGCGCAACTAGAGGCATTGATTGAGCACTGTGACAGCGGCGTTCGTGGCGCCACGCCATCCGACTTCCCGCTGGCGGGGCTGAGTCAGGCGCAGTTGGATGATTTGCGATTGGATGCCACCAATGTTGAGGACATCTACCCGCTGGCACCGATGCAGCAAGGGCTACTATTGCATACCCTGCTCAATCCAGGCGCGGGTATGTACATGATGCAGGATCGCTACCGGTTTGCTTCGCCGATTGATATCAATGCTTTTGAGAAAGCCTGGCAACGAGTCGTCGAACGGTATGAGGTTTTACGTACAGGATTCGTCTGGCAAACCGAAGACATGCAGTTGCAAGTGGTGTATCGGCAAGTTCCTTCGCCCGTGGAATATATCGATTGGCACGGCACGGACGAGGATGAGGCTGATCGTCGCTTGTCGAAGTTATTGCGCCAGGAACTTGATGATGGCTTCGATCTGGAAAGGCCACCACTGCTCAAGGTACGCCTTATTCAACTGGCGGAGAACCTGTTCTACGTCGTACAGAGTTTCCACCATATTCTGATGGATGCCTGGTGCCGCTCCCTGTTGCTCAGCGATTTCTTCCACTACTACGATGCCTATCGTCTAGGTACGCGTCATGAGCTGACGCAACCAAGGCCTTATCGTGATTTTATCGCTTGGTTGCAGCAACAGGATGTCAATGTCCTCCGCAACTATTGGCAACATGAGCTTGAAGGTTTCGATGAGGTAACACCAATTCCTTATCTTAAACCGCACGGTTCGCTCGACAGTGTTGCCACGGTGGCCGATGTATTCTCTTCTCTCTCCCACGATGAGAGTGTAGAGCTACAGAACGTTGCTCGACAGCATCAATTGACTGTCAATACGATCGTACAAGGGGCATGGGCACTGCTGTTAGGGCGGCTTTCCCAGGTGGATGACATCCTATTCGGCGTGACAGTGGCTGGGCGCCCGCTAGAACTTGAGGGCATACAGGAGACGGTTGGGTTGTTTATCAACACGATTCCACTGCGGGTTTCAGCGCCTTTGCCGCAAACCTCCGTCCTTGAGTGGCTGCATGGGCTATTGGCGAAAAACCTGGAGGTGCGCCAATACGAGCACCTGCCGCTAGTAGAAATCCAATCGTTGGGAGAGGGGGTACAAGGGCGCAGTCTATTCGATAGTCTTTTTGTTTTTGAGAACGCTCCGGTAGATGCCAGCTTGACTGGGAAAGGGCAAGACTTCCAGGTAGCAATCAAAGGCAACCGCACGCATACCAACTATCCTTTGACTGTCGTAGTCATGCCTGGAGATGAGTTAACACTGCAGCTCTCCTACGATGCGCGTAAATTCGAAGGTGCCGAAGTTGAGTGTTTGCTCTCGGAGTTCCGCCAAGTTCTTTTGCAAATTATCGACAGCCCTGACGCTCCATATCACGAATTGGAAGTGATGCCAGCAGGGGAGGTAAAAACGCAATTAATGCAAAGAAGTGGAGCGTCGGTTGCTTATCCCTTTGAGCGAGGCTATATCGAGCTGTTCCGTGAGCAGGTACGACAGCATCCACGCCAAGTTGCCGTTCGCCACGAGGGAGAGTTGCTCACTTATGATCAGCTAGAAGGCACCTCTAATCGCATTGCCCAGTCACTGCGGGAAGTAGGGGTGAAGAAGGATGACGTCGTGGCTCTGCATGCCGAGCGTGGCTTGGCGTTACCGAGCATGATTCTGGGTACGTTCAAGGCTGGCGGTGCGTATCTAGCGTTGGATACACGGCTTCCTGATCAGCGTATCGCCGATATGCTGTCTAGCCAGGCATCGGTTCTGGTTGCCACTGCTGAGCAAACACCGCGTCTCGAAGCTGTGCTTGCATCCATGCCCAACCCACCGCAGATGTTTGTGTTCGAAGATCTCGTCCTGGCGGAAGGGCTAGAGGGGGATATCACCGTACCGGTGCACCCAGATCAGGCTGCCTATGTCATCTATACCTCCGGTTCGACCGGTGAACCCAAGGGCGTAGTCGTTAGTCATCGTGGCATGCTCAATAACCAGTTGAGCAAGGTTCCCTACCTGGGTCTGTCGGCCAGCGATGTCATCGCCCAGACTGCAGCGCTGAGTTTCGATATCTCCGTCTGGCAAACGCTGACGGGACTGTTGTGTGGAGCCAGCATCGAGATCGTGCCTGATGAGATTGCACGCGATCCCAGTGCGTTGCTTCCTTATGTGCGCGATAACGGTGTCACAGTACTGCAAAGCGTACCTGCAGTGATACAGGGAATGTTGAATACTACCTCAGTCGACCTGCCAGCACTGCGCTGGTTGCTGCCTACGGGCGAAGCCTCAACGTATGAACTAGTGCGCCAATGGTTTGCACGCTATCCAGCGATCCCATTGGTCAATGCCTATGGCCCTGCAGAATGTGCCGATGACGTATCCCTGCACTTGCTGCGTAGCGACAATGACGAGCATGTAGCTGTGGTGCCAATCGGTAAACCGGCCGATAACACCCAGCTATTCGTCCTAGACAACCAACTGAATCCGTTACCAACGGGGGTGAGTGGCGAGCTATATGTCGCCGGTGTTGGGGTTGGGCGGGGTTACCTGAATCAGCCGCAGCTGACGGCGGAGCGCTTCGTGCCCAACCCGTTTGCCGATGTGCCTGGGGAGCGGCTCTACCGGACAGGCGATCTGGCCCGCTACCGCACCGATGGGGCTATTGAATACATCGGACGCACCGATCAACAGGTCAAGATCCGGGGGCAGCGTCTCGAACTCGGTGAGATCGAGTCCCGGTTGGTGGAGTTCGAAGAAATCCGTGATTCGGTAGTGGTGGCTCAGGAAGGGCCAGGAGGAGCCAGGTTAGTGGCTTATGCCGTTGCCCAGCCACATGAATCGATCGATACGGCTGAGCTACGCGAACGTCTGGGGCAGGTATTGCCGGACTATATGGTGCCAAGTTTGGTGATGATGCTCGATGCCTTGCCACTAACGCCCAACGGCAAGGTGGATCGCAAGGCATTGCCAGAGCCGGACTTCACCAGTAGTTCGCAATACGAGCCGCCCCAAGGTAAGACGGAAGAGGCGCTGGCGGCGATTTGGAGCGAGGTGCTGGGTGTCGAGCAGGTAGGGCGTCACGACAACTTCTTTGAGCTAGGGGGACACTCTCTGTTGGCACTGAGTGTGCTTGAGCGTATGCGAGTTCGAGGGCTGGAATCTCAAGTACGGACGTTGTTCCAGTCGCCAGAACTAGCAGCCTTTGCCAAGGCGCTGTCCATAGAGCCTGATAGGAAAAAACTGGTTGTACCGCCCAACAGGATTCCAGAGCATTGTCAGTCGATCCAGCCGGACATGCTGACACTGATCGATTTGGATACTGATGAAATCAGTCGCATAGAAGATGCAGTGCCAAGCGGAGCGATCAATATCCAGGACATCTACCCTCTGGCACCGTTGCAGGAGGGTATCCTGTTCCATCACCGATTACAGCAAGAGGGTGACACGTATGTACTCCCTTGCTTACTTGGTTTTGATAGCCAGGAACGGCTTGAGCAGTTCGTTGCTGGTTTCAATCAACTTATTGCCCGTCACGATATTCTGCGCACTGCAGTGCTCTGGGAAGGGCTTCATGAACCAGTACAAGTAGTGTATCGGCACGCCTCACTAGAGGTGGAGTGGCTAGAGCTGGAAGAACCCGATACCTCGTGCAGCGTTTCCGAACGACTAAACGCCCATGTTGATCCTGAGCATTATCGCATCGATGTACGCCAGGCGCCGATGGTGCGAGCTATTGCGGCACAAGATGCTGAGCAAGGGCGATGGCTGCTGCAATTGCCCAGCCACCACCTGGTGCTCGATCACACCACACTTGATCTGCTAGTGGACGAGATTGCCTTAATCCAGCAAGGGCGAGAAGGAGAGCTACCCAAACCGCTGCCATTCCGAAACTTCGTAGCACAGGCAAGGTTGGGAGTGAGTCAGACAGAGCATGAAGCCTTCTTTAGAGAAAAATTGGGCGATGTTGAGGAGCCTACTGCTCCATTCGGATTACTGGATGTACGTGGCGATGGCAGTGGCATTGAGGAGATTCGCCTACCACTGACAGCAGAACTGGCCCAACAAGTTCGACAGCAAGCACAGCGACATGGTGTCAGTACCGCTACCCTATTTCACTTAGCTTGGGCGCAAGTGCTGAGTAAAACGACAGGGCGGGACGACGTGGTGTTCGGCACTCTACTATTTGGCCGTATGCAAGGTAGTGAGGGCGCCGAAAGAGCACTTGGAATGTTCATTAACACGTTACCTATTCGTATTAGACTAGGTGCTAAAAGCGTGGGCGGCTGTTTACGCCAGACCCATAGCGAGTTGGCCGAATTGTTGAACCACGAGCATGCTAGTCTCGGACTAGCACAGCGATGCAGCGGAGTAGGTGGAGGATCACCACTGTTCTCAACCTTACTGAACTATCGTTATAGTGCTCTAGAGGAGAATGCAACTAGCCGGGCGTGGGAGGGGATGAAAGCCCTGGGCAATCGGGGGCGTACTAACTACCCAATTGTGATGTCAGTAGACGACTTTGGCGAGGGGTTCCAGCTGGTGGCGCAGGTTAGCCACAAACTCGGGGCTCAGCGGTTGTGTGATTATATGTGTGCGGCACTGGTCGGCATTGTAAATAGTCTTCAAAAGGCGCCTCAGCAATCATTGAGCGATATCAGCCTGCTAGGAAAAGACGAAAGGCAATTGTTGAACGAGTGGGGAGAGAGCTTACTCCAGCATCCCAGTGGTCAGCCAGTCCACCGAATGATTGAATGCCAAGCCATGAAGACGCCAGAGGCAATGGCATTGATCTTCTCAGAGCACCGTCTCAGCTACGGCGAGCTTAATATTCGTGCCAACCGTTTAGCGCACTATTTGATTGGCTTGGGTGTGCGCCCTGAAACCCGGGTGGGCATTGCCGTTGAGCGTTCTATCGAGATGGTAGTAGGGCTATTGGCTGTTCTCAAAGCTGGCGGTGCATATGTGCCGCTGGATCCTGATTACCCCACTGAACGGCTTGCTTATATTGCCGAAGACAGTGGCATCGAACTGCTCCTGACCCAACAGTTTCTTCGCGAGATTTTGCCAGTCTCGGAAAGTCTGAGCGTTATTGAGTTGGATCAGTTGGATGTCACGCATCACGCCTCGACAAACCCTTCGGTGGCGATCCACGGCGAGCACCTCGCCTATGTGATTTACACCTCAGGCTCCACCGGGCGACCCAAGGGCGCCGCCATCCGCCATAATGCCTTGACCAACTGCATGGTCTGGATGCAGGAGACCTATCAGCTCAATGAGTCAGATGCTGTCTTGCATAAGGCGCCCTTCGGTTTTGACGTCTCCGTATGGGAGATTTTCTGGCCATTGAGTGCCGGAGTTCGCCTCGTGGTAGCTCAACCAGGCGATCATCGGGATCCAGAACGCATCATCGAGTTGATCCAGCGGCACGGCGTTACCACGCTCAATTTTGTGCCCTCAATGCTCAAGGCCTTCCTGGCCTATCCCGATGTTAAGACCAATACGCGGCTCAAGCATATTATGTGTGGTGGTGAGGCCGTTCCAGCCACGCTGCAGCAGGACGTGGCTGAGTGTCTCGAAGGTGCCAATCTGCATGATCTTTATGGTCCTACTGAAACCACTATTCATGTCACTCACTGGTGGTGCCGTGATGACGCGCACCGTCAGATCCCCATTGGGCGACCCATTAGCGGTACCCGCACCTACGTCTTGGATGGTGAACTCAGCCTGGTACCCCAGGGCGTCGCGGGAGAGCTCTATATCGGAGGGGTAAGCCTGGCCCGTGGCTATCTCAATCGCAGTGGTCTCACAGCGGAGCGTTTTGTCGCTGATCCGTTCACGGAGGGCGAGCGCCTCTACCGTACGGGGGACCTGGTGCGCTGGCGGGAGGATGGCCAGCTTGAGTACCTGGGTCGTCTTGATCACCAAGTGAAGATCCGCGGCCTGCGTATAGAACTAGGTGAGATCGAAGCCGAGCTGTTGGCTCAACCGGAGATTCGCGAAGCGGTAGTGGTTGCACAGGAAAGTCCTAGTGGCTCGAGGCTAGTGGTCTATGTGGTGCCTCAAGCCGAAGGTGGGCTCGATACCCGCGCACTACGTGAAGCGCTGGGCCAAACTCTACCGGATTATATGGTGCCGGGCGTCGTGATTACGTTGGATGCACTGCCGTTGAATGCCAATGGCAAGGTGGATCGTAAAGCGTTGCCCGAGCCGGATCTAGAGGAAATTCGCGAGTATGTGGCACCCTCTACCTCGGAAGCCCAGCAGCTCGCCGAGATATGGCAAGAAGTGTTGGGTGTTGAACGGGTCGGTGAGACCGACAACTTCTTCGAGTTGGGCGGGGACTCCCTGCTGAGCTTGAAAGTGATGGGGCGCGTGCAAGCACTGCGGAAACCTAGACTTAACTTCAAATTGTTCGACCTAATGCAGAAACCGACCATTGCGGATCTGCTGGGCCTGAGGGGTAACAGCGAGTCGCTGCCCAAAGGGACTGTCATGCTCAACGGTGAGTGTCCCGATCAGCCGCCGCTATTCTGCATCCATGCTGTGATGGGAACGGTTTACGACTATCAACCGTTGGCCCGACACCTGCAGGGAATATGTACGGTCTATGGACTGCCGTGCCGGATGCTAACTGATCCTGAGCATCAAGACTCGTCGCTGGAGGCAATGGCGGATGCCTATGTTGAGACAATACGCCGCATACAGCCTATGGGGCCCTATCGGCTATTGGGTTGGTCCCTTGGTGGGGCATTGGCGGCGATGATCGCGGCACGGCTTGAAAGGGTAGGGCAAGATGTAAGCCATTTGGCTTTGATAGACCCCTATATACCTGGCGTTGGCCTCCACAGTGAGGATAGCTGGGAGAGAGATTTCGTTAACTTTGCATCGATAATACTGCCAGGCGTTGACCTTGAAACGCATGATGGTAATGAAGAGAGCGTGCAAGAACCGAGTGAGGAGAAGGTTGCCATTAAGTTGTCGAGGCTAATGGAATCATTCGATGCATATGGTCGTGAGGGCTACGCAGCTTTGGATAACGAGGAGCTTGCTCGAATATTCTGTGTGGCGAGATACTTGAAAAAGCTCTCCCTCCAAATTGATACTTTGCCAAAGTTGAGTTGCAACATAGGTTGCTGGTGGTCAGAAGAGCGTCTGCAAAAAGAACAACAAGCGTTAGCTCAACAGGTAGGGCAAGTGCCAGATCTTACTATTGAGGTTTCCGAGGGGCATTTCTCTATCGTCTCCAGTGATTCCGTGTTGCCGCAGGTGGTGGAAAAGCTGCAAGAGGAGACTCATCCATCGAGACATGTAGAGGAGAGCTCAATGGTTTGAGGATCTTTGGGTATTGAAAATTATGGTTGCTCTTCTCAGCTGTCAGTTTTGTGCGGCTGAGAAGAGTTATGGAGTAGGATGATTTCGCTAATGAGTACATTCGCAGCCTTAACCACTGCGGAAGTGGCTACACGTTCATTGGCGTTGAGTGGTTGAGATTGATTGGTCTGCTACCAATGCGTCGACCAAGTTGCGAGCAAATTGATATCCTGATGGTAGTGCACCAAATATCCAGAACGGTGGAACCGATATTACAGTACCTTCCTTGATACTAGGCATATGCTGCCACAATCCATGATTTGAAAGCTGGTTCATTCTTTCATCGGATATGCCGGGGCCTTTGACAATTACCAGCCTTGCCTCAATGTCTATGAGTTCTTCGATACCAACAACGGTAAACCCCCATCGGGTTGTCGGCTTTTCCCAAGCATTGGGAAGGTCAAGACGATCAAGTATGGCTTGGGGTAAGCTATTTTCTCCGTAAACTCTGACATGGCTATCATCTAAAGCTCGAATAATCAGGAGTGGCTCTGACCAGTCTTTTACGATATCTTTTAAAGATTCTATTTCAGTTTCTATGGTGTCTATATAGTTTTCAGCAGTATCTTGCTTTTTAATCGAAATAGATAGTTTTCTAGTGAGGTCTGTTAATTGCTTCCAAGTATCCAAGTCGCTGTCGTAAGTTGAAACCACCTGTGTGTTGTAATTTATTGAAAGTCTCTCGTCGATTTTGGATAAGTAGGCTTCTGACATTATAATGTCTGGGGCGAGCTCGGTGATAAGCTCAAGATTTGGTTGGGCGGGAAGCCCAATGTCAAATATACTTTCTGGAAGCGACCTGATACTACCCCATTCTTCGTATTTATTTGGTGCCCACATTCCTTGGGGATGAGCCTCAAGAGCGACCAATGTTTCGGCAACAGTCCAACTGAGTGCTATAGATGAAGGAGGCTCTGAAGCTTGGCTAACGAAAGGAATAAGTAATGAAATATGGAAGACTACTAAAATATTCGGGTTTTTAACTATGGGAAGGCTGGAAAAGGTCATTTTATAAGGCTCTTTTTAAATAAATGTTTTGCTATTGGTAGGTTTTTGAAAATTTTCTTGCGCTTATCGGAAAGGGGTGATCTCCAAATAAAGGTGCTTTTTCTTATTTTGGATTATAAAATAAGCTTTTTGCCTTAACTATATTTTTTATTATTCATGCTACGTTTGCTATTTTTAGTGCTAAAACGCGAAGAGTTAGGCAAAAGTTACAAAGAAACTTGCTCCTTTTAAGAAAAACCTGCACAGGGAACAAGCCTGTGCAGGTTTTAATGATTAGTACTGATAGCGCATTGTTAGCGTGAAATTGCGCGGCTCGCCATAATGATTATTTCGCGAACGGGCCCTCAATGAATCAAAGTACTTTTTATCAGTTAGGTTGTTGCCTTTAAGTGAAAAGTCGAGATGGCGATTAAAGCGGTATCCAATTAATCCTGAAAGCAATGTGTATCCGCTTTGGTCCCAACTTTGATCACCTGCCTCAACATAGATGCTACTGATATAGTTAACTCCAGCACCAATTCTCCATCCTGTGTCAGGATCGTCAGAAAATTGATATCGTGACCACAGCTTAAGGTTGTGCTCTGGGGTCTCGGTAGAAAAGTCTCTGCCTTGCTGAACTGGATCCTTTAAGTACTCGGTTAGTGTATAGGCATAGCCTGCTGATATATCTAGGCGAGGCAAAGGCTGCCCAGTAATCTCTAATTCCAACCCTTTACTTTCAACTTCCCCATCGGAAACCGAAAATCCAGGGTTTTCTATATCGGTAACGCTACGGTTCTGATCAATAATTCGAAAAGCCGCAGCATGCCAATTTAATAAACCATTAGGTGAATTACCTTTTAGACCTAGTTCAAATTGCTCACCAGTACGTGGGTCAAGAAACTCACCATCAATATTTTGTGAACTCTGAGGCTTAAAGATATCAGTATAGCTGGCGTATGCTGAAATGTCCTTATTTATATCATAGATTAAACCTGCGTAAGGAGTAAGTTCGCCATCAATATCGAAGTTGTTAGATGAGTTTAGTCGATCCTTCACTTCCCACCAACTTACCCGACCACCTGCGACGAGTGTCGTATTTTCTAAAACGGATAGGTTTAGTTGACTGTATACTCCTGTTTCTTCTGTCTTTGAGTTAGTGGTTTGATTGATGTCAAATGTTGGTTTTGGAGTGTTAGGATCGGGGTTAACTAAGCTACGCTGTATATTTTGAGGATTTCCGTAGCTCCAATTCACCTGTTCTTCGGTGACTTTGTAACTGGCCCCTGCCATGATGTTGTGTGTCTCACCCAGAAAAGTAAACGGGGTGGAAACCGTAGCATCCACAAAGCTGTCTTCGCGGGGAGTAATAATCCGCCATTGTGCAATATCAATAGCGTCTGTATTAGTATCTGGGAAGCTGACTCCTGCTGAGCTTTGTTGAGTATCAGTTTCTCGTTCTATGTAATTTGCGATCAGGCGCAAGTTGCCGCCATTATCTAACTGATGCTCTAGTTCAACAAAGTACCTATCAAGGTTTTCGTCTTTAATATCCCAAAGAGAACCATGATATGTAGATCGGTCAATGCTTAATAGTTCACCATTGGAGAGTTGTGGAAGTCCAAAATTAGGTCTGGATTCACCAGATTGACTCATGATGCCAGCAGATAAAGTTGTGTTCGGAGTAAGGTCGTACTCCAAGGTGCCGTATCCTAGGGTGTGTTCGTCGTAAATATGATCAATAAAACTACCTTTATCGTCATATACTCCGACGAAGCGACCACGCAGCCTGCCTGACTCATCAAGCGCGCCAGTGATATCGACCTCACCGCGATAAGTATCCCAGGAGCCATATGAAAGGGAAGATTGAAAACCAAAATCTTGCTTTGCGCGCTTGCGAACTAGGTTGACGGTGCCACTAGGCTCGCCAGAACCCTGAAGAAGCCCTGAAGGGCCGCGTAATACCTCTACTCGATCTAGTACAGCAGTATCGAATATAGTGTCCGTCACACCAGCTGCCGTATCTATTGGGCTACCGTCGAGTAACAAAGTATCAATATCAAACCCGCGGGATCTGAAGATTGAAGCTGAAGGTCCAAAGCCGCTTTTCGTTATGCCTGTGGTTTGTGACATGACATCGCCAAGAGTCGTCATGTTCTGATCATTCATTCGCTCACGAGTGATAACACTGACAGATTGAGGTATTTCCTTGAGAGATTGCTCTTGTTTACCAATGGTTACTCTATTGGATGTATAAGACCCCGTATTTTCGGTAGAAGGCTCGGAGATTGCTTCGCCTACTACCCTGACAACTGGCAAATCAGATGAATCTTGGTCTGCTTCCTGAGCAAACGCCGAAGAGCTGCACGCAGCCACAGCAATAGCCGTGGTTAGCCACCGCTTGCGGAAAATGGGTTGGTTCACGAATGTTCTCCTTGCGTTGAGTTTGTGTCGATATTTATGTAAATACTAATTGTTATTATTTGTATTATGAATAGCTATACCCCGATGTCAACACCTGGTGAACACCGGGGTTGGCCACTATGGGGTGGGGACTTCTTGCTTACAGGGAGAGGAAGTAGACAAGGGGTTTGTCTGATCTAATGCATCGCAGATTTCACTTGTCCGCGCCGCCAAAATCGACAGCAGGGTGTCGCTCAAGCCATGGGTGGGTTCGCAACTTCCCTGCAGGAAAATAGCCGGTTTGAACTCAGGTTTGGTGTAGAGCTGATAATGACGATTGACGGCAAAGTCAGATAGGTAGTCTTCAACCGGGGCCAGTAGCTGTTTATAAGTGTCGCGTACATAGCCGGTGGCGAGCACCACGGCGTCGTAACGGGTGATATCCGTATGGCCTGTCTCCAGGTCACGCACGTTGAGCTCGACGCCTTCGTTAGTTGCTTCACTGCCGATAACCTCATGGCGGCGGCGGAAGCGGTGGCGGGCCTGGCCGGTCACTTTTTGTTGGTAGAACACATCGTAAATTTCCTGAATCAACGCCAGGTCAGGGGCTGAGTAGTTGGTGCTTTTGTACTCCTGCAGCAGTGCTTCACGCTGGCCGGTGGGGTTGTTGAACACGTAGTCGGTGTATTCGGGATTGAATATCTCGTTAACGAAGGGGCTATCGTCGGAGGGTTTAAAGGCCCACGCCCGGCTAATAAGGTCCACCTGAATGCCTTCGCGGTTGTGCAGGTCAAGGAATATCTCAGCGGCGCTCTGGCCCGCGCCGATCACCGCGATGCGTTTGGGGGCGTCTTGCTTCGCCAGCTCACGAAGGTAGTGGCTGGAGTGGAAGACCCTTGGGTCGTCTTTTAGCCCGGCGAAGCATTCAGGCACATTGGGCGCGCCGCCTACGCTGATCACCAATGATCGGGTGAGCCTTTCCTGCACCGTGCCGCTCTCATCCCGTGAACGCACGCGGAGGTAGGCGACCTCGTCGTTGTCCGTTTCGGGCAGTACTTCAAATACGTCCTCGCCATAGGCGCACTGGTGTTCAAAGTGGCTGGCCGTCCAGCTTAGGTAGTCATTGAACTCGTGGCGGCTGGGGAAGAAGGTCTGCAGGTTGATAAAGTCCTGTAGGCGGCCTTTGCTGTGGAGGTAATTGAGAAAGCTGAAACGGCTTCCAGGATTGCGGGGCGTGACCAAGTCTTTGAGGAAAGAGATCTGCATATGGGCATTGTCCAGCAGCATATGCGGGTGCCAGGCAAAGCAGGGCTGGCGCTCTATAAAGAAGGCATCTCTTGCTTGCCCTGACTGGCGTTGCTCGTCGAGCGCAATGGCCAGGGCAATGTTGGAGGGGCCGAAGCCGATGCCGATCAAGTCGTGAATATGCATAAGAGTCCTCGTGGCTGACGTGTTTATAAGGTGAAGCGTGGGTCGGGTCGTGGCGCAGACCCAGGGTGCGGAGGCAGCGGAATCCAACTGCGCTCGTTAAAGAAGTGTTCGCGTAGCTGCATGCCGAGCATGGCCCGCTTATGGGGGAAATCGAACGCCTTGACGTGGGCATAACCGCACCGGGCAAGGTTGTGCAGCATCTTGGCGTTATCTACGCGGGGCTCGATCACCAGGCGCTGGGTGCGGCAGTCATCCAGAAACAGGTAGTGCGAGATGGAGGGCATCCAGGCCGCCACATAGGGCCGCCCGCGAAAAGCAGCTTCGCCGATCAACACGTGCCAGCCGCGATCAAAGTCACCGGCGTCGTAGTAAGCGCCGATGCGATCCTCCTTGGCCCAGTAAGTCTC
This sequence comes from Vreelandella gomseomensis, assembly GCF_031451645.1. NCBI lineage: Bacteria > Pseudomonadati > Pseudomonadota > Gammaproteobacteria > Oceanospirillales > Halomonadaceae > Vreelandella > Vreelandella gomseomensis. Next base: position 110,023 of record NZ_JARWAI010000001.1, on the reverse strand, counting down.
GAAATAGCCGAAGGGCTCGCCGTCGATACAGCCGATCAGCGGTACCACGCTGGGATTTTGCAACGTGCTTTCAAGCCGCTCGCGGTGCTGTTGCAGATCACCTTGCTCTTCCCAGAAGTGGGCGACGACCGGGTCGTTCATCCAGCGGTTGAAGCGTTCAAGGTCGAGCTCCAGGTCAAGGACGCGAAAGCTCAGGGTGGCATCCAGCCAGGGAATATGGCGCTGATAGACCGTGCCACTGGGGCGCGGTGGGCGGCGTGGGTGTCGCTTGCCATTCGCCAGGATGGGTTGCCGTGGGTAGGGGCGCATGGCGGGAGAGTTCAGCCAGAGGGTTGGCAGCTGCCAAAATAGCTCCGCGTAGGCCCAGAGATCTCCATGAGGACCTTTAACCGCAATGCCAGTTGCGCACAGATTGGCATGCAAACCAGTGGGTAGCTGTAGACGAAGCGCTACAGCCCCAGGGTGAAAGGCAAAAGCCCCTTCGATAGCCGCCAGTAACGCCGGGAGAGGAGGTGCTGAACGCTGTGACCACTGCAGCGTCAAGGTGCTGTTGTCATCTACTAACAACCACTCAAGACGTTCTTGATGTCCTTCCACATAAAGTGTCTGCGTGGTGATCTCATAGGTAACGCGATAGGTGCCCCCTTCTGGTCGTGAGAGCAGCGAGGCTACCGTGGGGCTTTCATAAGGTATTTGTACCTTTGTTTGTGCCTGGACAGAACTGGACACCGCTAAGCTCCTATCAATAAGAACGAGTCAAAGAAACGAATAAAAAAACAGCAAAAAAATCACCCCATCGGAGGGCGGCGTTACTGACTTCCTTATCTAAGGACGAATGAGAATGAGGCTTGTTTACATAAATATTGGTTAACTTTTTGCGTGCGCGGTTCGTCATTAGAGATAGGTGTCGGTTTTCAATCGCTTTCCAACGAGGTGAATGTGCTTTCCTATCTGATTCGTCGAACCCGCGGGTTGATGGCCGCTGCTGCGCTGGCCAGTATTCTCTCGGGGCTTTTCAGCGTGCTGCTGATAGCCCAAATCAATGTGGCGTTAACCGGCGATGCCGCCTCCCATACCAACGCTGCCTGGGCCTTCGCGGGGATTGCCGTGGCGTTAATGGTCTGCCGGATGGTGTCGACGGCGCTTTTTGAGCGGTTAGGACAGCGTGCCCTGGCTGAGTTGCGCAGTTTTGTCGCCCGGTGCGTGGCCGAGACCCCCTTTGCCCAGTTCGAGCGGGTGGGCAGTGCGCGGATCCAGTCGGCGCTCACCGAGCACAGCAACAACGTGGCGGTACTGTTCGTTAGCTTGCCGGTGATTTTGACCAATACGGTCATCGTGGTGGGGTGTTTGGGCTACCTGGCAATGCTGTCATGGCAGGTGTTCTTGTTTGCCCTTGGGGTGATTGGGCTGGGGGCTATCGGCTACCACTTGGTGCACTTACGCGCGATTCGTTACCTCCAAAGTGCGTCGTCAGAGCAGGATCGACTGTTTGGTCATTTCCGCGCGCTGACCGATGGGGCAAAAGAGCTGCGCCTGCACCAGCGCAAGAGTCGAGTCTTTATGGATCAGGTACTGGGGGAGTCGGTTGAAGGCGTGCGGCGGCTGCGCACCTATGGCATGTCGCTGTTCGTGATCTCGACCAGTTGGGGGCAGTTCCTGATGTACGCCTTCATTGGCCTGGTGCTGTTTGTGTTGGCGGGCGATGGGCCTAATCAAACCCAGGTCATGACCGGTTTTGCGCTGGTGTTTGTGTATATGGTGACCCCTCTTGAAGGCTTGCTGATCAATATTCCGCGGATCAATATGGCGCGGGTAGCCGCTAGCCGAATTGACGACATCACCCGCGAGATGCCCCATGGGCAGGAGCGGCAGGCGTCACCTCAGGTGCCTGATTTTCAACGTCTAGAATTGCGCGACGTCACCCACCAGTACTACCACGAGCAGAGCGATGATTTCTTTGAGCTGGGGCCGATTAATCTTAGCTTTACGCCGGGGGAAGTGGTGTTTCTGGTGGGGGGCAACGGTAGCGGCAAAACCACACTGGCCAAAGTGGTGGTGGGGCTTTACCCGCCGGAAGGTGGCGAGGTGTTGCTCAATGGCGAACGTGTTGAGGCGGATGACTGGGATGCCTATCGGCAGCTCTTCTCGGTCGTTTTTTCAGACTTCCATCTTTTCGAGCGCCTGTTGGAGGCGCCGCGGGAAGATCTCGACGAAGAGGGTAACCGCCTGTTGGCCAAGCTGCACCTGCAGCACAAGGTGCAGGTTGAAAACGGCGCATTCACCACCCAGGCGCTCTCCCAGGGCCAGCGCAAGCGCTTGGCACTGGTAGTGGCTTACCTGGAAGACCGGCCCTTCCTGGTGTTTGACGAGTGGGCGGCAGACCAGGATCCGTTATTCAAGGAGGTGTTCTACTGCGAGGTATTGCCAGAGCTAAAACGCATGGGCAAAGCGGTGCTGGTGATTACCCACGATGACCGCTATTTCCACCTCGCGGATCGATTGGTGCGGCTGGAGAGCGGCAAGCTGTTGGCGCCAGAGAAGTTGACTAGTAGTGAGAAGGTAGTGTCTTCGGTGGTCAATTGAATCGGACATGGTGCCTTGGTATTGGTGCCTCGGTATCAGGGGGGGGGAGAACTGCTAGGGAGGGTGTCAAAATAGAGAGTATCGTTTAAGCTGTACAGGTAATCGAGGAGAGATGATCATGAATACCCAGCTAGATCCCATCGTTTCTGAATTCGAGACGCAGGAACAAGCCGATAGCTATGATCGTTGGCTCAAGGCCAAGGTTCAGCACAGCATCGACAACCCGGGCCAAGGAATGCCTCATGATCAAGTTATGACCAAGGTTGATGCGATCATCGCCGACGCGGAGCAACGCCAAAGCGGCGGAGTTTCGTGAGCCTGCCTATCCACTGGCATGACGAGGCGATTAACGACTTGTTTGAGCTTGTCGTATACATCGCCGAGCGCGATCCTCAAGCCGCCCGGCGGCTGCGTATTCGTATTGAAGCAGCTCTCTCCTCAGTGGCTGAACACCCCTACTTACACCAAGTGGGCCGTTTGCCGGGTACACGAGAAATTGTTGCTCACCCAAACTTTATCGTGGTCTATCAAGTGACGGATCGCATTGAGGTCATATCAGTGGTTCACTCTCGCCAAAATTATCCCTGACGCCTACTCGCCGCTCATACGAACTGCTAACCCAGAGTCTCCACCTCAAAGGCCACCATTTGGCGCTGGACGTTGGAAAATTCGAGCCGGTCAGATAAATGGGGTTGCCGGAGGCGTCATGTCTGTCAGTCCTTAAACATGTCATTCAGGCTAGTGGCGAAGAGCACCTCTCCTTAGCACTATGACGCTGAGCGAGTTCTTCATCAGAGTATGCGCCTTCATCTAGTGACTTCTTAAGCTCTTACCTGCCACTTCCCCTCACCATACGCGCCAGTACCCGGTCTTTAAGCCATAAGCGGTGAATCAGCGCCATCGCGATATGGCCGAAAATTAATCCACAGAGCAGCCACGCGAGCGGGCCGTGAAGGAGCTCGGCGGGGGCGGTCATCCAGGTGATGTCGCGCTCGACTTCGGGCACTAGCTCCATACCGTAAAAGCGCAGCGCCCCGCCACGCCCGTACTGACGCAGAATGGCAAAAGCGGGTAGCCAAATCAGCAGCCCATAAAAGGTGATATGTACAAGGCGCGCCATGCGACCACCCCATCCAGGCGGCTGCGGAGGACGCTGCTTGCGGTTGACCCATGCCCAGCCAAGTCGCGTCAGGGTTACGATCAGGAGCATAAAACCCAACGAGCCATGAGGCCCGATGCTCGCCAAAAAGAGCGTGATAGCGTTTTCGCCCATTCCCCGCCAGGCCAGCAACACGGTAAATTGCAGCGTGACCAGCGCAGCGGTCAGCCAGTGCAGCGCACGGCTTATGCGACCGTAGTGGCTGGGGCTGTCTCGCCAGCCAATGGTCGCTTGAATTGGCTGGCTTGTGTGATCACTGTTGAACGCTGTGGCGTTTGTTGCGCCTTTATCCATTGGCCTTGTCCTTGCGCCAGTAGCCCATGCTGGTGACGTACTGTTTGGGGAGCCCGCACTCGTTGACCAGATAGCGGCGCAGCTTCATGGCGACCTTGGTTTCAGCGGCGATCCAGGCGTAGAAGGGCGCGTTGTCGTCCAGGGTGGCGGATTCCCAGAGCGGGCCGTCCTCATCGTCGTTTTCGTCGTTGGCAGTGGCGCTGGTAGTAGCGTTAGCAGGCGTGCCGCCCAGCGCTTGAATTTCCCTATGTAAATCGATATCGCGCAGCGCTCTCATCAATAGCTCCCCGTGCTGGCAATTGGGTTCGGCATCGCGGGCCAACCAGTGCAGTTTGGCGGCCTGGGGCAGCGGCTGCACATCGTCGCTGCGGGGCACTTCGAACAGTGCTTCGGCCCTGGGTTTGAAGGGCAGGTCATCGAGGGTTTCCAGAATACCAGCCGCCGCGGGGAGGGCGGTTTCATCGGCGATGATCAGGATCCGGCGTACGCCCTGGGGAGGCTTCCACTCGTAGCCCAGCTTTGGGCCTTCCGCATTGGCGTCGGGAGCTGTCATGGCCAGGCGGTCGCCGGGACGGGCGCGCATTGCCCAGCGCGAGGCGGGGCCATTGTCGCCGTGGAGTACAAATTCTACGTCCACCTCAGCCTGTTCCGGGCGCAGGGCGCGGATGGTGTAGGTACGCGCAGAAGGCCGCTGGGCGTCCGGCAGTGCGCGGTAGGCGCCGTACCAGTCGTGCTCTTCCAGCTTGGCGATCTCAAACAGCGGGTCGAGACTGCCACCGCCTTCGGGGAAGAACAGCTTGACGCGCTGATCGGGGGCATAGGTCGCCATTTGGCCGACGTCTGGGCCAGTAAAGGTGAACCTGACTAATGAGTCGCTGACCTGGGTGCGCCGCGCCAGGGCGATATCGAAAAGCCGGTAGCTCGGTTTGGCTGCCATCGTTTATCTCCTTTTACACAGTGAGTCAATTGTAGTGCTAATTATTATCATTTAGAATCGTTATCCGTTATTCCATCATCAACTTCTAAAAAACGGTAGGGCGAAGACAATGATTCTGCTGCCTGTTAAGTCCCGGACGACGAACGGCATGGCCAGTCTGCAAGGATGCCTCTCATGCTAGGCGCCGCTCACGTTACTCAACGGATGGGGGGGATGTCGCCCTTGAAAGCCTGCCTGTTGCTCAGCCTGCCTATGGTGGTGCTGTTTTGGGTGGGCCTAGAGGATCAAGGCGGTGTCGCCCTGGGTCTCCAGGCATTGGTGGCTCCCTCTTTCGAGAAGGTCGACGAGCTGCTGCTCTACTACGCTTGGTGGCCGCGCCTCTCGATCGCACTGCTCGCCGGGGGCGGCTTGGGGCTGGCAGGCGTGCTTATGCAGCAGGTGCTGCGCAACCCCTTGGCGTCGCCCACCACGCTGGGGGTGGCGTCGGGCGCTAACCTGGCGCTGATGACCGCCACCTTGCTGGCGCCGGGCCTGCTGGTGGCTGGCCGCGAATGGGTTGCCTTGTTGGGCGGCGCGCTGGCAGTGGGGCTGGTTTTCCTGCTCTCCTGGCGGCGCGGGCTGGCGCCGATCGTGGTGGTGCTAGCGGGCCTGGTGGTCAATCTGTATCTGGGGGCGCTCTCTACCGCGCTGCTGCTGTTCAACCATGAAGCGCTCTCGGGGCTATTGATCTGGGGGGCAGGATCGCTGGCGCAAAACGGCTGGGACGGCGTTGCCACTCTCTGGCCACGGCTGGCGATTAGCTGCGTGGCCGCCTGGTTTCTGCTGCGTCCTCTGGCAGTGCTGGAGCTTGACGATGCCAGCGCTAAAAGCCTGGGGGTATCGCTTGCCTATCTGCGCTTTGCAGGCATGGGGCTGGCCGTATTTATTACCGGCAGTATTGTCAGCGTGGTGGGCATCATCGGTTTTATTGGTTTGGCCGCGCCCAACATTGTGCGTATGGCCGGGGCGCGCCGCTTAGGCCCACGGCTGTTATGGTCGACCCTGTTGGGAGCGGTACTGCTGGCGACGACGGACCTGCTGCTGCAGCAGTTCGGCGGCATGGTGGCGGCCTTTATTCCCACCGGGGCGATTACCGGAGCCTTGGGGGCACCGCTGTTAATGTGGCTGATTCCGCGCTTGAAACTCCAGGGCGATCAGCCGCCGAAAGGGGCGGGTGTTTTCGCCCACCGTCACCCGGCGCCTTCCCGCTTGGCCACCGCTTTAATCCTCGCGCTTCTGGGGGCTACGCTGCTTGGGCTGCTGGTTGGACAGGGAGTTGATGGCTGGTATTTGCTGTCGCCTGATAACTGGAACGTCATGCAGTGGCGCGTGCCCCGGGTGGTGGCGGCGGCGGCCAGCGGGTTGATGCTCGCGGTAGCGGGTACCATTCTTCAGCGTCTTTCCGCCAACCCCATGGCCAGCCCCGAAGTGCTGGGCATCAGCGGTGGCTGTGCCATTGCGCTAATTCTGGGCATCTTCCTGCTGCCTGCGCCCACCAATATGATGCTGATTGGCGTGGGCACCCTGGGGGCTTTTGCGACGTTGCTGGTGCTGGTGGGTATCAACCGCAAGAGCGGCTATCTCCCCGAGCGTTTGCTGCTCACAGGGGTGGCGGTCAGTGCGTTGTTTGACGCCGTTCGCAGTGTGATGCTGGCGGGTGGTGACCCGCGGGGCCAGCAAGTGATTGCCTGGCTGGCGGGGTCTACCTATTACGTGGATATCACCAATGCGGTGATCGTCGGCGTAATCGCTGCCGCGCTGGCGCTGGTGACGCTGCCGTTGACCCGCTGGCTGGATATCCTGCCTTTGGGGGCACCCACCGCTCGGGCATTGGGTGTCAACCTCAACCGCGCCCGTTTGGCGCTGCTGGTATTGGTGGCGCTGCTCACCGCCTGCGCCACTCTGGTAGTGGGGCCACTTTCATTTATTGGTCTGCTGGCGCCGCATATGGCTCGCTTGGTCGGCTTCTCCCGGGCAGGGCAGCATCTGCTGGGGGCTGCGCTGATCGGCATGCTATTGATGGTGCTGGCGGATTGGGTAGGTCGTCAGATTATCTTCCCCTATGAGATACCCGCCGGCCTTGTCGCTTCACTGATTGGCGGCGCTTACTTTATGTGGGGGCTGCGGCGGCTATGAATAACATGGCGATCAAACCGGGTGAGCTTTTGGCAGTGGCGGATCCTGCGGAGGCGCTGTTGGCGCTTTACCGCCAGCCACCGCTGGATAACATGAAGGCCCCGGCGTTTGGTCCGCCTGATGAGCCGACGCTGGCGGCCTCTGCGTTGCTGGATCGAAACTTCTTGAGTGAGCAACTGGCGCGCTATGGCTGCAGCCATGGTGACAATGCTGACCGCAAAGCCGTTGCGTCGATCTGGTCGAAATTTCATTTCAGCAGTGTCTCGATCCCGACGCTGGTGGCCAATCTGTTATTGGGTTACGACTTACCGTTGGGTGGGAATGAGTTGCGACTGGCGTTTGGCGATAAGGGCCAGGCCACGCGTATCTGGCTGCCCCACGGGGGCGTGCCATTGGCGTCCAAAGCGCCCCAGGCGCGATTCAGTCGCCTATTCGATGACCACTGTGCACCGCTTATCGAGACGCTGGCTGTGGTCTCCGGGCTTTCTGAAAAGGTGTTCTGGAGCAACCTTGGTCACTATGTGGAGTTTGTGGGGAAGACCTGCGAGCGGCACCCTGATTTCAGCGGAGCCGGTGAGCCGCTGTTGGATTATCTCGACACCAAGACGCTTCCCGGTGGGCGGCGCAACCCGCTCTACCAGCCGGTGCGTTATCTGGAACTGGGCGGTGAGACACCGTCCAGGGTGCGGCGGCTGTGCTGCATCAAATATCGGCTACCCGGCGAGCCCCTGTGCGGCGGCTGCCCGCTGAAACCTGAAAACAAGCCGGCCAAGCGTCGGCGCTAACCCTGAATCGCCAAGGAGCCCTATTCGTGGAGTTGTTGAGGATTGTCTGGCGTGATTACCGCTGGCCATTTGTGGCCGTGGTGGTGCTCAGTCTGGTCAGCGCTGGTCTTGGCATCGGGGTCATTGCCTATATCAATGAACGGATGCTGGGCACCTTCGCTGATCCCTGGCGCATCCTGCCGGAGTTTCTGGCGCTGGTGGCGTTATTGCTGGCGATCACCCTGGCCTCACAATTAGCCTTGACCACCCTGGGTCACCACTTCGTCTATCGGCTGCGGGGGCAGCTGATCAAGCGCCTTCTGGATACCGATATCGAGCGTATCGAGCAGATTGGCAGTGCGCGCTTGCTGGCCAGCTTATCCAGTGACGTGCGTTATATTACTGTGGCCTTTGTACGCCTGCCGGAGTTGGTGCAGGGCGGGGTGCTGACGGCGGGCGTGACCCTTTACCTGGCCTGGCTCGCCCCTGCCATGCTGGCCGTGACGGCGCTATGGGTGATCTTGACGATTCTGGTGGGCATGCGCCTGGTAGCGAAGGTCTATCGGCACATGGCCAAGCTGCGTGATGCTGAAGACCGCCTCTATGAGGACTACCAGTCGGTGATCGAGGGGCGCAAAGAACTGGCGCTCAATCGTGACCGTGCCGAGTGGCTGTACCGTGACGTATACACCCCCAACGCCAAAGCGTATCGCCACCATATCATTCGCGGCGATACCTACCATCTCAGCGCGGTGAACTGGTTCAATATCATGATGCTGGGCGCTATCGGTGTGGTGTTCTTCCTGGCCAATGGCCTCGGCTGGTCGTCGGCGCAGGTGGCCACCACCTTCTCGCTTACGCTGCTGTTTTTGCGCGCGCCGCTGATTCAGGCCATTGGCGCCTTTCCGCCGCTGATCAATGCCCGGGTGGCGTTCGAAAAAATCAGCGCCCTCGATCTGGCCGAACACCATGAACCGTTCGAGCATTCTACCCATCGTCATGAGTGGCAAACGCTGGCGCTGGATCAGGTCACCTATCGATATCCCGCAGAAGAAGCGCGGCCGGGTTTTGCCATTGGCCCTATTGACCTGACGTTACAACGCGGCGAGGTGCTATTTCTGATCGGCGGTAACGGCAGCGGCAAGTCGACCCTGGCAAGGCTTCTGACCGGGCTCTACCAACCCCAGAGCGGCTGTATAAGGGTCGATGGCAGGCCGCTTCAGGAGGAAGACTGGACAACCTATCGCCAGCACATCTCGGCTATCTACACCGATCTGCACCTGTTTGATCGCTTGATTGGCCCGGCGGGTGAATCACCCGACCCAGCGCTGATGGAAGAGTGGCTGGCAGCCCTTGGCATGCACAGCAAGCTCGATTTTGACGGCGACCGGGTCACCAACGCCAACCTCTCCCAGGGCCAGCGAAAGCGCCTGGCAATGCTGCTGGCAGTGGCCGAGCAGCGCGATCTACTACTGCTTGACGAGTGGGCCGCCGACCAGGACCCGCAGTTCCGGCGAGTCTTTTACCGCGAGCTATTGCCGCAGCTAAGGGCGCTGGGCAAGACGCTGGTGGTCATCAGCCACGACGACCACTACTTCGACCAGGCCGACCGCCTGCTGGAAATGCGCGGTGGGCAGCTAGTTGAACTCACCGGCGAGCAGCGTGAAGCCGCCAGCCGCGATGCGGTGGCAAGGGTGAATGGGTAGTCATTGATGTGAGTCGCTTAGCTAAGCCGCGCCCTGGTGATGGCGAAGTATCTAGTTTTCCAGTTAGAGGATAAAGATCCCAGATGCCAGCACGTGGTGCCGCCAGCCTTGACGCTTTTATTACCGGGACATATATTTCAACATATACTTGCTGACAAGGGGTGTGTCATGGGCCAGGTGACGATTTATATCGATGATGATACCGAGAAGAAGATGGCGGCGGCGGCCAAGGCGATGAATATCTCCAAGAGCAAATGGATTACTAATCTGATCAAAGAAGAGGTTGCCAATGAATGGCCACAGGCGGTGGTCGAACTGGCGGGGGCTTGGGATGCGTTTCCGTCGCTGGAGGAGATTCGGGCAGAAACCGGCACCGATCATCAGCGAGAACCACTCTGATGTATGTGCTTGACACCAATACGCTCATCTACTTTTTCAAAGGCATGGGCAATGTCGCCGATAACCTCTTGTCAAAAAAGCCCGGTGATATCGGCATACCTGCGATTGTGTTGTACGAGCTGGAGCTTGGTATTGCAAAATCGGTTGCTCCCAAAAAGAGAGCGATGCAGCTCGACAAACTGATCGACACTGTACAGGTTCTTGGGTTTTCCACCCCCGAAGCCAAAGCCTCAGCGCAAATTCGCGCGACCCTGGAAAAGCAGGGAACCCCCATCGGCCCCTACGATACGCTGATAGCCGGTACCGCGCTTGCCAACCAAGGTACATTGGTTACCCACAATACTGGGGAATTTAAACGCATTAAGAAACTGGCGGTTGAAGATTGGTACTAGCTGGGTGCACGGTACCGTTCGGCTAAGCCGCGCCCTGGCTATGGCGAAGCTGAAAGAGGTCATAATTGGCCTGCATGGATAGCCAGAACTCGGCGCTTCCGGCATGCAATTTTTCCAGAGCCAATGCCATTTCAGGTGTGACGGAGGCGCTGCCATTAATTACCCGGTTCAGGGTGTTGCGGTGGCAGCCGAGCTGTTCAGCGACCGATGCCACGCTGCCAATCTTGTGGCCGTCTTCATCCTCAATCAGACGTTGCCGGATAATGCGACCCGGATGTGAGGGGTTATACATCGCCATGGTTTGTTCTCCCATCAGTGATAATCATCATCGTCCAGCAGGTAAACATTACCGTCTCGGAACTCGAAGAACAGCCGCCAGTTACCTGACACCTTGATGGCATACTGGCCGTCCAGTTTTCCAGTTAGAGGGTGAAGGCCCCAGTTGCCAGCCGCTATATCGTCTAGACTCGTGGCTGCGTCCAGTACGGTCAGACGATCACGGAGACGGTCGACATGATCGGCACGAACGCACTTGGTGCTGCCTTTTTCAAAAAGCAGTTTTAGTCCCTTATGCTTGATGCTTTTAATCATCCATCGTACCGGCTTATGCCTAACTGGGTTTTATTTACTGTAGTGTGTCGCGCGACAGTGTGCAATGCTGGGCTAAGTGCGTTTATCTTCACTTCCGCTGACCTGCCATAGGCTCTGAAGTGAATGTGGACATTGACACTGCCTCTAAATTGAAAAAGAATAAGAATCATTTTCGAATCAGTGGGGCACTATTTATATGGCGGCGGCACCCCGATCAGCCGAGCCTGCGGCTTACCATACCGGCTGTCGAGACTCCCTCGGTCAGCTGTATCACCACCATCAGTCTTGGTTGCAGCAGCTGCTCAGCCAGCAGTTGGGATGCAGTGAATCGGCGGCGGATCTGGCGCAGGACGCGTTTGTGCGCTTGATGAAAACACCCCGCCATCTGGATAGTTTCGACGGTGCCAGAGCCTATCTCAGCCGTATGGCTAAAGGTCTATGCGTGGATCATTGGCGCCGCCAGGATATCGAGCGTGCCTGGCAGCAAGCTTTGGCGGCCAGCGCCGAGGCGCATTTGCCCTCTGCCGAACACCAGCAAATTGTCATCGAAACACTGTGCGAAATAGACCGCATGCTGGCGCGGCTACCCGAGAAAGTCGCCAGCGCCTTTCTTGCCTCCCAACTGCACGGCAAACCCTATCGCCAGATTGCTGAAGAGCTGGGCGTTTCCGAACGTATGGTTAAGAAGTACATGGCTCAAGCCATGCTGCAATGCGCACTGATCGAAGCCGGTTTCGAGGCCAGCCTTTAAATGACCTCGGCCGCTCGCCCCGATGACGCCGCCAAGCGCCGCGCCTTGGCCGAGGCCGCCGAGTGGTTTGCGGAGTGGCAAGCGGGGGAGATGTCGGCAACTGAGCGTCAACGCTGGCAGGCTTGGCATGATGCCAGCGATACACACCGCTGGGCCTGGCAACAGGTGGAGGGCATCAGCCGTCGTTTTACCGCCAACCTGGATGAAGCCGAGCGCCACGCTGCCGACCGGGTTATCAGCTCGGCGCGGCATCGGCGGCGGGGGCGGTGGCACCTGCTGAGTGGGCTCTCTAGCCTGGCAGTTGTGGCTGTGCTGGTAGGGCTCTCCTGGCAGTGGACACCCTTGCCGCAATGGGTGGCCTACTGGGGCGCCGACTACCGCTCCGCCACCGGCAAAATCTCCCGCATCGAACTGGAGGATGGCACCCAGGTTTGGCTAAGCAGCGCCTCGGCATTGGACGTCGACTACGACCAGGAGCGGCGCCAGCTGCAACTGGTGGCGGGTGAAGTGCTGATTAAGACCGGCAAAGACCCCGAACGCCCCTTTTACCTGGATACCCGAAGCGCCCGGCTGACCCCCTTGGGCACTCGCTTCAGCGTGCGCCAACGCCAGGCCGACGAACTGCTGGCGGTGTTCGAAGGCGCGGTGGCTATTCAGACCCTTGGCGATGCCGACCATGCTGGCCAACGCCAGGTAGTCGACGCCGGGCAGCAGGCCAGCTACGCCGCTAACGGCATTGGCGAACTCAACCCCGCCGACGGCAGCCGGGCCGCCTGGGCCAAGGGTGTGTTGTTGGCCGAAAATATGTCGTTAAAAACCTTTGCCGCAGAGCTGAGCCAGCATCACCATGGCCGATTAGAGGTCGACCCGGCGGTGGCGGATCTCACCCTGCTTGGCGCTTTCCCGCTTGACGATCTGGAGCGTACCCTGAACATGGTCGAGACCACGTTGCCGGTGAAGGTGCGCAAAGTCATGCCCTGGTGGATCAAGATCGAGGCGGCTGGGGCAGCCTCTGAATAAAGGCGAGCCAAGAATAAAAAAACGCTTTTCCGGTTCCCCTTTTTCGCGCTGGTTCGATTCCCCTATATAAGCAGCCAAAAATCATCTGCAAGGGGAATCGAAATGCCGCAACAACGCACCGCGTTACATCCATCGCCTACCGCCACCCGTCCGTTTCCACGGCGTCGCCGCGCCCTCGCGCTGGCGGTACACCTCGCCGCCGCCGGTTTGTTAGCCACGCCGCTGCTGTCGCTGCCCGCCATGGCGCAAACCACCCAGCAGCAAACTCGCCAGTACGATATCCCTGCGGGCCCGGTCAGCACGGTGCTCAACCGCTTCGCTGCTGAATCAGGTGTTTTTATCAGCGGCGCTGGCGAGTTGGGGCAAGGGCGGCAAAGTCCTGGGCTGCAGGGCCAGTACAGCGTTGGTGAAGGGCTGGAACGGCTGCTGAGTGGCACCAGTCTTAGGGCCGTAAGGCAGGGGGATGGTACTTATCGGTTGGAAGAGCGGCCTAATGAGGTGGCGCTGTCGGTCGTGGAAGTGTCCGCCGAACAATATAGGGGAGCTGTGACAGAAGGAAATGATTCTTATACATCCAGCAAAGTAACTCTAGGCAAGCAAGGGCTGTCACTCAAAGAAATGCCCCAATCTGTCAGTGTCATCACCCGAGAGCGCATGAATGACCAGAACATGACGACGCTGGATGACGTCCTGACACGCACCACAGGCATCACCAAACGAGACTTCGGCCCCACGGCATCGGTCTACCTCTCGCGCGGCTACGAAATTGACACCATGCTGCTCGACGGCACCCCCATCGACAGCGCAATCGGCGTAACCGACACCATGTTCGATACTGCGGTACTGGACCGTGTGGAAGTCTTACGAGGGCCAGCCGGGCTCATTCAGGGCTCAGGCGAGCCCAGTGGTACCGTCAATCTGGCGCGCAAACGCGCCCAGGAAGAGTTCGGCTTTCAGACGGCGCTATCGTATGGCTCTCACGACGCCTATCGCGGCGAAGTCGATGTCACCGGAGCGCTGGATGAATCTGGCAGACTTCGTGGTCGCTTTGTCGGCGTACATGATGATCGGAACCATTTCATCGACCATGTCTATACCGAAAACACCACAGGGTATGGCACGTTAGAATACGACATCACTCCGAGCACCACCATATCTGTCGGTCTCATGGATCAATCAGGCGAATCCAGGCCCAATTATGGCCTCCCGCAGCTCGCCAATGGGCAGTTGCTGGACATTGATCGGTCCACCTATCACGGCTCGCTTTGGGACGTGAAGGATGAAAGCATCGAGCGCTATTTCGCCGAACTGGAGCATGAGCTTGATAACGGCGGCAATTTTCGTATTATCGCCAACCATATTGACCGAGAGACCGATACACAGCAAAGCACCGCTGGCAACAGTATCCCTACCTCAAACACGGATGATATCGACATCTGGCAATGGCGCATCGCCAACCCCCGTCAAGATAGGTTCGTCGATGCCACGCTTTCAACACCCTTCGAGCTAGCGGGTCAAACACACAACTGGATGGTCGGCGCAAGCCATAGGATCACTGAGGAAGAGACCTTGTTCGGTTCCGGCGACCCTCAGTTCATTCAACGCAACTTGGCCAATCCCAATCCTGACACGCCGAAACCCACTTTCGATGTCAACCAGACTCGGGATCTTGAGACACAGGAAACCAGTCTCTATAGCCAGCTCAGGCTATCGGTTCTTGCTGACACCACTTTCATTGCAGGCGGCCAAGTAAGCTGGTGGGAATCAGAGGACCAACTGGATTCAACTAACAACTTCGAAATCGATAGTGAGTTCACTCCTTATGTCGGCTTGATTTATGATATCAATGATCAGGTCTCGACTTATGCTAGCTACACCGAAATTTTCCAGCCGCAAAGCTCGCAGGAGGTGAACGGCGACTTCCTAGACCCCCGAACTGGTCAGCAGGTTGAGCTAGGGCTGAAGGGGGAGCACATGAACGGAGCCTTTAACTGGCATGCCTCGACCTTCAAGATCACCGACAAAAACCGCGGCATTACTGATCTGGACAATCCAGGCTTCTCAATTGCCGAGGGTGAAGCGGAAAGTGAAGGCTTCGAGCTTGAGGTCACCGGCCGCCTGACGCCTCGCTGGGATATTTCAGCAGGCTATGCCTATACCCAGACAGAACTAGTCAACGACCCAGAACAGGAAGGTAGACCGCTTTCCACCGACACGCCGGAGCATGACCTTAAACTATGGACCCGCTATCGATTCTCCGATAACCCCGATCAAGGTTGGAGAGTGGGCGCTGGCCTCAACTATTCAAGTGAGGTCTTCGCCGAAGCCGGGGATACGCGTTGGGAGCAAGGCGGATACACAACAATATCCGGCCTGATTGGATATCGACTCAATCGTAATCTGGACTTCGCCCTGACCGGAGAAAATCTGACGGACGAGAAGTATTTTGAAACTGTCCGAGCTAGAACTCGAAACAACTATTATGGTGAGCCTCGTAACTTCATGCTAACAATGCGCTATCAATACTAAGCGCCAAGACCGGTGCAGATGCCCTATCTGTGCCGGTTTCCGTCTCTGGGCTTCTCCCGCCCCACACCACTACACAGACTTTGATATGCTTGACGGACGATCAATATCCCTTCGGAATACCATTTCGTGGTTTGCCCTGGTCATCGCCACCATTTTGACCTCCTTCCCCGTATGGAGTCAGCAGGTCAGGGAAGCTGGAACCGTCGCAACCCTCGACTTCGCCATCGCCGAAACACTCTTCGCGTTCCAAGACCTGCCGGTCGCTATGGGCAGCGTCAGCAACTACCAAAGCTGGACAGAAGATTACTCGCTACCACCCAACCTCGTGGACATTGGCTCCAACCCGCAGCCCAATAAAGAACTACTGTCCACGCTCAACCTCGACACTATTTTGATCCCGCTACAGTATGCGTACCTTAAGGATGACCTTTCAGGCATCGCCCCGGTGGCACTGCTTTCACCCTATAACACATCCCCCTTATCAGGCTGGGAAAAAATGCTCGCCTTTACCGAAGAAGTCGGGACACATACGGAAAGGAAGCGAGATGTGAACCAGTTGATTGTTGACGCGGATGACTACATGAACCGTCTCCGTGATACTGCTACAACGCTTCCGCAGCCACTATTGCTAGTGCAGTTCCTCGATACAAGACATGTCAGGATCTACGGACACAACAGCCTGCCTGGCATCGTTCTCGAGCAACTCGGCCTGCGCAACGCCTGGGAAGGGCCCACCAGCCGCTGGGGAATCTCCACCATCGGGATTGGTGAGCTATTCAACATGGAGGCTCATTTCGTTGTAGTGGATACCTCCCACCTGCCGAGCAGACACTCGATTCAGAAGAATGTCATGGCCAGCGAGCTATGGGGCCAACTGCCTAGCGTTCGGGCGGGCAACACCACCCTGCTTGATGCCGACTTCTGGGTTTTTGGGGCCATTCCCTCCACTCTCCGCTTCGCAAGCTCTCTTGTCGAGGCACTGGAAACGCCCGCAGAACCCTGATATCAACTGTTACTAAGATAATTCGATATCACCCATAGATTTGTAATGATAAGTATTATCACTTATTGTTTGCGTCTGGTTTTTTCCCCTTTTTTCGGGGCAATGGGCACAGGCAATCAATGGCAACGGGCGATGGTATCGATAAAGCAGCAGGGTAGGCGCGAGGCTCCTTTCGACGCGCTCTATCATAATCATCACAGTTGGCTGAGGCGCTGGTTGAGCGCCAAGCTGGGCTGTTCCCATACCGCTGCGGATCTTACTCACGATACCTACCTACGCATACTGGCGCGGGGCACCACACCCGAGCCGGAACAGTCGCGGCGTTTTCTAACTCAGATCGCTAAGGGGTTAGTGATCGATCACTATCGCCGTCAGCGGATCGAAACCGCCTACCTTGAAGCCCTGAGCCTGCTCCCCGAGACCATGGCGCCTTCGCCAGAGGAGCAAGCACTTACTATCGAAGCGCTGGTCGAGATCGATGCGCTGCTGCATGGGTTGCCCAATAAACCTCGCCGGGCTTTTTTGATGTGCCGCCTGGATGGCCGGAGCTACCAGGAAATCGCTGATGCCTTGGAGGTGTCGGTTTCATCGGTGGAGAAGTACATCGCCAAGGCGTTGCTGGTGTGCCATCAGGCCATGCATGAATCTCAACCCTAAGCGAGCCGATGCCATGAGCCGACCATCCGCCAATGCCTCCCAAGAGACGCCTTCTCAAGAAACCATCTCCCCTGCTGTTCTGGAGCAGGCCAGCTTGTGGATGGCACGGCTATGGAGCGACGACGCCACCGACGCCCAGCGCAAGGCTTGCCTGCAATGGCGGCAAGCCGCGCCGGAGCACGAACGTGCCTGGCAGCAGCTTCAGGCGGTCGACGGTCAACTGGGAACGTTGCCGCGCCATGCGGCGCGCAGTGAGTTATTCGAGGCCTCCTCACAGGTCTCCAGGCGTCATCTGCTGCAGTGGGGCGGCGTTGCGCTGCTCGCAGGTGGCCTGGGATTTGGGCTCCCGCGCACGCCTCAATGGCAGCGTCAGTTCGCCGACTATGCGACCGGCATTGGCGAGATGCGAGAGGTGACGTTGAGCGATGGCACTCAACTGCGCCTGGATACCGATACCGCCATCGACGTCAGCTTCGATGGCCACCAACGGCGACTCCATCTTCTGCGTGGCGGGGTGCTGATTACCACCTCTAAAACCCCGGATGCCCGCACGTTCAGCGTGATGACGCGAGAAGGGCTTTCTTATCCGTTGGGCACCCGCTTTAGCGTGCAGCAGCATAGCGATAGCACCCAAGTGGCGGTTTTCGAGGGGCAGGTGGCCCTGGAACGGCGGGGAGGCGCCAAGCGGACGACGTTGGATGCCGGCCAGCAAGCCGCTATGAGCGCCGAGCGGGTGACCTCGCCCGAACCGCTAGACGCGACCGAACTGGCACGCTTTGATGGGCGACTGGTGGCGGAGAGCATGCGAGTGATTGAGGTGCTCGATACCTTGAAGCGCTATCGCCATGGGGTGTTGCGCTGCGCACCGGAGGTAGCTGACCGGCGGGTGAGCGGTGTGTTCTCCCTCGAAGATACCGACCGCGCCCTGGCAAGCCTTGCCGATGCGCTGTCGCTGGAACTGGTTTACCGCACGCCGCTATGGGTGACTCTTAAGCCGCGCAGCGGTGGACAGAAATAAAGTGGGAAAATTTCCATAAAATATTGAGGGATTCTCGTTCTCGTTCGGAATAGAGGATGTAGACATAAAAAATGCATCACTCAACGGGGATCTTCATGACGACGCAGCAAGCGCACTCTCGCTTTATCCGTACGCCTCTGGCGCGAGCCATTCAATACGGCCTACTGGCCAGTTGCCTGGCAGCTGGATTGCCCGCCAAGGCGCTTGCCCAACAAGCCACAGGGCAGGACAGCACCGCTCAGCAAACTTATTCTATCGAAGCAGGGCAACTCGATACGGCGCTTAACCGGTTTGCGGTCAGTGCAGGTATAGAGATTGCCTTCGATGCATCGCTAACCAGCGGTAAGCAGACCAATGGCCTGCAGGGGCAGTACAGTGTTGATGAAGGGTTGCAGCGGTTATTGGCAGGTACTGGGCTTGCGCCTGTGCGCCGGGGTGATGGGAGTTATCGGTTGGAGGAGGGGGCTGGTGATGTGAAGCTACCTCTAATGGAAGTCACAGGCACACGCGCTTCAAACCAAGCACTGCCCACTTCTTATTTTGGGGGGCAGGTAGCAACAGGCGGACGCCTTGGTTTGCTGGGCAACATGGACATCATGGACGCCCCCTTTAACATCACTAGTTACACCTCAGAACTCATTGAAAACCAACAAGCCAGAAGCATCGCTGATATTACTGATAATGATCCCTCAATTCAGATTAGTACACGTGGACGAGGAACCAATACTGGAGGTGATACCTTTCACATTCGTGGCTTTGATCTCTTCAACAGTGATATTTCTCTTAATGGTCTCTACGGTGTGATGCCGCTAAACACTATATCCATGGAAACCGTAGAGCGTGTGGAAATCATTAAAGGGCCCAACACCTTATTGGGCGGAGTATCACCTGGTGGCAGGGTTGGTGGCGCAATAAATATTGTCCCTAAGCGCGCAAGCGATACTCCTCTGACAAAAATCTCAGCAGTTTATCAAAGCGACTCACAGCTAGGTACCCACATTGACGCTGGACGCCGATTTGGCGAATCCAATCAACTTGGCGTACGTTTCAATGGTGTCTTCAGAGAAGGCGATACGGCGGTCGATGGTCAATCTTCGACATTAGGCGTTGCCAGTCTTGGCCTTGATTATCAAGAGGATAACTATCGCTTATCAGCCGATCTAGGCTATCAAAAAGATAGGACAGATGCTGGCAGCGGTTTTGGCTCAGGGCTCCAGCTCCGACAAGGGGTTGAAGTTCCTTCTGCGCCCGATGCAAGCAAGCAAACAGCGCAATCATGGGAAAGAATTGAGAATGAGGATACTTATGTCGCTATGCATGGTGAATATGACGTATCCCCTAACTGGACTCTCTATGGTGGATTAGGGGGGCGTAACAATACGCGCTACAACCTTAGAACCAATCACGCACTGATAGATGCGTCAAACCCTTTGGCCTCATTTTCCGTCTATTACCCGGACTATGTTGACACAAGGAGCGCCACATCAGGTATTCGCGGCCTTGTAACAACCGGTGATATTACCCATAACTTCAATATAAACGTATCCAAACTAAAGGAGGAAGGCGGATATCTATACGAGAACAGCGATGTAAGTCTTTCCAACCTTCACAATGTTGGTGTGATTGGCTTCCCTGATCAATTCGAACTATCCAGAAACATCTCAAAATCTTTTGAAAGAGAGCTAACATCCATAGCAGCAGCAAACGTCATAGGTTTGCTTGACGATCAACTGCTTGTCACTTTAGGTGCGCGTCATCAGAATGTCAGGATTGAAAACTTTGACACTGAAAGCGGAAACAGTACCTCTCTGTATGATGAAAGTGCTCTTGCACCAGCTATCGGAATAACCGTAAAGCCCTCTGACAGCATTTCTCTCTATGGAAACTATATTGAAGGACTTGATCTTGGTTACACTGCCCCAGCGACAGCAGAAAATGCTGGAGAAACCTTTCCGCCATCCAAAACTCAGCAACTAGAAGCAGGCGTAAAGCTGGATCTTGGTAATTTTGGAGGATCAGTAAGTGCCTTCGAGATTCGCCAGCCGAGCACAATCACTCTTCCAGGCTCCTCTGATCAAGCATTTATATCGACTCAAGATGGTGAACAGCGGAATCGTGGCGTCGAAATAAATGTCTTCGGTCAACCCACATCAACCTTAAAGCTGTTAGGTGGTATAGCTTATCTACGGCCGACTCTAACTGAAACACAGGATGGTGTTAATGATGGAAATCAAGCACCAGGTATCTCTCGATGGCTAGGTAATATTAGTGTTGAGTGGGATGCCCCTGTTTCTGGATTGACTTTAAATTCAAGTGTTGTTAGCGGCAGCTCGCAATATATTGATGCCAGTAATACCTTAGAAATTCCAGGATGGACACGCTGGGATATAGGGGCAAGTTACCAATTTGACGGCCACCCTGTAACAGTCAGGGCTAATGTAAATAATCTTTTAGATAAGGATTACTGGGAATCTGCTGGGGGGAGCGGCGGACGCCTTCGCCTCAGTGAGCCAAGAAGTGTGATTCTTTCTGCAACGATGGAGTTTTAGTATTAAGTTGCAGCCCCGCTGGCAGCGGCGGGGCTGCTAATTATTAACAATGCTTAGGTTGTGATGCTTTTACAGCAAGTTGTAACTAATCTTGTTGGACTTAGAGAGTTTACTGTCAGCAACCTAAAGACTTAATTTGCTTCACTAAGATTAAGGGACTGTAATGCCCCGTATCTGTATCGCACGTATATTTCTTTTTCGCTGCATGGTCACAATGATCCTAACTGCGTGTCTGGCACTCCCTACTCCTGGCTTGGCCATTACTCCCCGTGACTTCACCTCCATTGCTTCTCTTGATTATCGCTGTACCGAGACATTGTTGTCGATGGGAATAGTCCCTAGCGCTGTCATAGATCCTGACGCTCCATACTCCACGCTAGAAGGAGCGACGCAAGCCATCAATCTTGGAACTATTATCCAGCCCAATCTTGAACTTCTTGATCAGGTTTCACCTGAGCTGGTTTTGATATCGCCAGAGTTCACACACATGGCTCCTCGACTGTCAGGTATTGCCAAGGTGAAAAGCCTAGCTCCTTATAGCCCAGAAAGCGAAGCAAATAGCTGGCAACGAATGATCTCTTTTACAAGAAGGGTAGGAGAGGCCATCGGGTCTACGGCTCTCGCGGAGGACATGATTAATGAAACCGAGTCGCATTTCCAGTCATTGAGAAGCAGAATAGCTGCTGATCAAATACCACCCTTATTGATTGTTCGCTTGATGGATCATAAGCATGCCAGGATCTTTGGTAACAACAGTATGTTTCAAGGTTCCCTTGATCAACTGGGACTGTCAAATGCTTGGCAAGGCTCCGAGAATCACTTTGGAATCAAAATGGTTAGTATCGACTCCTTAGTCGGTATCAGCGGCCGCCTAGTAATATTAGAAAGCCCTTACGCAGATAATCCCAATCGCCAGCAATTCGCTGTAAGTGGTATGTGGGAATATTTGCCCATCGCAAAACGCGATGATGTCATTTTCCTACCAACGACTTTTAACCATTTCGGTGCTCTTCCTTCTGCTCTAGGTTTCGCCGACGCTCTGGTCGAGGCACTCGAATCCCCCGCTGGCTAATCGCAACGCTTAATCACCATGCCAGTCATATAAACGGCCTCTTTATAAGAAAAACTAATGCCCCATTAGCAGGATGATTTTTAGTTATCAGCGCTGCCCGTTATCTTAGTTCCAGATCAATCAACACGACGCTAATTCTGACGCTGGGAGCGGGGCAATGATGGAAAGTTATATCACCGGACTGGTGGTGTGCGGCGGGATTATCATGGCGATTGGGGCGCAGAACGCCTACATTCTGGGGCTGGCGATTCGCCGGGAGTATCACTGGTGGTCGGCGGGGCTTTGCATAAGCGCGGATATCATCCTGCTCACGGCGGGGATGTTTGGGGTGAGCGCTTTCCTGCTGACAATGCCCAGCGCTATGGAGGTCATGCGCTGGGTGGGTGTGGTGTTTTTAAGTTGGCTGGCGGCGCAGGCGTTGTTTAGAGCCGTTAGCGGGCGGCAGGGGCTGAACGCGGAAGCGGGCAAGGCGCGCAGTTTAACCAAAGTGATTTTCGCGACCCTTGCCGTGACCGTGCTCAATCCTCAGGTGTATCTGGACACGCTTCTGCTGATACCCGCCATCGGCGCCCAGCAGGAGAGCGCCGGTGTGTTTGTGGCGGGGGCCTCTACCGCCTCCATACTCTGGTTTAGCCTGCTGGCCTGGGGGGGCGCGGCGCTCTCGCCTTGGCTTTCAAAGCCCATCGCGTGGCGCACTATCGATGGTCTGATTGGCTTGATGATGGCCGGGATTGCCGTGCATCTCGCATTTAATGCCAGCTAGTCATCAATGGCGACTAAAATACGCCTCCATCACCGCGATAACCTTGTCGATATCTTCATCGCTGATATCGCGATGCGCGACGAACCGCGTGGCGTAGAGTAGTTCAATCAAGATGCCGTGCTCTTTGAGCCAGGCGGAGAGCGGCTGAACGTGTTCGTCAGGAAAGTGCGCGAATACCATGTTAGTTGCCTGGGAGGTAATCTCGACGCCCGGCAACCTCGCCAGCCCTTCCGCGAGGCGTGCCGCGCGATGGTGGTCGTCGGCCAGCTCCGCCACGTGATGATCCAGGGCATGCTGACAGGCCGCGGCGATAATGCCCGATTGGCGCATGCCGCCACCCACCACTTTACGCCAGCGTCGGGCCCGGTCGATTAAGGCGTGTGAACCGACCAGTGCCGAGCCGATGGGCGTGCCAAGCCCCTTGGAGAAGCACAGCGAGACGCTATCAAACGGCAGGCAAAGCTGTTTGAGAGGGATGTCGCTCGCCACGACGGCGTTGAACAGGCGCGCCCCGTCCAGGTGTGTGGCCAGGCCACGCTCCCGGGCCAGTTCGGTGGCTTTCAAGACGTAATCCGCTGGCAATACCTTGCCGCCGATAGTGTTTTCCAGTGCCAGCAGGCGAGTGCGGGCGAAGTGGAAATCATCGGCTTTGATCGCTTCGCTGATTTTCTCCAGGGGCAGGCTGCCGTCGGCGGCGTTTTCAATGGGTTGGGGTTGAATGCTGCCCAGTACGGCAGCGCCGCCGCCTTCCCATCGATAGGTGTGCGCGGACTGTCCTACGATATACTCGTCGCCTCGCTCGCAGTGGGCCATCAGTGCCGCTAGATTGCTTTGGGTACCGCTGGGAAACAGCAAGGCGGCATCCTTGCCGGTTTGCTCGGCAAGATGCTGCTGGAAGGCGTTCACCGTCGGGTCGTCGCCCCAAACGTCATCGCCCAGCGGTGCCGAGGTCATGGCCGCCAGCATTGCATCAGTGGGGCGTGTGACGGTATCGCTACGTAAGTCGATCATGACATGTCCTGTTGAGAAAAATCCTGAGTAATGCTTGATAAGCTTCTATGTTTATCTCCATGCTTTTATCGTTCATAAACCCTATCCAGGGCAACCCGGCAAAGGCAATCAGCCCCCTTCGCTGCCTGACATCTCCGTGGGAGAACGGCCAACATGCAAGACACGCTGCATCTTCGGGCGCTGGAGCGCAGTGACCTGCGCTTTGTGCACGAGCTCAACAATAATCAAAGCATCATGTCGTACTGGTTCGAGGAACCCTACGAATCCTTCGATGAGCTGGAAGAGCTTTACAATAAGCATATTCACGATAACGCCGAGCGCCGCTTTGTAGCCGAGGGGGCCAGCGCCAACCCCATTGGCCTGGTCGAGCTGATCGAGATAGATTACATCCACCGCAGCGCTGAGTTTCAGATCATCATCGCGCCGACCTATCAGGGAAAGGGGTTCGCGCGCACGCTGATCTACCAGGCACTGCACTACTCGTTCACCATTCTCAACCTGCACAAGGTATTCTTGATCGTGGCGGTAGAAAACGCCAAAGCCATTCATTTATATCAACAAAGCGGCTTTGTGGAGGAGGGGCATCTGGTTCAGGAGTTTTTCATCAATGGCCGTTACCGCGATGTGAAGCGCATGTATATCCTGCAGGATAATTTTCTGGCGACCTTGGCCGACACCGAACACTCGGAGCTCGCCGGGCTATAAAAGGGCGATAAAAAAACGCCTCGAAAGAGGCGTTTATGGCACTGTTTGCGGTTTCTAGCGAAGGTAGGCCGCAATGGCGTCGAATGCGGCGCGCTGTTGCTCGGCGCGTGCTGCCCATACGTCGAGCACGTCAACGTCGGCGGCACGGCCCTGGCTGAATGATAACGACATGGCGTCAACTCCTGGTGGGGAATGGAAACGGGTTTTATAGGGCAACCGCTTTGCTGCTAAGCAATATTGTTAGCGAGGAAACGATATTAGGCGGTTTTTCACCATCAAGCTAGTGCTTAAGAAGTAGTCTTTTGGATGACATTTGTAAGCTTAGGCTTACAAATTGGCGTTAAAACGCCTATGTGACTGAGTGAAAGAGGCTTTCTAACCATGAAAAAGCCGAGCAACGGCCCGGCTTCGGTGACAATCATTTCGTCTAACGAGATAAGCAATATGTCAGTGACTCACAGTACGCCGCAAGGGCGTCGCTCGCGGCGCGCTGCCAGTACGCTTGTTGCGTCCAGGCGTTAAGCACTTCGCTATTTCGTGTCGAGGATACATTGGATGAAGACATGTGCGTGGCCCTCCTAGTGGGACTACGCAATGAGTATAGCAGTTTTTGTTGCAGTGCAGCAAAATGCCTTGTATGGCGCAACTGGATCACAATGGCATCGCAGGGCATACCGTGGGTCAGCGAGCTTTAGCATGAACCCGTGATGGCGTAAGCGTGTTGTCCATGCCGATGATTCCGTAGTTAATTCATCAGTAACGTCCAGGAGGGAGTAAACCAATGCGCTTGCGCGTTTTATCGGATCTGCATTTGGAGTTTTTTAACGGCGAGCGTGATTTACCGGACGTGGCGGCCGATGTCGTTATCCTTGCGGGGGATATTCATCGTCAGGTCGAGGGGCTGGCCTGGGCGCGTCAGCGCTTTCCCGCCACGCGGATCATTTACGTGCCCGGCAACCATGAATTTTATGGCACCTGCATGCCGCTGTGCCGTGAGGCGCTGGCTGCAAAGGCCGATCAGCACGACATCGAGCTTCTGGATAACCGCTACATAACCCTTGCTGGGGTGCGTTTCTATGGCACCACGCTGTGGACCGATTTTGCGCTTTACGCTGATAACCCAGCTCACAACCCGCGAGAAACTGTGACGAAAGCGAAACGCTATATGCCGGATTTTCGCATTGTCGAATCTTCCCCCGGCATCACCCTGACCCCTGAGGCCAGTAGCGATCTGCACCAAGACGCTTTGCATTGGCTATCGGAGGCGCTTGCCGAACCGTTTGAGGGCCCCAAGGTGGTGATCAGCCACCATGCGCCAATGCGTGACTGCATTCCCGATCAGTACAAGGGCGATGCACTATCGCCCGCCTTTGCCTCGCATTTACCGCAGTTGATGGGTCACATGGACCTGTGGATTCATGGTCATGTCCATGAGCCGGTTGATCACTATCACCTAGGTACCCGAGTGGTGGCAAACCCCGGCGGCTACCCCGAGGAATTTGTACCACCGTTGTTTGAGCCTAGCCTGGTGATCGACGTCTAGGGTCCTGAGCCGTGAGCTTTGAATTTACCTTCCATCCCCCGTCATTGGTTTGGGGGGCGCGCTAAAAACTGACTAGACTCGGGTGAGGGCACAAGTAGGCAGCCCACGCAGCGGGGCAAGGCACTTCCCGCCGTCGTCAAGAAACCTGGAGAGCATGGCCATGGAAATCCTCGAATCGATATTAGGCCCGCTGCGTGATGGACTTTATGCCGTCATGATGCCGGTCAGTGACTTTATCTGGAGCTATATCCTGGTGTATCTGCTGCTGGGCGCGGGGGTGTGGTTCACGATTATTACCCGTGGCATGCAGTTTCGCCTGTTCGGTCACATGGCCCGGGTCACGGTAACGGCCCGCGGTGCTGGCGAAGGTGTTAGCGGCTTCCAGGCATTTGCGACATCGATGGCTGCCCGTGTCGGCACGGGTAACCTGGCGGGGGTGGCGCTGGCGCTTTGGATCGGCGGCCCGGGGGCGATTTTCTGGATGTGGGTGACGGCGCTGGTGGGCTTTGCGACCGCTTTCATCGAATCCACGCTGGCCCAGGTCTACAAGCATCGCAATGAAGACGGTGTGTTTCGCGGCGGGCCTGCCTACTACATTGAACGTTGCCTGGGATGGCGCTGGCTGGGCTCGTTGTTCGCGGTGTTTCTGATTATTGCTTACGGCCTGGCCTTTAACGCTGCGCAATCCAACACCATTGCCCAAGGGATGAACGGTGCCTTTGGTATTCCCAATTGGCTATCCGGTGTGGTGATTGCCATCCTGGCGGGCTTGGTCATTTATGGCGGGCTCAAGTCCGTTGCGCGTACCGCTGAGAAAATCGTCCCCGTCATGGCAATTGCCTACCTGCTGGTGGCGCTGTGGATTCTAATTGCCAATATCTCCGCCGTGCCAGATATGCTTTCGCTGATTGTGATGAGCGCCTTCGGGCTGGGGCCAGCCGTGGGTGGTGCCGCTGGCTATGCCATCAAGGCAGCGATGGAAAACGGCATCAAGCGCGGGCTGTTTTCCAACGAGGCCGGTATGGGGTCGACACCCAACGCTGCCGCCCAGGCGACGGTTAAACACCCGGCCGCTCAGGGACTGGTGCAGTCATTCGGGGTGTTTGTGGATACCATCGTGATCTGTAGCTGTACGGCGGTCGTGATATTGCTTTCCGGCGTATATGAGCGGCTGCTGTCTGAGTCAGCGGGGGATAGCATCGAAGGCATTCAGCTGACCCAGGATGCCATGGTCGATCACCTGGGCGGCTTTGGGGAAATCTTTATCGCCCTGGCGATCTTCTTCTTCGCCTTCACCTCGATTCTGGCCAACTTCTCGTTTTCGTCGGTGAATATCGAGTATCTATTCCGCCGCCATGCAAAAAAAGCGGTCAATGTCTTTAAAGTCATTATCATCGCCATGGTGCTCATCGGCTCGGTGGCTGAACTCAGTGTGGTATGGGACTTTGCCGACCTGGCGATGGGACTGATGGCCACCACCAACCTGTTTGCCATCCTTATCATGGGACCCATCGCTGTGTCGGTGCTCAAAGACTACGAGCGCCAACGCCGGGAAGGCATCAAGGAGCCAGTCTTCCACCCCTCGGTGCTCAAGCGCCCCGAGCTGGTCGATGACGATGTATGGCCGGTAAAAGAGGCGAAATCCTGACCATAAAAGCGTAAGACGATCAGCATACACCAGGGCGGCTAGGCCCGCCCTTTTTAATGATGGGGTTCAACCAGCAGCCCACAGGAGGGCGCCGCCCAGCGAGTATCGGCGGTGAATACCACATCGCAGACCACGGGGGAGTAGTAACGCCTAACTTCTTCATCGACTTGTGCTCGCAGCTTATCTTGGTCGACAATGGAAACATCAGGGGTGACGGGCAATACCACATGCACGATGACATACAGCAGGCGGCCGGGGCGCACCATGCGTACGCGCACTTCCTGTGTGTCGATATCCGCCAGTGCACGCCCAACGGCCTGATGGACCGGCTCTGCAAGGGCTTCTTCAGGCGTCTTGTTGAGCAGTTCCTTTAATGCCTGGGAGGCCATGCGCACCGGTACCCCCATGCACAACACGACCACGGCAATGACCAGCAGCGGGTCGATATAAGTGAGTACGCTTTGCCAGTTGAGCTTTTCGAAGATCAGCACCAGGCAAAAGGCAGCCAGGACCGCCGCTGAAATCACGCTGTTGACGACCCAGTTTGCTTTGTCGGCTTCCACCAGCGGGCTGCTGACCGAGCGCAGACTGCGGTGCATGACCCAGGCCGTCAGCGAGCACGCGGCGGTGGCGAACAGGGCGTAAGCGATGGCGATACCAGCCGCAATAGCGCGTCCACCCGTCAGCAACGCCGCAATGGCATCCACCAGGGCGAATATCGACACGCCGAAAATCAACAGTCCCTTGCACAGGTTCACCAGCGACTCAAAGTAGCTGTAGCCGAACGGGTACGACTCGCTATCCGGGCGGCTGGCAAGGCGGCTGACCTTGATGGTGACCAGTGCCACACCGAAATAGATCAGGTTGAAGAGTCCATCCAGCAGAATCGCCTGGGAATTGGATGCCAGCGTGGCGGCAATGCCTGCACAGCCGATCAGCAATGCCATGAAGGCGGAAAAGGCTAAGGTATGGGACTCGGTTTTCATGACGCCACTGCCCTGTGAGCTTGATAAAAGCGACAGTATAACAGCAGCGCATGTTAGCGAGGGGTGGCGCTACCCCTCAATCCACACCTCATCGCCTTTAAATTCGACCTTCCAGGTACGCAGTTGGATGTCTTCATTTTCCAAACACTGGCCATCTTCCAGTCGGAAGTGCTGCTTGTAGATGGGCGACGCGACCACCGGGGCACCTTTTAGATCGCCGACAATGCCCCGGGCGATGACGTTGGCGTTGGAGAACGGGTCGTGGTGGTCGAGGGCATAAAGCTCGTTGCCATGGCCGGGTAAATAGAAAATGGCCACCTGGGCCGGCGGCTCAACATTATCGAGCCAGGCGGCCACCCCGGAAAACTCAACCAGGTCGGCTTTGGTGCAGACTTTTTGCCACGCTTTGCTGTTTTCAACACTCACTGTATCCATCTCTTTTTTCATTGCCGTTGCGGTCATGGGGTGCCTCGTCGTTTGATCCGTTTTTATTCAGTGAAAAGCGTCGCTTAAGCAGGCCGTAGCTGGCCGCGCTCGCTGGTCATGATGATCGACGGATCCGGGCGCTCGTCGTTGACGAAGCTTCTGAAGCGCTTGAGCTTTTCCGGATCGCTGATGGCATCCGCCCATTCGCACTGGTAGTTGTCGATGACGGTTTGCATCTGACGTTCGAGTTCATCGCCAATGCCCAGGCTGTCTTCAAGCACCACCTCTTTGAGGTAATCCAGGCCGCCTTCGAGGTTTTCCCGCCATACCGAGGTGCGCTGCAGGCGGTCGGCGGTGCGCACATAGAACATCAGGAAGCGGTCGATGGTGCGGTACAGCTGCTCGTCGTCCAGATCGGTGGCGAACAGTTCAGCGTGGCGCGGGCGCATGCCGCCGTTGCCGCACACATAGAGGTTCCAGCCGTTTTCGGTGGCAATGATGCCAATATCCTTGCTCTGGGCCTCGGCGCATTCGCGGGTGCAACCGGACACGCCAAACTTGATCTTGTGCGGCGAGCGCAGCCCCTTGTAGCGGTTCTCCAGCTGGATGGCCATGCCGACGCTATCCTGCACACCGTAGCGGCACCAGGTGCTGCCCACGCAGGATTTAACCGTACGCAGCGACTTGCCGTAGGCGTGGCCCGTTTCAAAGCCGGCGTCGATCAGCTCGCTCCAGATGTCCGGCAAATCTTCCAGGTGTGCGCCGAATAAATCGATCCGCTGCCCGCCGGTGACTTTGGAGTAGAGGCCATATTTCTTGGCGACTTCGCCAAGCACGATCAGTTTATCCGGGGTGATTTCGCCACCGGCAACCCGCGGCACCACTGAGTAGGTGCCGTTTTTCTGCATGTTGGCCATGAAGGTGTCGTTGGTGTCCTGCAGTGGCACATGGGCGGCGTCGGTGATCGGCTCGTTGAAGCAGGAAGCGAGAATCGAGGCCACGGCGGGTTTGCAGATATCGCAGCCCAGACGGTGGGTCTCAGGGTTGCCGTGCTTGTCGATCAGCTCGCTGAAGGTCTTGATGCCTTCCACGCGCACAATGTCGTAAAGCCCCTGGCGGGTATGGGCGAAGTGCTCGCAGATTGATTTGTCGACCTCCACGCCGCGGGTTTCAAGCTCGTGATCCACGACACTTTTGAGCAGTGCCGTGCAGCCACCACAGCCGGTGCTGGCCTTGGTTGCGCCTTTCACGCCCGCCAAATCGACCGCGCCGTCGTCAATGGTGGCGCAAATATCGCCCTTGGAAACGTTATGACAGGAGCAGATGGTGGCGGTTTCCGGCAGCGCACCAGGGCCCAGCGCCGGAGCGGCACCACTGCTTTGCGGCAGAATTAGCGAGGCGGGTTCTTCAGGCAGCTCGATGCCGTTTGAATAGTACTGCAGCAGGGTGTCGTAGGCGCTGTTATCGCCCACCAGCATGGCGCCCAGCAGCTTCTTGCCGTCGCTGGAGACGACCATCTTGCGGTACACCTGAGTCAGCGGGTCGAGGTAGCGGAACATCCGTGCCCCCGGGTTCTGGTTGCCGTGGGCGTCGCCAATCGACCCCACATCCACGCCGAGCAGTTTGAGCTTGGTACTCATGTCTGCGCCGCTAAAGCGGGTATCGCCGTCGGTCAGCGTGGCGAGCGCCGCCTTGGCCATCTGGTAGCCGGGGGCGACCAGGCCGAAAATGCTCTGGTTCCATAGCGCGACTTCACCGATCGCCAGGATGGCGGGGTCGCTGGTGCGGCACTGGTCGTCGACCACCACGCCGCCGCGCTCGCCGATCTCCAGGTCGCAGTCCCGGGCCAGCTGGTCGCGGGGGCGAATGCCCGCCGAGAACACGATCAAGTCGGTTTCCAGCACCTTGTCGTCCTGGAAGACCATGCGGTGACGGCTCGCGTCGCCGTCTTCGATGCGCTGGGTGGCGCGCTCGGTAAGGACCTGAACGCCCAACGCTTCGATTTTTTCGCGCAGTAATTCGCCGCCCTCATTGTCAACCTGCATGGGCATTAGCCGCCCGGCAAACTCCACCACGGCGGTATCCAGGTTCAAGCCGCGCAGCGCGTTGGCGGCCTCCAGGCCCAGCAGCCCGCCGCCGACCACCACGCCGTTGGTGGCGTTTTCCGCCGCCGCGCGAATATCGTCCAGGTCATCCAGGGTGCGATAAACCAGGCAGCCATCACGGTCGTTGCCGGGAATCGGCGGCACGAAGGGGTAGGAGCCGGTGGCCAGCACCAGCTTGTCGTAGGGGTAGCGGCCCTGATCGGTCACCACTTCCTGCTGGTCGCGGTCAATGTGCGTTACGGCTTCGCCGGTGCGCAGCGTGACGCCGCTGGTGGTGTAGTAGTCGGCGTCGCACAGGGCGAGCGACTCGGCATCGCGGCCGCTGAAATATTCCGATAGGTGAACGCGATCATAGGCCCGGTGACGCTCTTCGCCAAACACGGTGACCTGGTAGCGCTCAAGAGCGCCGTTATCGACCAGTTGCTCGACCAGGTGGTGGCCGACCATGCCGTTACCAATAATAATGAGCTGCTGTTGGGTAGACATGCTTAAGCCGCCTCCGACGTTGAATGAGAAGAGTGTTTGGAAGAATGTTGAGCAGAGAGCTCAGAAGAATCAGGGGGCAGTTGGGCTGCCGCTGCACGCAGCACCTCGACATCCGCGGCACCAAACAGCAGCGCCTGACGGAAGCCGCTGAGGTCGTGCCCCGCCAGCGCCTGCTCGAAATACCAGGGGCCCTGTTGGGTGTCGCCGTACAGCACGGCGCCTTCAATGCGGCCGTCGCGCAGTAACACGCGCCGGTAATCGCCCCGGTGTGGGTCGTGGTAGCACAAGACGTCGTGCTCGGGCGCTGCCTCGGTAGGGCCAAACGCGAAAAGCGAGACGCCGCTGACTTTCAGCTTGGTAGCGGTGGGCACCTCGCGATAACCGTCGCCCGCGTCGCCACAAAGCACCGCCGCCAGCACCTCGACCTGATGCCAGATAGGCTCGACCAGCCCATAGGTATGCTGCTCGAACTGGCAGCATTCGCCCAAGGCAAAAATATGCGGGTCGGAGGTGGTGAGATGGCGGTCGACCTTGACGGCACGGTCGGTGGTAAGCCCGGCCTGCTGGCCCAATTCGGCGTTGGGGGTAATGCCGGCGGCGATAATCACGCTGTCGGCGGGCAGTCGACGGCCGTCATTCAGGATGGCAGCGCAGACGCGGCCGGTCGGGTCGCCTTCGAGTTTTGCCAGCTGTGCCTGGGTGACGATGTTAAGCCCGCGCTCAACCAGCGAGGCTTTCAGCAAATTGGCGGCGGTAGCGTCCAACTGGCGGTTCATCAGCCGGTCGCTGCGTTGTAAAACGCTTACCTGCAGTCCCTGGCCGCGCTTGCGTAGCCCTTCAGCGGCTTCCAGGCCCAGCAGGCCGCCGCCAATTACCAGCGCATGGCCGCCTTGTTGGGCAATGGCCTCCAGCGTTGCGGCGTCGTCCAGGTCCCGAAAGCCATGGACGCCATCCAGCGCTATACCTTGCACCTTGGGAAGCGTCGGGCGTGAGCCGGTGGCCAGCACGAGGCGATCATAGTAGAGGGTTTCGCCTGCGTCGGTTGCCAGTGTGCGGCTGTCACGGTCGATGTGCTCGACGCGTTCGCCCAGCTTGAGCGTTACGCCGTTGTCCTGATACCAGTCAGCGTCGCGCAGCGTTAGTGCCTCTGGCTGCATGTCACCGGCAAGCAAAGGCGAAAGCAGAATGCGGTTGTAAGCGGGCACCGGCTCTTCCCCAATCACGGTAATGGCTCTGGGGCGTTGAGGATGATTGACCAGCGCTTCCACCAACCGGTGGCTGGCCATGCCGTTGCCGATGATGACCAGGTGGTCATCGGGTGAGCACCGGGAAAAAGTTTCCATGGGTGGCTCCTCATCTTGCATGATGGTGATTCGCTCCAAACAAAAACGCCCCTGACACATGCGCTTCCTGCGAGCAGGATGAACAAGGTCAGGGGCGTCGTTGCCCGGTAACGTTGATTAACGCGTGGCCGCCGCCATTGGCTGCCAACAAGTTATATATCTAACTAGTAGCAAGTCAGCGGCCAACTCCGGGGTATTCTTTTTTTTTGTTTTACTTTCATCATGTTGAGTAAGTGCATCAGAAATGCAGAGGGGCCGCTCCTTGTGGCTTTGTGCACGCTGTTGGTGCGCCATGGAGGGTGAGCTGCACTTTCAGTACGCAAGTTTAAGGTGCCAGAGGGGTAAGCTGATGATAGGAAGAAGGCAGGGTTTTCTATTTAAGTGGCTGTTTTTAAATAAAAATTTAGGCGATGCCGAATAATGGCTTAGGGTTTGCAACCCTACGAGTACAAGCAACAAACGCGCATTGCAGTGCGTTCACCAAAAAAACAGTGGCAGCGAATAAGCCCAATAACGTTGTTAGACAAATAAGTTTCTTTACACAATACGTTTGGCACCTTTAGCGGTGCCCGCTGCGGCAACGACGTCCAGCCAGCTGATCGCCTTGCGCTTTGCGCAACAGGGTCAGCGGCCTGGGCGTTTTTTTATGGGTGGCGTTTGCAATTTGCCGAGGAGTCATCATGCACCAAGTCAAAACGACTTGCCCCTACTGTGGCGTTGGTTGCGGCGTTAACGCGACCGTGGCGGAGAATGGCACGCTGAGCGCTGTCGAGGGCGACCGTGAACACCCCGCCAATTTCGGGCGGCTGTGCGTCAAAGGTTCAGCGCTGCACGAAACGCTGGGCGAGCAGGGGCGTCTGATCAAGCCGCGTGTAGATGGCGAAGAGGTCTCGTGGGAGCAGGCCTTAAGTGTCACCGCCGAACGCTTAAACACCCTGCGGGCCAAGCATGGCAACCAAAGTGTGGCGGCGTACCTTTCGGGCCAGCTGCTGACGGAAGATTATTACGTTGCCAACAAGCTGTTTAAAGGTTTCTTGGGCACGCCGCATCTGGATACCAACTCGCGGCTGTGCATGGCCTCGGCGGTGGCAGGGTACAAGCGCGCCTTCGGTGCCGATGCGGTGCCCTGTAACTATGAAGACCTGGAAGAGGCCGAACTGGTCGTGCTGGTAGGGTCTAACCTGGCCTGGAATCACCCGGTGCTTTATCAGCGCATCAAGGTCGCCAAAGAGCGTAACCCGTTGATGCGCGTGGTGGTGATTGACCCCCGCGTGACCGACAGCTGCGAAATCGCCAACCTTTACCTGGGGATTAAACCCGGCAGCGACGCAGTGTTGTTCAACGGCCTGCTGGCCTGGATGGCGGCCAAGAACAAGCTGGACACGCTGTATCTGGAGCGCCATACCCAAGGTATTGACGATGCGCTAAGCGCCGCCCAGCAGTCGGCTGGTTCCATCGCTGAGGTGGCGGCTGCCTGCGAGGTCGATGCCGAGCGCCTGGAAACCCTCTACTACTGGTTTGCCAGCCAGCTGCACGTGGTAACGCTTTACTCCCAGGGGGTCAATCAGTCGTCCAGCGGCACCGACAAGTGCAACGCCATCATTAACTGTCATTTGGCCGGTGGGAAGATCGGCCTGCCCGGGGCAGGGCCGTTTTCGATCACCGGTCAGCCCAACGCCATGGGCGGGCGTGAAGTCGGTGGCCTGGCCAACCAGATGGCCGCGCACATGGATTACGATACCCCCGGCGCGCGCGAGTTGGTCAGCCGCTTCTGGGCAACCGATAACCTCGCGCCCATCCTGCCGGAAGGCCCCGGCCACAAGGCGGTCGATCTCTTTGATGCGATCGAACGCGGCGAGATCAAGGTGTTGTGGGTGATGGCCACCAACCCGGCGATTAGCCTGCCTGATGCCGCCCACGTGCGGGCCGCGCTGGAAAAGTGCCCGCTGGTGATCGTCTCGGAATGCACGGCGGATACCGATATGCTGCCCTACGCCGACATTGTGCTGCCCGCGTCCGGGTGGTCCGAGAAAGATGGCACCGTGACCAATTCCGAGCGGCGCATCTCGCGCCAGCGGGGCATGCTGCCACTCCCCGGCGAGGCGCGCCACGACTGGCAGATTATCTGCGATGTGGCTAAGCAGTTGGGTTTCGGGGAGGCGTTTGCTTACACTCACCCAAGCGAGATATTCGACGAGCACGCACGGCTCTCCGGCGTGGACAATACCGGCGCCACGCAGCGCCTTTTCGATATTTCAGGGCTGGCCGAGCTTGGCCGCGACGGCTATGATGCGCTCGCGCCGATCCAGTGGCCGGTGAATCGCGATGCCCCCCAGGGTACCGCGCGCTTGTTCGAAGCGGGGCAGTTCGCCACGCCCGACGGCCGGGCTAAGCTGTTGCCGATTACCCCGCGTGGGCCGGAGAAAGCCCTGAGTGCCGCTTTTCCGCTGCGTCTGAATACCGGACGGATTCGCGACCAGTGGCATACCATGACGCGGACCGCGCGGTCGCCGCGGCTGATGAACCACCGCGCCGAGCCTTTCATGGAGGTGCACCCGGACGATGCCGCCCGGGCGGGCGTCACCGACCAGGCGCTTGGCGTGTTGACCGCCGCCACCGGTGAATATCGCGCCCGGGTGAGGGTGGCCCATAGCCAGCGGCGCGGCGAGGTGTTCGTGCCGATTCACTGGACCGACTGCTTTACCCACAGCGCGCGCAGCAGTGCCTTGATCGATGGCATCACCGACCCGCTTTCAGGTCAGCCGGAAGCCAAGCACGGTGCCGTGGCTCTGGCGGCCCTGCCGACCGCCTGGCAGGCGACGCTGTTTGTTGCTGATCACGCCCTGGCGTCGCTGCCTGACGCGCCGCGCTGGTGTGCGAGCGATTACTGGACACGAATCCCGATGCGCGGCTGCCAGCGCTGGCAACTGGCCGGTAGCAGGGCGGTCAGCGACTGGTTCCGCCAGATGGGCGAATGGCTGTCGGCGTCGCCGGCGCTGTGGTGTGAAGATGCCGCTACCGGTCGCCTGCGCGCCGCAGGCATCGAAAACGGTCGCCTCAGCTGGTGGCTGATGGTGGGGCCGCCCAGCGAACTGCCGGGCTTTGCCTGGCTGGAAGCGCGCTTCAACGACGACGCGGTGAGCGATGCCCACCGCCGCCGACTGCTGGCGGGCTGCGACGACGGCGCGGTGGATAGTGGCCCGGTGGTATGCAGCTGCCATCAGGTCGGCCAGACGTCGATTGTCGAGGCCATCCGGCGCGGCGATACCAGCGTCGAGGCGTTAGGCGCACGATTGGCGTGCGGTACCCAGTGCGGTAGCTGCATTCCTGAGTTGAAATCATTACTTGAAGAGGAACGCCCCCATGCGCGCGCTGAGCAAATCCCAGCTTCTGAAATGGTGTAACCCCTTGGCGCGCCTGGCGAGCCGCTTTGAGCTGCCCCGCAGTGGCCGTGATGCGTCGCGGTCCCTCCCGCTGGGCGACGACTGCCGGCCTGGGCACGTGTACCTGGTGGGCGCCGGCAGCGGCGACGCCGAGTTGCTGACCCTCAAGGCCGCGCGGCTTTTGCAGCAGGCGGATGCCGTGGTCTACGACCGCCTGGTGGGCGATGACGTGCTGGCGCTGCTGCCCGTCGGCGGCGAGCGCCACTATGTGGGCAAGGCCAAGGGCCATCATAGTGTTCCCCAGGCCGAGATCGGTGCGCTCATGGTGCGCCTGGCCCGGCAGGGCAAATCGGTAGTGCGCCTGAAAGGCGGCGACCCGGCCGTTTTTGGACGCATGGGCGAAGAGCTTGATGCCTTGGCCATCGCGCAGATGCCGGCCACCATCGTGCCGGGGATTACCGCGGCCTCCTCGGCGGCGGCCTGCATGGGCATTCCGCTGACCGACCGGGGCCATGCCCAGCAACTGCGCTTTGTCACCGCGCAGCTGTGCCGCGAGGACGGCACGCCGGACTGGGCGGCGCTGGCGCGCCGCGACGAAACGCTGGTGTTTTACATGGGGCTTTCCAAGGTGGACGCGATCTGCGCGGGCCTGCGCGAGGCGGGGCTGCCCGACGACTGGCCGATCATGCTGGTGGCCAATGCCAGTCAGCCTGACCAGCGGTCGCTGGTCGGCAGCCTGGCCGATATGCCGGGGCGGTTGGCCGCCGAGCCTCTGCCGTCGCCTTGTGTGATTGTCGTGGGTAGCGTCGTCAAACGCGTCGAAGCAAGCCCGGCCAGCGTTGCCAATCAGGCACGTTATGCATGCCAACGCTGAGCA
This sequence comes from Vreelandella gomseomensis, assembly GCF_031451645.1. NCBI lineage: Bacteria > Pseudomonadati > Pseudomonadota > Gammaproteobacteria > Oceanospirillales > Halomonadaceae > Vreelandella > Vreelandella gomseomensis. The sequence goes on along the minus strand of NZ_JARWAI010000001.1, from coordinate 73,148 downwards.
TTTCCCTCGGCCAGTGGTCCGATAAAGGCCAAAAGCCCAGCAACCAGGATTTCTACGGCGCCTGTTTGCCCGACGACACCCAGCGGCGACAAAAAGGCATTGCCGTTGCCCTGGCGGATGGCATCAGCAGCAGCGCCGTGAGCCGCGACGCCGCCGAAGCCGCGGTGGGCGGCTTCCTGACAGATTACTACGCCACCCCCGCCCCGTGGAGCGTCAAAAGCTCGGCGCAGCGGGTGCTTCAGGCCACCAATGCGTGGCTGTATGCCCAAACGCGGCAAAGCCAGTATCGCTACGATATGGATCGGGGGTACGTGTGTACGCTGAGCGCGATGGTGATCAAGTCGGCCACGGCGCACCTGTTCCACGTCGGCGACTGCCGCATTTACCAGTTAGCAGGCAAGACGCTTGAGCCCTTGACCGAAGATCACCGTTTCTGGGCCTCGCGTGAGGTCAGCCACCTGAGCCGCGCGATGGGGGCAAGCCAGCATCTCGAGCTTGATTACCGTGCCGTCTCGCTCAGTGAGGGCGATGTGTTTTTACTGGCCAGCGACGGCGTTTACGAATGGCTGTCCCCTCAGGTGATGGTCACGCTGATCCAGGACCACGCGGCCGACCTCGAGGCCGGCGCAAAAGCCCTGGTAGACGCCGCGCTGGCCAACGGCAGCGACGATAACCTGACCGCACAGCTGGTGCGTATCGAGACGTTACCCGACCGCGAGGCCGACGAGCTTTTCGAGTCCTTGGGCCGCCTGCCGTCACCCGCCGAGCTGCGTGCGAATAGCGAGCTGGATGGCCTGCAGATCATCCGCCCGCTGCATGCCAGCGCCCGCAGTCACGTCTACCTGGCGCACGACCCTCAGGCCGACCAGCATGTGGTCGTCAAGACCCTGGCCACCGAGCTTGCCGAGGACCCCGCCAGCGTCGAGCGCTTTGTGCGGGAGGAGTGGATCGCGCGTCGCTTGCATAATCCCCATGTGCTATCCGCGCCCGTGCAGCGCGGCCCAAGGCGCTACCTTTATACCGTCTGGGAATACATTGAAGGCCAGACGTTGACCCAGTGGATGCGAGACCATCCCGATCCGGACCTGGCCGACGTACGCGATATTATCGAGCAGGTGGCCAAGGGGCTGCGTGCCTTTCACCGGCTGGAAATGCTCCATCAGGACGTGCGTCCGGACAACATCATGATCGACCGCCACGGTATGGTCCGGCTGATTGATTTTGGCGCCACGCGAATCGCGGGAATTGCAGAAGCAACGGATTCCGCCGGCGAGGTTGACCCGATACTCGGAACCGCCCAGTACACGGCGCCGGAATATTTTCTGGGCGAGGGCGGCACTGAGCAGTCCGACCTTTATTCACTAGCAGTGATTGCCTATCAAATGCTAACCGGCACGCTGCCCTACGGCACCGAGGTGGCCAAAACCCGTACCCGGGCTGCTCAGCGCAAGCTCGCTTATCAGTCAGCGGTCAGCGAAAACCGCGCGCTGCCCGCCTGGGTGGACGCGGTGCTGAAAAAAGCCCTGCATCCCAATCCGGATCAGCGCTATCCAGCACTCTCGGAATTCATCTTCGAGTTGCGCACGCCAAGCCCGGGAACCCTGAAACAGTCGCGGCCGCCGCTTCTCGAGCGTGACCCCGCGCGTTTCTGGCAGTGGCTATGTGCCTTGCTCGGCGTCGTTATCGTGGCGCTTTTGGCCAACATGCCTCAATAGATGTAAAACGCCGTGATTCTTCTCGTTTTTCATGACGCTCAGCATGCTGATGCCACCCGGCGCCATCCTACTCAGCTTCTCGTTCCGTGTTGACGGCTTGGCAGGTTTCCATTCGATACCCGGATTGGTAAACGCTGCGCAGGCGCAGACCATGACGACCATCCAGTTCCAATTTTCGGCGCAGGCGGCTTACGTGCGTATCGACAGTGCGCGTTGAAACGTCTCCCTTGATGCCCCAGACAAGCTCGAGCAAATGGGGGCGGGTGATCAATTCACCGATCTTGGAAAAAAAGAGGGCAGCCAACCGATACTCACGTTCGGTCAAATTAACGGGCTGGCCTGCCACGCTGATGTAATGCTCGTCGGTGTGCAGAGTGAAGGCCTCCGGGCACGCAGCCGCCGGACGTGGGGGCGTATAGCCTGCACGTCGACCCAGCGCGCTGACCCTGGCAATAAGCTCTTTAGGGCGAAGCGGCTTGGCAAGAAAATCGTCCGCGCCCTGCTCCAGAGCGCGGACGACGTTATCCTCCCCCTGACTGGCGGTGATAAACAGGATGGGGCCTTTCCAGCTCTCGTGCTGCCGCAAGTGGCCGACAACGTCCATGCCGCAGCTGTCGGGGAGGCGCCAATCGATAATCAGCAAATCAAACGTTTGCTGGCGGATGGCGCGAGTCAGCTCGCTGGCGCGAGCAAAAAGCGCTACGCAATGACCTGCGGCAATCAGGCAATGTTCGATGAAGGCCTGCTGGTCAAGGTCGTCTTCAAGTACGCCAATATGCATGGTGTTTTACCTTAGTTATCAACTTATAAATGTCATCCACGAAGATGCAAAAAAACCATATCTTAAGTTTAGTGGATAGTGATGCGTTGACACAAAGGTTCACAGTTTGTCATCGAACGGTCGTTATATACTCGCTTTAAATTGAACAACTACACTGGGGTTCCCCATGAGCCGATATCTGGGTTTTATCGTTGTTGCAATGGCCGTCATGTTGCCTGTCCAGGCCCTTGCGCTGAATGCACCTGAGGGGCGTGTCTTGCTGGTAGTGAGCGGCAAGGTGGAACACACGAATGTCGGCGATGAAGCCCATTTTGACAAAGCCATGCTGGAAGCGCTGGCCCAGCATGAAACCGCTTCACGCACGCCGTGGTATGATGGTGTCGTGCGTTTTTCGGGTCCTCTCGGTCGGGCGGTACTCGATGCCGCTGGCGCCAATGGAGAGCATGTGCGTGTCTCGGCACTGAATGATTACGCGGCGACGATACCGGTCAGCGACTTTGAAGCGTACGACGTGATCCTGGCCATGCAGGCCGACGGTAAAACACTGCGTATACGCGATCATGGCCCGTTATTTGTCATTTACCCTTTTGATACCCATCCAGAGCTTCTTAACGAAGAGATCCTGGTGCGTTCCGTATGGCAGGTGAACCGCATCAATGTTGAATGACATTACTGAGCAGTTATCATGCTGGCCTTGTTGAAATTTTATTTCTCCCGCCGCACCAGGATCGCGACATTCTCAGCGATCCTTTTTTTTCTTTCGGCCCTCACGGTAGGGGGGGTGATTTATAGTCGGCAAAATGCCCTGGAAAACCGGCTGCTTGAAAACCTGCTATGGGCGGCGTACCAGTTTGATCGAGAAGTGCGCGAATTTCGGCTGTCATTGCATGAATCACAAGCAGGCGACTCCGCCATTGATGACCTGCTGGTACGTTATGAAATATTGTACAGCCGACAAACACTTTTTTTGCAGGGAGAAATAGGCGCCGCTGTTGAAGCGCTGGGAAATATTCAAGGCGATGTCCAAGCGTCCCAGGCAAATATTGCAAAGATGGAAACCCTGATTGCCCCTCTATGGGAAACGCCATCCGTACTCGGCAGTCAGTTGAGCTCGGTTCTTCATCAACAGGCGACTGCCCTGCAGCAGCTTACCAACAACATCTTGGTCGAGACCAACGCCCACGTGTCCAAGACACGCAGCGATGAGCGTCGGGTATTAACTCACCTATACGGTTTAGTACTGTTACTTATCATTTTTCTGATGTTTTCCGGGGGTATGTTAGTGCGTGCCCTGATTCTGGAAGGCCGTTCCAGTATGCGCAAGGCCCAGGCGTTAGAAGTCAAAGGCCATGAATTGAACGAGGCGGCCAGCCGAGCAGAAAAAGCAAGCCTTGCGAAGTCAGAGTTTATGGCGGTGATGAGCCACGAAATTCGCACCCCGTTGAATGGGGTGGTGGGCATGGCGGATTTATTGAAAGACGAAGTAAAAACGCCGAAGGCTGTCACCTATCTGGCTGCTTTAAAGCGCAGTGCGGAAAGTTTGCGCGCCGTCATTAACGATATACTCGACTACACGAAAATCGAGTCGGGGCGTTTCGATCTTGATTATCAGACATTAAACCTTCACCAGTGCATCGATGAGCTTTGTGAAAGCTATGCACTGCAACAGCCAAGGTCGAACGTCATGTTTCATTACTGGGTCGACCCTGCATTGCCGCGCTATGTTATCGGCGATGTTGCACGGCTGCGGCAGATCATAATGAACTTGATCAACAATGCGCTGAAGTTTACGGAAGAGGGTGTCGTTCGGTTTTACGTAAGGTCACTAACAGGCAATAACATTCTATTTGAGGTGCTTGATACCGGCTGCGGTATTTCTGAGGAGCATCAAGCACAGCTCTTTACGGCCTTCTCACAAGTCGATGCGTCCATCGCGCGTCGCCATGAGGGTACCGGGCTTGGCCTTGCCATTTGCAAGCGGCTAGTGGAAGCCATGCAAGGAAATATCGGTGTCAGCAGTCAGCCAGGATTAGGCAGCCGGTTCTGGTTCAAGGTCAACATGGATGTCGCTGAGCCGATGGTGGGCGACGACCCTGACGAACAACGCCGTGTGCTGACGTCCTATCACCATATTCTGGTGGTGGAGGATAACCCATTGAATCAGACCGTTGCACAAGGAATGCTGGAGTACCTGGGGGCGAAGGTGACCATTTCTGAAAATGGCCAGGAGGCACTTGACGAACTTCAAGCGCACCACGGGCAGATCGATCTCGTCTTGATGGATATGCAAATGCCGATAATGGATGGGCCGGAAACCGTCCGTCGTTGGCGGGTGTTCGAGGCGCGCCATCAGCTACCTCGCATGCCTATTCTGGCGATGACCGCCAATGTAATGGCCGAGCATCGTGAACGCTGCATGCAAAGCGGCATGGACGACATGATCCATAAGCCCTTTACCAGAGACGAGCTTTTCAGAGGGATACACCGCCACCTGGCCACACAACAGTTGCCAAGCCCCGCCACTGAACGAGGCGTTTTGCCAACCTCATCAGCACCACCAGTAGACAAGCATGACGGTGAGCCACCATTGCTGGATGAGCATCTTTGCAATGAGTTGAGAGACACCTTTGACGCAGCATCTCTTGATGCATTGCTGAGCGCTTTTATAACCCGTTTTGATGAACGTTATGTGCGGCTTGAAGCGTTTAATGCATCAGAGGCGCGCGAGCATCTGTCCCAAGAAGCCCATTCACTAAAAGGCGCTGGTTTATCGTTAGGTTGCCTTGCGATTGCCGAGCAGGCTAGTCACATAGAACGTCGCGCGGACACTGCAACACCCGACGAGTTGGCCATGTATCTGGAACGCTTGAAAAGCCTCAAGGCGTCTACCCAAAGGGCGTTGCAGGACGCGGGATTGATCTGTGGCCCGCTTTAGGGCAAGGCGCATGTCTCGTCTACTGCGCCAAGTGAGGCTCTCTCGTTAACCAGGTGTCGAGGGCATGGCGCGCTAGCGGACGAGCAATGAAGTAGCCCTGGCCTAGCGTGCAGCCGTACTGCGCCAGAAGGGTGTGCTGGCAGGACGTCTCGATGCCTTCAGCCACGACCTTGAGCCCCAGCCGCTTACCCAGGTCGATAATGGAAAGAGTAATGGCCCGGGCATCGTCATCATGGTCAATCCGTGACACAAAGCTTTTGTCAATCTTGAGCTCGGTAAATGGCAGCCGGTAGAGCTGAACCATGGACGAGTAACCGGTTCCAAAATCGTCCAGGGCGAGCTGGCATCCCTTCCGCCTCAGCGTTTCAAGCACGTGTCGGGCGTAACCCAAGCATTCAATGCCGGCTGACTCGGTAAGCTCCAGGGTAATCTTGTCCAGGGAAATATGATGCCGTTGCGTCAGGCGATCGAACGTCGCCAGCATCCCTTCTGCCTGGATAAACGCAGCGGGGACATTGATCGCAACATTCAAGTCGATCCCTTCGGATTGCCAGCGGGCCTGTTGCGCCAGCGCAAGTTCGATAACATGCCAGGTGAGGGGCAGTATCAGGTCTTGTTTTTCGGCCAGTGGAATAAAGCTGTCCGGATAAAGAACCCCGCGTTGTGGGTCCTGCCAGCGCACCAATGCCTCAACGCCCGTTATGTTGCCCGTGTGAAGGTCCTGCTTGGGCTGAAACGCCAGAAAGAGCTCACGGTCACGAAGGGCCTTTTCCAGCTCTGCTTTGACGGGCGGTTTGGACGACTGCTTGAGTGAATCAATAAATGGCGCCAAGCCTGTCATCAGTTTGGTTTTAGGCAGGAAGCCCAGCATGCACAGGCCTTTTTGATTGCCACTCTCGATCGTATGTGCCGCCGCCTCTTCAGAGCAACCGCTGGTCACTATGATGGCGGCATTCAGACGTAAATCATGCAGATAATCGATAATGTCCAGACCGGTAAATTCGCCAAGTCCCAGATCCAGCAAGATCAGTTCCGTATTGAGTAAAGATGGCTGACGGGCCAGCTCGCCAAGACATCCCGCCGTTGCGACATTGTACCCGAGCTTCTGAAGCAGCATGGTGCCCAATAGCTGTATATCGGCATCATCGTCGATGACTAATGCGTTGCGAATCATATAGGATCCTGTGGCGGCGATGCATGGCATTGTTGTGCACATCAAGGCGCAGATAGCATTAAGTGACGCTGCCGTCAGGCAGCCTTCCTTGGGTTCAACGAGAAACCCAAGGAAGTTTGTGGTACTAGAAAGACTCCCATTCGTAGGGCTGGGATTTGGTCAGCAGAGGCGACGTGGTCGTTCTGGAGGGTGAGGGTTGATCGTTGGTGACCTTCACCGCCTGGTTTGCCTGGGAATCGCTTTGCGTATTGCTGAGCTTGAAGGCACCGACCAGTGCGCCCAGACGTTCGGCTTGTGCGCGTAACTCGGCGGCGGCGGCGCTGGACTCTTCCACCATTGAAGCATTGTGTTGGGTCATACTATCCAGCTCGCTGACGGCGTCATTGACCTGACCGATGCCTACGCTCTGTTCTTTCGCCCCTGAACTGATTTCGGCAATGACGTCAGCCACGCGCTCGATGCTTTTGACCATTTCCTGCATGGTGGCACCGGTTTTCTTGACCTGATCGACGCCCGACTGGGTTCTCGTCATAGAGGTGTTGATCAGCTCGTTGATATTTTTTGATGCATCGCTGGATCGGCTCGCCAGCGTGCGGACTTCCTGGGCCACCACGGCGAAGCCGCGACCGTGTTCACCCGCCCGAGCGGCCTCAACGGAGGCGTTCAACGCCAGTATATTGGTCTGGAATGCGATACTCTCGATGAGGCTGACGATGTTGCTTATCTCGGAGGATGACTCACTGATACTATCCATCGTCTGTTCGACGCTGTGCATGGCCTGCAGGCCTTGCTGGGCAAACTTGCGCGTCGACGTCGCGAGTTGGTCGGCCTGTTCCGCTGAGTCTGAGGCGTTATTGACCACTGCCGCGATTTCCTCCATGGAGGCCGAGGTCTGCTGCAAATTGGACGCCGCCTGTTCCGTCCGTGCCGCCAGTTCCTGGCTGCCTTTGGCAATTTCCCCCGAGGCGTGCTGAAGACTGACGGTGCTGCTGCTCACCGACTGAAGCGTGTCGTCGATCCGTTTGATGAAAGCATCGAATTGCTGCGCGAGTTCGCCGATTTCATCACGGCGGCTGCTTTCGATACGGGCGGTCAAGTCGCCATCCCCGTCGGTGATTTCCTTGATTCGCCCCGTGATGCGACGAATGGCGCGCGACATCATCAACGGGCCTAGCAAGGCAGTCGCGACGGCGGCTAAAAACGCGATAGCGGCAAAGACAATCGTTGAGGTTTGCTGAACCTGGATTCTATCAATAACGGCTTCTTCTGCCTGGTAGGCGGCCGTCTCGATATTGACCCCGGATACATCGTAGATATCACGCAATGCATTGAAAGCCTCCAGTGACGAACCGGAAAGCATGGCGCGGGCGGCTGATGTGTCGCCATTCTGGTGCAGTTCGAAAACACGCGTGGCCTCTTGCTTCCAGTTGCGATATGAGGTGTCAAAAGTGGCTAACTGAGAGATGAGTTCCGGATAGTTTTTCATTAACCCGGCATAACGTTCCATGCGGTCGTACGCCTGCTGGGCATTTTCTTCAAACTCGGCAATGAGGGCGGATCCCCGCTCACCTGAAGGGTCTGACAACAGATACTCAATCTCGGCGGCACGCGCCTGGTAAAGGTCTCTATCGCCGTTAAGTGTTGCGGTGGTGGCGGGTATATAGTTGGTGATAAAAGTATCCAATCGACTTTTCACCATGTTAACGAGTAAGGCGTCAGCGATGACAATAAATAATAATGCTATCGCAACGCTGATAAAGGCTAAGGCGTATTTGACGCTGATTTTATGGAGGTGGCGCATTGAATAATCCTTTAATGGAATCTAATGAGCGCACACTACCGCTAAAGTACTAAAAGCGTCGACGCCTTTATGAACTTCGTCACCTTTGTTCACGATTGTTTTATTAACTTGCTAATCAGTTAAGTATGGGAATCACCAGGCCAAGGCCTGGTTTATTGATAGCCCTTGGCCTGCAGCTGAAACAGCTTGGCATAGCGGCCCTTGGCGGCGAGCAGTTCATCGTGAGTGCCGCGCTCGATGATGTGGCCCTGGTCGATCACCAGAATGAGATCGGCGCTGCGCACGGTGGAGAAGCGGTGGGAGATCAGAATCGCCATCTTGTCGCGGCTGTGCTCGCGGAAGCGGGCGAAGACCGCGGCCTCCGCGGCGGCATCCATGGCGGCGGTGGGTTCATCCAGTACGATGATGTCGGCGTTCTCGCGCATGTAGGCGCGGGAGAGCGCGATCTTCTGCCACTGGCCGCCGGAGAGTTCCTGACCGTTTTTGAACCAGCGACCCAGCTGGGTCTGGTAGCCGCTGGCCATGGCGCTGATGAAGTCATCCGCCATGCCGTGCCGGGCGGCTTGCTGCCAGCGCTGCTCATCGTCAAAGGCATGGGTGTCGCCGACCCCAAGGTTTTCCCCCACCTGTAGCTGGTAGCGCACAAAGTCCTGGAAGATCACCCCGGTGCGCTCGCGCAGCGCCTGGGTGCTCCAGTCGCGCAAGTCGCTGCCATCGAGCAGGATCCGCCCTTCGGTGGGGTGATAGAGCCGCGTCAGCAGCTTGATCAGGGTCGTCTTGCCGGAGCCATTCTCGCCCACCAGGGCCAGGCTCTGCCCGGGGGATAGGTGCAGCGTGACGTCGTGCAAGACCGGTGCGCCGCCCGGGTAGGCGAAGCTGACGTGCTCGAAGCGCAGGCCGTCGCCGGGCAAGGTTCCCTGGGTCAGGGTGCCCTGGTCGGCGTCCACCGGCTGCTCCAGGTATTCATACAGGTTGGAAAGGTAGAGGTTATCTTCGTACATGCCGCTAATCGCGGTCAGGCTCGCGGAAAGCGCGGCCTGGCCCTGCTTGAAGACCATCAGGTACATGGTCATCTGACCCAGCGTCAGCGCGCCGGCAATGGTTTCAATCACCACCCAGCCGTAAGCCGCGTAAAAGGTCAGGGTGCCCAGCAGGCCAAGGACAAACCCCCAGCTTTCGCGGCGCAGCGTGAGGCGACGTTCCTCGGCAAACAGCCGGGTGAAAATATCCCGATAGCGCTTGAGGAACAGCCCCTCAAGGCCAAACAGCTTGACCTCCTTGATGCTGTCCTCCCGGGCAAGCACCGTTTCAAGGTACATCTGCATGCGAGTCTGCGGCGAGCGCCAGCGAAACAGCCGGAAGGCATCGCCGGAAAACTTGGCCTCCGAGATAAACACCGGCAGCGCGCCGGCTACCAGGATCAGTAGCGCCCAGGGAGAAAACTGCACCAGCAAGACGCCGAAGCTGGCCAGCGAAATGGCATTTTGCAGCAGCCCAAAGGTTTTATTGACCAGCGCCAGCGGGCGCGTGGAGGCTTCGCGCCGTGCCCGGGTCAGCTGGTCGTAGAGTTCTGAATCCTCGAACTGGCTGAGCGACAGCTGCCCGGCTTTCTCAAGAATCATCACATTGACCTTCTGCCCCAGCAGCGCCCGCAGCAGCGACTGCTGGGCCGAGAGGCCACGCTGGGCGAGCGCGATCAGTGCAATGATCAGTGCCTCGAAGGCCACCAGCGTAAGTACCGGCGTGATGGACACCAGCAGGTTGGGGTCGGTGGCAGCCTGATGCGCGTCCATCGCGTTGACCACGCCATCGACGATCAACTGGCCGACCCAGGCAGCAACGGCAGGAAGCACGCCGGCCACGAGCGTACACAGCGCCAGGCCAAGCATCATCCAGCGTGAGGTCTCCCACACCAGTCCCAGTGCCCGGCGGCTATAGCGGAAGACACCAAGAAAGCCGCCAAGTGGCGATGACGAAGAAGCGGCGGGTGACGAGGGTGGTGACATAATGGAACGGCAACGACCTGGCAGATACGGAGGGCCATGATGCGATGGTTAATCGTGGATAGCCAGTTCAACCCAGCAAAAGTCCGCCATAAATCAGCGCGCCGATGACCACAAAGGCTGGGTGCGTCTTGAACCGAATCAGCGCAACGGCGGCGACGGCGCCGATGATCAGGGTGTGGACGGCGCCGCTGCTGTCAACGCTTTCCAGCAAAAAGCCGAGGGTCAGCCAGGCCATCATCATGGCGATGACCGGACGTACCCATTGGCTCATGCGCTTCACCCGGGGCGAATCGCGGTGGCGATACAAAAGCCCAAGCGCGCCGAGCATCAGCAGCAGGGTAGGGATCACCGTGGCGGCCACCGCGACAATAGCACCGCCGATCCCGGCCACTTCGTAGCCGATATACCCGGCCATCTTGGTAGCGATGGGGCTTGGCAGCGCGTTGCCCAGCGCCAGGGTTTCCGCAAAGGCCTGCGCGGTCATCCAGTCATAGCGGCCCACCACCTCGGCCTCGATGAGCGGAATGATCGCCGGGCCGCCGCCATAGCCAATGATGTTGGGGATAAAAAACGCGAGAAACACCTCCCAGTAAATCATGCCGACTCCTTGGCGTTTTTAGTGCCCGTGGGGCGCAGCAGGGCGGCGAGCAGAATGGCGCCTATCACCCAGCCTGGATGCACGCCGAGCCAGTAAATAAGCCCCGCCGCAATGACCGCCATGAGACCGCTGGCCAGCCAGCCCAGGGCCGCTTGGGATTTATCGAAAAAATCCCAGGTAAGCTGTGCCATCATGACCATGACCACGGGCACCACCGCCTGGCCCATGCCGCGAATCCAGGCGACATCGCGGTAGCGGCTGAAAATGCCTAACATGATAATCATGGCGACGATCATGGGGACGATGATCGCGACGACGGCGGCGATGCAACCGGTGACCCCGGCTACCCGATAGCCGATGTAGCCGGGCATCTTGGTGGCAATGGGGCCCGGCAGGGTATTGCCGATGGCCAGTACGTCGGCGAACTCTTCATCGCTGAGCCAGCGGTGGCGGGTGACAACCTCGGCGCGTACCAGCGGTATCATGGCGGGACCGCCGCCGAACCCCAGCAGGCCGACGCGCAAGAAGGCCCAGAACAGCTGCCAGGTGGGGGTCGATGAGATCACAGGTGGTGGCCCTGGAAGGCCAAAAATGAGAAACAGCGCATAGCCGACCCTTGTTGATCGTTTGTCAGTTAAAAAATCGATTATTTGATATAAAATAGAATATAAGCGAGGGCTTCCCAGGGCGTCAACTCCCGTGTGGTTCAGGGCATGGGCGCCAGGATGAAAAAGGATCTGACATGAATCAACACCTTCAACCGGTTATCAGCACGGCGTCGAGCCGGATTTACGAAACACTGCGGCGGGATCTGGTCGGCGGGCGTTTTGCGGCAGGCGAGAAGCTGGCGATCAATGCCCTCAAGGAGCATTATCACGTCGGCCTGAGCCCGCTGCGTGAAGCGCTGAACAAGCTGGCCGCCTATGGCCTGTTGATCCAGGAAAACCAGCGTGGCTTCAGAGTGCCCACCCTGACCCGTGCCGAACTGGACGACATTGCCAGCATGCGGCTTGAGCTGGAAGGCATGGCGTTCGAACGGGCGATCCAGCACGGCGATGCCGTTTGGGAAGCGGAGCTGCTGGCTGCGGCGCATCGCCTGAAGCGCGCCGACATGTCGCTTGAAAAAGACGAGGAATGGGAAACGCTGCACAGCCAGTTTCATCGCACGCTGGTGGCGCCCTGCGGCTCTGTCTGGCTGCTGCGCTTTATCGAACAGCTCCACGACCAGTTTGACCGTTACCGTCGCCTGGGGCCGAAAATGCCAACGGTGCGCCAGACGCTGGATGATCAGCACCACCAGCTCGTGGAGCTGGCGCTTCAGCGCGACACCAAGGCCGCCCGGGCGCTGATGGACGACCATATCCATAAGTCCTATCAGGTGGCGTTAAAACGTTACGAGGCTCACGCTTAATCAAGCGCTGACGTGTAAACTGTCGCCCGACGCGCCGGGCATCGGCGAAGCTAACAAAGAGGAGCAGGCATGCAGGACGCCGATAAAACGGTCATCGCCCAGACGCTGAACTGGGTCAACGGCTTTATTGTAGCCCACGACATCTGCCCGTTTGCGCGGCGCGAGCTGGAGAGGCAAGCGGTGCGCGTCGAGGTGGTGCGCTCCAAGAAAATCGAGGTGGCACTCGAGGAGCTGATGGTCGAGGTGCAGTGGCTGGATGAGCACCCGGAGACGGAAACCACGCTGCTGGTGTTTCCTACGCTATTCAAGAGCTTCGATCACTACCTGGATTTCATCGACCTGGCCGAAAGCATCCTGGTCGACCAGGGGTATGAAGGCGTCTACCAGCTGGCGAGCTTTCACCCGGATTACTGCTTTGCGGACGCGGATCCGGGCGACGCTGCCAACTATACCAACCGTTCTCCCTACGCCATGGTGCACTTGCTCCGCGAGGAGAGCGTCGCCCGGGCGATCGATTATTACGGCAATACGGCGGCGATCCCCGAGCGCAACGTGGCGTTGCTCAACGGCATGGGCAGCGACGCCGTCGAACAGCAATGGCAGCGCAGCTGCGCCACCGATCCTCAAGGCTGAGGAATCACGCTTGAAGACTGGCTTCATCCCCGGCAAGCGATAGACAGGATGGAGAGGCCAGGCGCATGGCCTTTGTGGCGTTCAGCGCGCCGCATCGGCGACGATCTGGTAGCTTTTCAGCCGATCCTGAGGGTCGTAGAAATCGCTGTTGATCATCAGCTCATTAGCCCCCGTGCGTGCCTGAAACTCGCTCAGTCGGGCTTTGACCGTCTCGGGGCCGCCAATGATCGCAGCGCCCAGGAACTGCTCGACCTGGGCACGCTCCATGGGCGTCCAGTCCAGCTGCTCCACCGGAGGCATCGACACCGTGGGCTTGCCGCGGATCAGGTTGAGGAATTTCTGCTGGGCCGTGGTCGCCAGGTAATGGGCCATGGCGTCGCTCTCGGCGGCGATCACCGGCAGCCCGACCGTTGCGTAGGGGGCGTCCAGATGGGTCGACGGCTGGAAGTTGTCGCGATACAGGCGTAGCGCCTCGAACAGGTAGCCGGGCGCGAACTGGGCGGCAAAGGCAAAGGGCAGGCCCAGCTTGGCGGCCAGCTGCGCGCTGAAGCCGCTCGACCCCAGCAGCCAGATAGGCACGTGTGTGCCCTGGCCGGGCACGGCCTTGACACGTTGCTGGGGCGGGGCATCGCCAAGGTAGCCGCGTAGCTCGTCGAGCTGAGCGGGGAAGTCGTCTACCCCGGCTCGGGCATGGCGACGCATCGCCTGCATGGTGGCGCCGTCGGATCCCGGCGCACGACCAAGCCCCAGGTCGATGCGCCCGGGGTAGAGCGTTTCGAGCGTGCCAAACTGCTCGGCCACTACCAGGGGCGGATGATTGGGCAGCATGATACCGCCGCTGCCGACGCGAATGCGCGAGGTGTGTCCGGCTATATGTCCAATCAGCACCGCTGTCGCGGCACTGGCGATACCCTCGATGTTGTGGTGTTCCGCCAGCCAGTAACGCTCATAGCCCAGCTGTTCGGCGAGCTTGGCAAGTGACACGCTATCCTGAAACGTTTCCGCAGCGCTGCCGCCCTGACGAATCGGGGCAAGATCCAATACCGATAGCGCGGTAGACGCGAGTCCGCTCATGCTTCACCTGTAGAACCGTATAGAAAAAGGCGTACCGATCATGGCCCGACGGCGTGATGTCGGGCTGATCATTAGCACGCTTGTTATCTACCCGTTATGCGGCCGGTACCGTTGAATTGCAAGGCGGGGCGCTACAAAAGCGCTCACTCCACCGGCGGGGTGGGGCGAACGAGTATTTCATTGACGTCGACGTGGGCGGGCTGCGACAGCGCGTAGATGACCGCATTGGCAATGTCGCGGTCTTCCAGCGCGTGCTCCGGTGGTTCATCAAAGAAGGGGGTGTCGACCATGCCGGGCTCGATCAGCGTGACCCGCATGCCGGTGCCGCGCAGTTCCTCGCGCAGGTTGTAGCCGATGCCCGTCACGGCCCACTTGGTGGCGCTGTACATCGAGCCTGGTATGGTTGCTCGCCCGGCGGCGGAGCCGGTCAGCAGCACGTGGCCTTTGCTGCGTTTGAGCGCCGGCAGGCAGGCCTGAAGGGTCAGCCCGACGCCGTAGACGTTGGTCAGGATCATGTCCTTCCAGCGCTCATGATCGGCCCCGCTGAAGCCGCCCGGTGTCCCGCCGCATCCGGCGTTGGCGAAGACCGCATCAAGACGGCCGAAGGTTTCCAGCGCTTCGTCGACCATCGCCTGCTGGGCGTCCATCCGGGTGACGTCGAGTTCGCAGGTCAGCACGTTCTCCGGCCCAAGTTCCTGGGCGAGCGCGCTGAGCTTGTCCGTGGAGCGGGCCGCCAATACCAGTTTATAGCCTTCCCGGGCGGCCGCACGCGCCGTCGCGGCGCCGATGCCGCTTGATGCCCCCGTGATCAGTAGTACGCCGTTTTGCATCCTTTGCGCTCCTCGCAGTTAACCAGAAGTATCCTTTTAGGATGGCTAACTTGGCGCCATTGTGCAAATCATAAGCCTGCGAACGAATGGGGCGTGTGTCTCAGTGATTGGCTTCCTTGCGCTTGAGCATGGAGGAAAGGTCGAGAATCGACTGAGCCATGTCCGCCATGCTTTTGCTCTGGTTCATGGAGGTGGTGCGCAGGAAACGATAAGCCTCCTCCTCGGTCATTTCCTGGTGAGCCATGATCAGACCCTTGGCGCGCTCGATCAGCTTGCGCTCGCGCAGCGCCTTACGGGTGTTTTCCAACTCGTCGCTAAGGCCTTGCAGGCGTCGGGACTGTGCCTGGGTCAGCTCGATGAGCGAACGGCCCAGCGGCGAGTTGAGCGCATTGGCGGTCAGGTCGCCCAGCGGCTCGGCGCTGGTCAACGCCAGCAGCTGCGCGCAGGGCGCCGGAGTGTTCGTAGCGGGATCGGCCTTGGCCTTTTCCAGCGCGGCGCTGGCCTGATCGATCTTGCGGTGGCAAAGCGCAGTAAGCTGGGCATTGAGCGCGTCTTCGACGTTCTTGATGCTATCGATACGCAGGGTGGCCAGCTCGTACCAGGTCTCGCCAAGCGAGTCCGGCGAGTCGGGATGCGAGCGCCGCTGGCAGGCAATGTCGCGCAGGTGGCCGATGCCCGAGAGCGTACGCGGCGAGAGCTCCTGCTGCCAGCACTGCCGGGCGTCCGGTGAGGCAAATTCCTCAAAGGTATCGAAGCAGCGCTGCTGGTCGTTGATAAGCTGGGCGAGCAGGGCGCTGTGGGCATCGTCAAAATACCCCTGGGTAAAGCCGAAGGCACCGCAGGCGCGTTCCTGCCCGGCCAGCTCCTTGCCCTGCATCAAATGAAAAATGGCCACCAGCGCGCGGGTGATGTCCGGATCGACGGCCGTATCCGCGGCGTCAAAGACGATTGCCAGCAAGCCACTGGCCAGCTGGTTATACGCCTGGGTGGCCGCGTCCGGGGTAATGGCAAAGGTGTCGATGGCGTGGCGCAATGCGTCAAGCTCGTCCAGCGCGGCCCATACCGTGGCGATCCGGCGTAGCAGGCGGGCGGCGGCCTGGGGGCGGGCTTCCTGGCTTAGCGCTTCGAGACGGCGGCGCAACAAGGCTTCCGCGTCCTGGCTATGCTGCTGGTATGTCGCGCGCCGTTCCTTGAAGCGCATGCCCCGGGAGACCAGGAAAATCGTCGACGCCCCGCGTTCACGCTGCAGCATGTGAATGAAGTGACTGATATCGCCAACGATATCGCACGTCGTGGCCAGATGGGTCAGGTTGTCGATATCGCAACGTTTGGCGGTTAACAGTAACTGTTGAGCTGAAGACATAACGCATTTCCTTGTGGCTCACCGCCAGGACGGCGCACCTCCGTGGAGGTCCGCCGTCGGCGTTGTTTAGCGTAACGATAGGGCACCGGCCCCGGTGTCGTCGCCCACTGCATCGCGATAGGCCATGGCTTCCTCGGCTTCCTGGGCATCGCTGAAGCGCACCAGCAACACGCAAGAGGCCAACGCCAGTACCGCCAGGCCAAGGTAGAACAGTCCCTGCTGATAGGTCAGGCTTTCGCTGCGGAACAGGAAAGCAGCGGATACCGCACCGACGTTGCCGCCCGCGCCGACGATACCGGCCACCGCCCCCAGGGCCTTTTTATTGATGAACGGAACCACGCCGTAGGTGGCGCCCTCGGCCATCTGCACAAACAGGCTGAAGACCAGCATGATGCCAATGGCCAGGCTCAGGACGTGCATCTGTGAAAAGGCAACCAGTGCGATCCCTTCGCATATCAGCGCCACCAATAACCAGCGCACGCGTCCTTTCAGGCCGCCCTGTTTGGCAAACAGATCGGAAAACATGCCGCCCAGGGTGCGCGCGAAAATATTCATCAGCCCGAACAGCCCGGCAATCAGGCCGGCGGTTGCCAGCGTCAGCTCAAAATTATCGAAAAAGTAGATGGCGGCAATGTTGTTGATCGTCAGCTCCACGCCGAAACACAGGCCGTACACCACAAACAACGCCCAGACGCGAATATCCTTTGCTGCGGTCATGAAGTTTTGCACGGCACCATGCTCGCCGCTGGCGGCGGGCAGTTCGCCCCGGGCGCGCAGCTCGTCGAAATTGCCATCGGGGGCATCCTGGGTAAACAGCCAATAGGCAATGCCGGTAAAGAACAGCACGACGCCCGGCACGACCATGGCTAACCGCCAGCTCAGCGCCTCGTTGACGCCCAGCATCAGCATGCCGGCAAAGATCAGCGGCATCACGATCTGGGTGGTGCCCCCGCCCAGGTTGCCCCAGCCCGCGCTGGTGGCGTTGGCCGTGCCTACCACGTTGGGCGCGAACATGATCGAGGTGTGGTACTGGGTAATCACGAACGACGCGCCGATGGCGCCGATCGCCAGCCGCGCCATGAGGAAGGTCTCGAAGCTATCGGCGAGGCCAATACCCATGACCGGGATCGAGCCGAGCAGCAGCAGCCCCGAGTAGGTCTTGCGCGGTCCCAGCCGGTCGCACAATACGCCAATCACCAGGCGGACGATGACGGTGATGGCTACCGAGGCGATGATGGTATTGCCAATCTGGGTCTGGGTCAGGGCCAGGTCTTCGCGGACCACCGCCATGAGCGGGGCAATGCCGAACCAGCCGAAAAAGCACAGGTGGAAAGCAAACCAGGAAAAATGGAACGCACGCATTTGCGGCGTCGAAAAATTGAGCAACCGAATGCGGTTGGCCTTGTTGCGAATATCCATGGGATGGCCTCACGGGTCTTGTTACGAGTTCAATACCCTGCGCAGCAATCGCGCAGCGTTATCGGTTCACGAGAACATGCCTTCTTCATTGAAGGTCAGGTTCGACGCACTCGTACCCGCTTGGGCCTGGTCCACGCCTACCACCACTGCTTACATTTATGCAAAGTGGTTGCCATGGCGCAGTTTTTATATGTTTATCAGCTAATTACTTTTAGGGGGTTGGCTGAGCAAGCGGTGACCACCCGGCCAGTGCTGCATGGTTGGGCACTGGCATACGCGGTCTGACTTATATTGGTGCCTCGGCAGGCGTCGCGCTGTCGTCCTGGTAGACATCCTCGATATCCAGCGTCGAGTGATGGCCCAGCGCGTCGAGGTTGTCTTCCAGCCAGCGGTCGGCCGCCGCGCGCCCCTGTTCAAACAGATGGCACAGGAAGGGCCATTCGGCGTTGAGCTTGCTGGAAACCGAAAGGTCTTGCAGCGCGCCTTCGCCGCTGATGCGGTGAAACAGTGCCTGCTGATAGCAGTTCTCGATGCCCTGGGCGTCAAGCACCTGCTTGAGCATGGCGATCATGCGGATTTCCTTTATCAGCGCCGAGTTGAAGGTAATTTCGTTGAGGCGGTTCATGATGCCCGAGGCGGTGGTCGGGACGGTGTCCCGGCGAATCGGGTTGATCTGCACCAGCAGAATATCTCGGGCGCTACATTCCTCCATCAGCGGGAACAGCGCCGGATTGCCCATATACCCGCCGTCCCAATAGGCCTCGCCGTCGATGTCAACGGCCTGGAACACAAACGGCAGGCAGGCCGATGCCATGACCGCCTCCAGGCTCATCTCCTGGCGGCGGAACACCCGTTGCTTGCCGGTACGCACGTTGGTGGCCGTCACGAACAGCTTGAGCTGTTCGCAGCGGCGAACTCGGTCAAAGTCGATCCGCTCGGCGAGGATCTCGCGCAGCGGGTTCACGTTCAGCGGGTTGAACTGATACGGCGAGACCAGGCGGCTCATTAGATCCATGGCGATATAGCCCGGCGAGTGGTCAAGGCTCCAGTTGCCGGTCAGCTTGTCCAGGGGCGTGCGACGAATCGGGCTGGCCATCCCTGCGCGGCTGACCGCCTGCCAGAAGTCGTGGAGGGCTTCGCGGGCGGTTTCCTTGTCACCGCGGGTCAGGGCGTCGGCCATCACTACGCCGTTCATCGCCCCGGCGCTGGTGCCGCTGATGCCTTCGATCTCAACGCGGTCATCCGCCAGTAAGCGATCAATGACGCCCCAGGTATAGGCACCGTGGGCGCCGCCTCCCTGTAAGGCCAGGTCTAACGATTTGGGTTGAACCATTGGCTTGCCTCCTTGCGGTTGGCGGTCAACTAACAGCCAGATGGCTACCAGCATGGCACATCGCGGCTGGAACCGTTATCTTCCGAGCCATTCAGCTATCGTCAGGCCTGTCTGCCATCGGGTAGTGCTGGGCGAGCGACGGTGCATTCGGGCAGTTGATCACCTGAGAGGTCGCCAGCCATTCTTGATCCGGGTAGTACGCGAAGACATAGTGGTCGCCCTTCAGGCTGTCGATCAGCGGGTAGGTGACCTCTTCGCGAACCGCCGGGCAGCCATGGCTGCGCCCTAACCGGCCGGTTTGATCGATGAAGGCCTCGCTGACGTAGTCGGCCCCGTGAATCACGATGGCGCGCTCAAAGGCGTTATCGTTCACGTTGGCTTCGAGTCCTTCCAGGCGCAGCGAATAGCCGTTGCGGCCGTAATAGCTATTCATTGTCTTGAATAGCCCGATACTTGATTGATGGCTGTCGGGAACGTTGGAAAAAGTCTCCGCCTGGGCATCGCCGGATCCCTGTCCGTGGGAGACGAGCTCCTGAAACATCAGCTCGTGCTGTGCCAGATCGAATACCCAGAGGCGCGGCTCGGTTGACGGTAGCGAGTAATCGATCACGGCCAGGCGCTCGGCATGGGGATCGCGGCAGCTGAGTGCCTGGGCGGCCAGGCGGAGTGCCTCCGGGCTGGCCCCGGGGGCAAGCTGAAGCAGCTGATGATGCAGAGGCAGAACGCCGTGAGGCGGTGCCGCATTGACCTGACTGAAAAAGCTGGCAGCGTGAAGCGGTAGGCTCAAAAAGGTGACCGGCAGGCAGACAAGCCATGCACGCGACGAAAAAAGTGGCATCATATAGGTTCATCCTGCAGCTAGCACGCGGTGGGGCCGGCGCCAACCGGCTATTATCACAAAGGAAGTACACCGCATTGTCGGGGCGATCATAGTAACGCAAGGAGAGGCCAATGAACGAGCGGCAGCCATTAAGACAATGGGCGATAGGGGTGGCGCTTTGCCTGAGCGCGGGCGTGGTCGGTAGTGCCGTGGCCGAGACCGAAACCTCGGCGCCGCTGCGCGAGGCGCTGGAAGCGCAAGTGACCGAAAGCGATCAACACCTGCCCGTCGAGCGCTTTTACGCGCACCGCGACTACCAGCCGGTGTGGACGAGCTCGGCAAGCGTGGGGGCGCTGGTCGCGGGGCTTGACGACCTGGTGCAGGACGGGATCCATCCGGATCACTATGCGGCCGGGTCGTTGATGGCAGGATTTGAACGTAGCCAGGCAGCCGGAGCATCGGCCCAGGTCGCCTTTGAACTGCGGGCAAGCCGGGCGCTGCTGCAGGCACTTGATGACCTGAACCGCGGGCGGTTGAACCCTCGGCTGTTAAGCAGTCAGTGGGATGGCGAGCGGCCAGCGCGTGGCTACTCGATGGCGCGGGTGGTCGAGGCGGTCAATCAGATGGATATTGCGGCCGCGCTGGATCAGGCGCGTCCTGATACGCCGGCGTATCGCCAGCTAAAGGCGGCCTATGCCGACTTCCAGTCGCGTGCCTCCCAGTCCAGCGTGCCCTACCTGGGTCGGCGTGAGGAATCGTTGCGGCTGGGGGATCGGCATGACGATGTGCTCACCTTGCGTCGCCGGCTGACGCACTGGGGCGAAGCGCATCTACTGGCGGCGAACCCCGAGGCTTATCCGCACATCGACGCCAATGCCCCGGATCAGCGTGAGTTTGACGCGCCGCTGGCCGCGGCGGTCAAGCGTTTCCAGCGTCGTCATCTGCTCCAGGAGGATGGCGTCGTCGGCGAGCAGACACGTCGTGCGCTCAACGTGCCGCTGTCTTCACGGGCCGATCAGCTCAGGGTCAATCTTGAACGCGCCCGCTGGATGGGCGCCCAATCGGATGCGGCGCCGAGCGCGTGGGTCGACCTGGCGGGCTACCGGCTGCATTACACAAGGCCCAACGGCGAGCACTGGCAGACTCGCGTTATCGTGGGGACACCGCGGCGTGCGACCCCGGTGATACACTCGGCGATCACCCATCTGACCGTTAACCCAAGCTGGACGATTCCGCCGACGATTCTGCGCGAGGATGTCCTTCCCCGGGTGCGCGATGATGTCGGTTATCTCGCCGACGAGAACATCCAGGTCGTTGATTTTTCGGGTAACCCAGTGGCGGCCGAGACAGTCGACTGGGAGCGGCCGGGGAATATCATGCTGCGTCAGGTGGCGGGCAGTGCCAACCCGCTGGGGCGCGTGGTGGTGCGCTTCCCCAACAACCACATGATCTACCTGCACGACACGCCTGCCCAGGGGCTCTTTCAGCGGCACCGGCGCGCGCTGAGCTCGGGCTGTGTCAGGGTGGAGGGTGTTACCCATTTTGCCCAGCTGTTGCTCCGGGATACCGGCAGTTCGGCGCAGCTGTCGCGCCTGATGGCCAGCCGTGGCAATGACCACCAGGTAAGCTTGCCCCGGCGCGTGCCGATTGCGCTGCATTATTTGACCGCCTGGCCCAACGCCCAGGGCGAGATCGAATTCCGCCCGGATATCTACGGCCACGATGCCAAGGTAGACGCGGCGCTTAGTCAGCGTCGGCTATCCGGTTGAGCGGCACCCGCGCGGCCGACATAAAAAAGCGCCACTTCCAAGAAGTGGCGCTTTTCTAGTTATCGCAGGGCGCTGTGATAGTTACTCGTCAGCGTCCGCGGCGTCGTTATCGACCAGGCTGATGGTGCCGGTTTCACCGCTTTCCAGTGCGGCCAGCATGGGAGCCGCCTGGCGCTGAAACGCCACCAGGGTGTCACCGTCGAGGCTGGTGTTTTCGGGCAGCTCCACGGTCATGGCGTTCACCGGGGAGTTGTTGACGATGACTTCGTAATGCAGATGGGGGCCGGTGCTGCGGCCGGAGTTGCCTGAAAGCGCGATACGCTCACCCATCTCGACCCGCTCGCCCTGGCTGACCAGCGGCTTGGAGAGATGCAGGTAGCGCGTGCGGTAGCCGTTATCGTGACGAATGACGATGTAGCGTCCGGCGGCGTAATGGTTGGCAACCTTTTCGACCCGTCCCGAGGCAGGCGCCGTGACGGGCGAGCCGATCGGCATGGCAAAGTCGGTGCCATTATGCGGGCTGATGCGTCCGGTAACCGGGTGTTTGCGGCGGGGGTTGAAGCCTGAACTCAAGCGGTAGTTGCCTTCGAAGGGGCGACGCGCAAACGCCGGATCCAGGCTGCTGCCATCCGGTGTATAAAATTTATCGTCGGTGGCATTGCGCACGACAGTCAAGTTCATGCGTTCGCCTTGGTACTTAACTGCCAGAACGCGCGAATCCAGCGTTTCGCCGTCGATCATATCGGATTCGACCAGCACTTGAAAGCGATCGCCGCGACGGCTATCGCGGCGAAAATCGAGTTTTTTCTGGAGCAGGAGGGTCAGTGCCGTGACGGCGCCACTGTCGAGACCCGTCGACTGGGCTGAACGCGCAAAGCTGCCGCTGACGGTGCCGGCGTACATGCGCTGCACGGGCTCGCCATGGCGTTCTATCCCGGTAATGGCGAACTGATCGTTCTCGCGCTCGATCAGCACTCCTTCGCGGGTATTCTTCATCATGCGCAGCGACAGCAGGCGGCCTTCTTTGTCCAACTGATAGTCGAAGCTGTGCCCGGCGCGCCAGTGGGTCAGCATCCTGGGATCAGGGACGTCGTCGAGCAGTCGAAGCGCTTCACTGTATCCCAGACCCAACTGATTCTGCGCCAGTACGGCGAAGGTTTCGCCGGACTCGACGATGTGGGTTTCCCACTCGGGCACGAACGTCTCTTCAGCCGCGAGTTCCAGGTCGAGGAAGGACACATCGCCAAACAGGTCGGCGCCATAATCTTCATAGGACGTGGCGTCGGCAGTGGCATCGGCCAACTGCGTGGCGGGAGCGTGGTCGACGTCCAGCATGCCGCTGGTCAAGGTACCCACGACAACGGCCATGTGCAGAGCGCCGTCGTTCAACGTGCTGTTCTCAACCGTGTCGGTGTCAAGAGTAGGTGAAAGAACGCTCGCTGCTTGAACCTCGATATCGGCTTCAGCGCCGTCAATAACGTCGAGGTCGACAATTTCGGTTGCCTTGAGCTCGCTAAGGGGGATGTTTTCCCGGGTAGCGTCGAGGGCGCGGGAGGCGCGGTCAATGGCATCGGCGACAGGCGTTCGTTGTTTATTCAGAGAAGGAACGCCCGGCGTGGAATCGCTTGGTAGGGGAACCAGAACGCTTTCCATTGACGCATCGGGTTGGCTCAGGTCGTGATATGTCGTGATTAGTTTTTGTGTGCCCAGCACGGTAACCATGGTGGCTACGGGTAACAGTAACAATTTGTGCGTGCGGGGCAGCGAATGAAGGATTCGCAACATGGGTAAATGGGCCGCCAATTTCGTGATTTAAAAGTAACTAAAGCGAATAAACCCATGAACCATAACCCATGATAGCGGGGGTTCCTAGACTGTATGTCCATCCATAAAATGAACTTACGCCTAATGACGCATGCACCAGACCGGCGTTACGGATTTTTGAACACTGTTTGCTAATAAATGTAATGGCAGGCGTTCGTCATCTTTGCCCATCAACACAATGACTGCGCAGATTAGTTAGTTCGGGGTACGGTAATCAAGCACAAATGCTGGCATTCTAGAGGGGTTTTTCGAATGTTTAGCGGATTGTTTCGCTGTTTTGCGTCGAGGAAATCGAAATGTCTCGGGTAACACTTGCACAGTGGCAGATGCTTGCCGCCGTGGTTGACCATGGAGGGTTTGCTCGGGCCGCCGAGGCCGTGCATAAAAGCCCCTCAACGCTGAACCACGCGGTACACAAGCTGGAAGAGCAGTTAGGGGTTCAGGTACTGGAACCGGTGGGCCGTCAGGTGCGCTTGACCGAAGCAGGGGAGCTGCTGCTGCGTCGGGCGCGTCAGCTGATCGAGAGTGCCGAATCCCTTGAAGACGTCGCCTCGCGGCTTGCGGCGGGCCTCGAAGCCGAAGTGGTGCTGGCGATCGACCAGGTATTTCCCGCCGCGGCCCAGGCAAAAGCGTTGGAGCGGTTTTCGGAAACCTACCCCCAGGTGCGTGTGCAACTGTTTGAAAGCGTATTAAATGGCGGTACTGAAATGCTTTACGATGGCCGCGCCGATCTGGTGATCTCCGGCATCGAAGCCCAGGGATTTCTTGGTGAGCCGCTGGTGATGGTCAGATTCGTGGCGGTTGCTCACCCGTCGCACGCGCTTCACCGGCTGGGCCGGTCACTGGATTTGCGCGACCTTGCCCAGCATCGTCAACTGGTGGTGCGCGATTCGGCCCAGCGTCAATCCACCAATGCCGGATGGCTCAAAGCCGAGCAGCGCTGGACGGTGAGCCATCTCAATACCTCCCTCGATATGCTCAAGCGCGGCCTGGGGTTTGCCTGGATGCCGGAAACGCGCATTGCCGAAGAGCTAGGCGACGGGCGGCTCAAGCCGCTTCCGCTGACAGCCGGCAGCATCCGTGAAGTCCCCGTCCAGTTGATTTTCCGCGATCAGGATCGGGCGGGGCCGGCTGCGCATGCCATGGCCTCGGCGCTCCGCCAGGCGGTGCGCGAGTGCGCCCCCGAAGATTCGATTGTGTCGAATGAATAGCGGTAAAACATCCGCTTGAGTCGGGTGGCCTCTGGCGTATGCTTACCCAACGCTAACGCTTTGAGGAGAGGCTATATGGGCTTGTTGATTGAAGGAAAATGGCACGACCAGTGGTACGACACGAAGAAGCATGGCGGAGAATTTGTCCGCGAATCCGCCCAACTGCGCGACTGGGTGGGTGACAACCCTGACGCCGAAGGCCGCTGCCATCCCGCCGAGCACGACCGCTACCACCTCTATGTATCGCTTGCCTGTCCCTGGGCGCACCGTGCTCTGATCATGCGAACGCTCAAGGGGCTTGATGCGGTGATTGGCACCTCTCACGTTAGTCCACTGATGCTCGATCAGGGGTGGACTTACCACCAGGACGAAGGATCCAGCGGCGATCTCGTCAACGGCGTCGAGTATCATCATCAGCTCTATACCATGACGGATCCCGGCTATACGGGGCGTGTCACCGTTCCCGTACTTTGGGACAAGCATCGCAATGCCATCGTCAATAACGAATCCGCCGATCTGGTGCGCATACTCAACGATGCCTTCGATGAGCTGACCGGCAATGATCTGGATTTTTATCCTGCCGACCTGCGCGATGTGATCGACGAGGTCAATGCCGACGTCTATGACCATATCAACAACGGCGTTTATAAATCAGGCTTTGCCACCGAGCAGCACGTCTACGAAAAGCATGTGCGCGCACTTTTCGACGCCCTGGAGCGTATGGAGAAACGCCTGGGTGAGCATCGCTATCTGGCGGGGGAGTGGCTCACCGAGGCGGATATTCGGCTGTTCACCACTTTGATACGCTTCGATGCCGTGTATTACGGGCACTTCAAGTGCAACGTGAAGCGCATCGAGGATTTCCCCAACCTGGCCAACTACGTGCGCGAGCTTTATCAATGGCCGGGCGTGGCGGAAACGGTCAACATGGATCACATCAAGCGCCACTACTACTACAGCCACGATACCATCAACCCCACGCGTATCGTGCCGGTAGGGCCGGCGCTGGATCTCGGTCGTTCCCATGATCGCGAGCGACTGCCAGGCAAGGGTATCCGTCGCAAAGCCTGAACCGACCGTCAGACACCAAAAAGCCACCTTGCGGTGGCTTCTTGTCGTTATCCCTTAACGGTTAAGGGATCAGCGATATAAAGATGAAGGCGCTACTCTTCAATCGCTTCATCGTCAGGGTTGATGGCCTCGCGTGTGGACTGCCAAGCGCTTTCTACCCCTTCTTCAGTGCTTTCCCAGGCATCCCTGGCATTCGCCTTGGTCTGTTCCCACCAGTCACGATCATAGGTCGGGAAGGATTTGACTTCATCTTCAGAGGCGTTGACCAGAATCCGATGTTCGGTGTCGTCACCGTCGGTATCGGTTTCCAGGCTGAAGTAGTCGGTATCGACGACGATTTCACGTCCGCCCAGGCCCAGCACGGAGCCGCTTTCCACGACCAGCGCGCTGACTTTCATGTCTTCGTTCAGCAGAATATCGTCGACGTCGCCAATTTCTTCATTGGTATCGCCTTCGAGATACACGGTCGCATCCATGATGTCATCGGCGGAATACATGCCCTGAGGCCCGTCCGAGGCAGCGTTGGCATGAAAGGCAGCGCTGCTTAGCAGGGCGGCACTGACAGCGGTGGTGATGATTGATTTACGCATAGCGTCTCTCCTTGTGGCTACGATGCTCAATGTGCATGTATCGCTGTGTCGCGATAGGTGACATTGAGAGAAATAAAATTACCGGCGTGTAGAGTCAACGCGTGGCTATAAAGCGTTTGCCCACTCGTCGGCCTTGCGCTCGGCTTCCTCCCTGACCAGGCCGTATTTTTGCTGAAGCTTGCCCACCAGCTGTTCGCGCTTGCCATCGATCTGATCCAGCTCATCGTCGGTAAGTTCGCCCCAGCTGGCGCGTGCCTTGCCCTTCATTTCAGTCCATCGACCTTCGACTTGATCCCAGTTCATCGAACCACTCCTTTGAGGTGCCTTTGAATTGATAGGCGACTATCAGGCTAGTTGAAATACGTTGCGGTGCAAGGAAGCTCGTCCAAAAAAGCCGCTGAAACCACTGGTCAGCCATCAGTTGCAGTGTTAGGATGCGCGCTCCTCGCATGTGTTGACCCCTCCATCACGACGATAAGCGTTTGCCTGCGTAGCCACGAGTCATTGTCAAGTCATTGCTCGCTACCCGGAAACGTTTGCTGGAACATCTCCCTGTTGGCAGATGTTCGCTGCTGTGAAGATGGCGCGCCTCCAGCATTTCACCAAACGGGTGAAATCGGCGCAGTAAGGTCGCCACGGCGGATTGAGTCACTTAAGGGTGAGCGATCCGGATGCTAGGTGCGACCGGCGTCTCCGACTCCACTGATGACGATATCCGCGCTGCGGATCGATGTTCTTTGATGCTGCTTACTTGATGCGCATCATTGACCGAGTCAGAGACGCTTACGATGTTTTTTGCCGGCACAACCGGCCTACCAAGGTGTGATTAATGACCTCGACTTCTGTCGCCTCGCCGAGCTTCGGCGATCTGGCTCTATTGCCTGCCGTTCTGTCTGCTGTTGAAGCACAGGGCTATGAAACTCCCTCGCCGATCCAGGCGCAGACGATCCCTGCGTTGCTGGAAGGCCGCGATATGCTGGGCCAGGCACAAACCGGCACCGGCAAGACCGCTGCATTTGCACTGCCATTGCTTACGCGTCTGGATCTGACGCGCCGCGAACCTCAGGTGCTGGTCATGGCACCGACCCGTGAGCTGGCGCAGCAGGTTGCCGCCTCGTTCAGCAAGTATGGCCAAAACCTCAAGGGTCTCGAAGTCGCGATCCTGTGTGGCGGCCAGGAATACCGTGAACAGCTGGGCGCGCTGAAGCGCGGCGCCCAGGTGATCGTCGGCACCCCCGGCCGGATTATCGACCACCTGGATCGCGGTAGCCTGAAGCTTGACGGCCTGTCCGCCCTGGTGCTCGACGAAGCCGACGAAATGTTGCGCATGGGCTTTATCGACGACGTAAAACGCGTGGTTGCCGATACCCCGAAAGATGCTCAGCGTGTGTTCTTCTCGGCAACGCTGCCGACCGAAATCGAGCGCATCGTCAACCGCTATCTGGTTGACCCGGTCAAGGTGGCGATCGAGTCTGGCACCACCACCGGTGAAAACATCGAGCAACGCATCGTTCGCGTTGACGGTGGCGCCAAGCTTGAAGCCCTGGCGCGTATTCTCGAAGTCGAACCCGTCGATGGCGCCATCGTCTTTGTGCGTACCCGTGCCGCCTGCACCACCCTGGTGGAACAGCTGACCGCTCGTGGCATCAACGCCGCCGGCCTCTCCGGTGATCTGGATCAGAGCCTGCGCGAGCGCACCATCACGCGCCTGAAGCGTGGCAAAGTCGACGTGTTGATCGCCACCGACGTCGCTGCCCGCGGCCTCGACGTATCGCGTATCACCCACGTGATCAATTACGACCTGCCCCAGGACGCGGAAGCCTATACCCACCGCATCGGGCGTACCGGTCGTGCCGGACGTAGCGGCATCGCGATTACTTTTGCCGGCTTCCGTGAAGGCCGCAAAGTGGGCTGGATGGAGCAGGCAACCGGTCAGAAGATGTCCGAAATGCCGCTGCCCGACGAGAGCGCGATTCGTGCCCATCGTGATGAGGTCTTCCATCATCGCGTCGTGGCTGCGCTCACCAAGGGAGCCGAGGAACAGCGTGCTCTGGTCGAGCGCCTGGTCGAGGAAGGCCATGACCCTGTCGAGCTGGCCTGTGCCTTTGCGGCCATGGCCCGCGCTGACGAAGCGCCGATCGGTCGCCTCCAGGCACCGCGCAAGGAAAAGCCCTCGCGTGACGGCGCGTCAGGTGGCAAGCCGGGTGCGCGTCGCGAACGTTCCAGCGCACCGAGCGAAGGCATGACCCGTTACCGCGTTTCCGTTGGCCATAAAGACGGCGTCAAGCCCGGCCAGCTGGTAGGCGCTCTTGCCAACGAAGGGGGTATCGAAGGCGCGCGTATCGGACGTATCGATATCCGTAACGCCTTCTCGGTGGTCGAGCTGCCCAGCGGTCTGCCGTCTACCATCCTGACCAAGATGGCGCGTGCCCGGGTTGCCGGCCGTCCGCTGGAGATCAGCGAAGACAGCGCGCCCGAGCGTGCGCCGCGCCGTCGTAATGACGATGGCGATGCGCCGGTCCGTCGCCGCGAACGCGCCTAAGGATTGACCGGCTGCCGCCAGGCGGCAACGGCTATCCCCACGCCCCCGTGCCTTTCCAGGCCCGGGGGCGTTTTTTTGCTACCTTGTGCGTCTGGATGTCGGTAAATCAGGGAGGCCTTATGGCGACACCGCTACACGCATGGAACCTGGCGCCTAAACAGGCCATTGCGCTGCAGAGCCAGTTGGCCAAGCGTCTCGAACTTACCGACCGTATCGACCCGGTGCGTCATATCGCCGGGGTGGATATTGGCTTCGAAGACCAGGGTGCCAACACCCGGGCGGCGGTGGTGGTGCTACGCTGGGCCCCGAACGCTGCCTCCCACCTGGCCGTGGTCGAGAAGGTGGTTCACCGCGAGGCGACGCGCATGCCCTATGTGCCCGGTCTGCTATCGTTTCGCGAGCTTCCGGCCGCGCTGGGCGCGTTCGAAAAACTCGCCATGACGCCTGAACTGGTCATGGTGGACGGGCAGGGCATTGCCCACCCGCGCCATCTTGGCGTCGCTGCCCACTTAGGTCTGTGGCTGGACTTGCCCACCATTGGCATTGCCAAGTCACGGCTGACGGGCAGTCATACCGAGGTGGGGGAGGCGCGGGGCGACTGGGTGCCGCTGACCGCCGGGGATGCGGTGATCGGCGTGGTGCTGCGTTCGCGGGCCAAGGTCAAGCCGGTGTTCGTTTCTCCCGGCCACCGACTGTGTCTGGATACCTCACTAAGCTGGGTTATGAGCTGCCTGGGAGCCACCAAGCTGCCCGAGCCCACCCGCCTGGCTGACCGGCTGGCATCACGGCGCGACGAAAAGCGCACGCCTGCCCGCTAGCCCACGCTAGACGAACGCTAAAAAGCGGCGCAGCAGGCTCGATGCCTCCGGGGTGTCGCCAATGCTGAGGAGCAACGCCTCGGGGTCGTCCCCCTGATCGCGCAGCGCGGCCTTCTGCCGTTCCAGGTAAGCGCGCATGACGGGCGCGGTGAATTCCGGATGAAACTGTACGCTCCATTGGCGTGCTCCATAGCGCAGCGCCTGGTGAGCGTCGTGGCTGTTATGCGCCAGAATCGTGGTGTCGGGCGGCAGCTGCATGACCGACTGGGCATGGGTCAGGTGGGCCGGGAAGCATGTCGGTAGCTGGCCAAATAGCGGATCCTCTTGACCCGCCCGGGTGAGACGTACGGCATGGGTGCCCGACTCGCGGCCGGCGGGGTGGTAATCGCTGATGCCGTCGAATGCCGCGGCCATCAGCTGATGACCGTAGCACACGCCGAGCATGGGTACCTCGTCCGCCAGCGCCTGGCGCAGCCAGGGCTTGAGCGCCTCGCTCCACGGCGGCGCTTCGCTGACCATGCTGTGCGAGCCGGTGATGATGACGCCGGCATACGCCGCGGCGGGCTCAGCGGGTACCGCATCGCGGGCGTCCCAGACGCTTAACGTCAGCGTTTCCGGCAGCGCCTCGCGCAGCTGGCGGATAAAAAGTTGTTCAAAGTCGCCGTGGGCATCGACGACCTCGGGGAAGGCATCACCGGTTTTGATAATCACTAAAGAAGACATGCTGGCTCTCATCCTGGCGCCGCGCGGGATCGTTGAGGGAGGTTAAGGTCGTCAAGAACGATAGAAACAATAGCCTGCCGGGGCGATTCCCATGTAAGGTGCATCCGTGACCCCATATTACGTTCAGGAGCCTGATATGCAACAGATAACCCGCGCAGGTGAGCCCATGGATGTGGCCGGCAGCCTGCCTGCCCCCGGCCAGCAAGCCCCGGCTATGACGCTGACCAACGCCGAGCTCAAGGATGTCACCCTGGATACTTACCAGGGCAAGCGCAAGGTGCTCAATATCATCCCCAGCGTCGATACGCCGACCTGTGCCATGTCGACCCGACAGTTCAACGCGTTGGCATCCAAGCTGGACAACACCGTGGTACTGGTCGTGTCCGCCGACCTGCCGTTTGCCGCCAAGCGCTTCTGCGGGGCGGAAGGGCTCGATGAAGTCGAGACGCTCTCCACCTTCCGTCACCGCGAGTTCCAGGAAGCCTGGGGTGTGGCACTGTGCAATAGCGCCATGGAAGGACTGTGTGCCCGTGCGGTCGTGGTCCTGGACGCCGACAACCGTGTGCTGCACAGTGAACTGGTCAGCGAGCTCAAGAACGAGCCGGACTACGACGCCGCGCTGGCCGTGCTCAACGCGTGATGCCCAACTGATGGCGCTCGGCCGCCGCCACCAGCGCGCGAATCAAGCGCTGCTGGGGGCGGTTGAAGATCAGCCATTCGGGGTGCCATTGCACGCCGATCAGGAAGTCGTGATCCCGTGACTCGATGCCCTGGACCAGGCCGTCGCGGTCGCGGGCAACGATGTCGATACCCTGTCCGGCCTGATTGACGGCCTGGTGGTGAAGGCTGTTCACCCGGCACCAGGTGACGCCGAGCAGGCGATGGAGCTGGCTGGCGCCGACGATATCTACCGTTTTGCGTGGCAGTACCGTCCGCCGACGCTTGAGGCCTTCGTGGGTGGTGTAGATATCCGGGTCGAGGGTGCCGCCAAGGTGCACGTTGATCAGCTGAGCGCCACGGCAGATACCTAGCACGGGGGTATGCCGAGGAATGAAGCGCTCGAGCAGGTTGAGCTCCAGCGCATCCCGGGCGGGATCCAGACGCACGTCAAGCTGCACCTCCCCACCATAGAGCGACGCTTCAATATCATCGCCGCCACCAATGATCAGGCCATCCAGGTACTCAGGTTTGGGCCTTGATGGCGACAGGCGAAGCGGTCGCCCGCCGTGACGCCAGACGGCGAACCAGTCGAACCACCAGGCAAGCTGGCTTTTTGCATCGGAGGTGGTGATGCCAATTAACGGGCGGGCCATGCAACGGCACTCTCTGGTCGATGTGAATGAGTTGGTCGATGTGAATGCGTCAATCGCAAAATTTCAGCGTTTCGTCGCCGAACGCCCGTGCCACCAGCACTTGATGCGGCTGGTCATGCGCATGAACCAGGGCCGGTTGTGCAGGGCGATGTAGTCGTCGCAGCGGGCGGACAGGGATGCCTCAGCGGCGGCCAGGTGTTCGACAGCGGCCCATCGGTTCCATTCGGTAACGGCCCCCCAGTGAGGCTCCGATAGCTGGGCGTTGGGCAGCCGGTAGTGAAACGTCGGCCGCGGCTTGGTCAGCTCGCTATGCAGCAGCTTGTGGGGATGGTCGGGGCGAAGGTAGGCAAACAGCGGCAACATATCCAGCTCGCGGTTGCGGGTCGGATTGTAATGCAGGTAGTCGTCAATCAGCGTGTCGAGATCCGGGGTGTACTCACGGTCGAGCACCTTGAGCGCGTACTCTTTGGGAAACGGGTTGGCGTGGGGGAGGACTTCGCGGGTGATATCCACCTTGATCTCGTCGCGAAGCCAGCTTGCCAGCAGCAGATAAGCCCGGAGCATCGCCAGCAGGTAGTCCACGTCGGCGCGCTCGATCTCAGGGTTGAGGTGCAGTCCGAAGCCGTAGAGCAAGCTCGCATCCGTGCCCTTGGCGCCATGTGTGCGCAGCGCCTCGAAAAGGCTATCGAGGTCGGGCAGCTCGTCCCAGGGCACCGGCGGGCAGACGATTTCGGTGGGTACCAGGCCGGTCACCATGTCGCCAATCAGCTCGCGGGTCTTGCGATGGAACTCCAGGCGGTGCTGGTGCTGCTGGCGCATCCACTCGCTGTCCTGCTCGTGGCCCTCTTCCAGCAGCGCCTTGTCCGGGTGGGCATACTGGGTGTCCAGCTCAATGCCGAACTCCCCCCAGCGGGTACCCTCGACCAGTAGTCGGTGAGGGCTGACCACGTTAAGCTCACCACCAAATAGCTCGCGAACGATCTGGGCCGTGTCGCGGGGCGGGAGGCCGGCAAACTCGATTTCAACGCCGACACGGCGGGTTTCGCCCTTTGCATTGCGTCCGTTAGGTGGTGCATCTAACGTCATCTCGGCATCCTGTGAGGTGAACAATTCATCCACTCAGCCTATCATAGTCACGCGCACGGGCTGAGAATAATCACGTAGCGCACCACTTAAGCGTTACCGTGTGGCAACGTCTATTCACGCCTTGGTCCAGGAGTAACATGTGCGAACGCACTGGCTAATTAACACCGTTCTACGCCTCGTTGTCATTTTGATGATGGGTAGCGTGGCCACACAGGCCCAGGCGCAGTCGATCACCCTGCCGAGCCTGGGAGGCGCTGGCTCGGAGGAGCAGAGCGATGTCAACAGCGAGGATTTTCAGGGCTCGCTGGATGACGTGATCTCGATGCTCGAGAACGAAGAACGGCGCAATGAGTTGCTTGGCTCGCTGCGTGAGCTGCAAACCACCTCGGGCGAGGCGACCCAAGAGGAGGGTATCGTGCACCAGGGGCTGTTGGGTGCCCTGGCCGACACCCTCACCGACATCGGCGAGCAGGCCCAGGCCGGGGATTCACCGGTCGACGAGTGGGAGCGTCAGCTGGTACATGGCGGTCAAGAGCTGAAAGCGTTGGTCAGCACCGCCGACCGCAGCGAAACCATCCGCGCCGTGGCCGAAGGGGCGGTGCTGGCGGTGGTCTGGATCGCCTTGCTGGTGGCGATGATCGGCGCCGGTCGGGTGCTGGCCAACCGCCGCGAATGGCCGCTCGACCTGCCGCGGGACCCCAAAGGCTGGCTGATGGTGGTGCACTTCCTGCGCCGCATGCTGCCCTGGATACTGGCCTTTGCCATTACCCTCGGGATCGGTCAGTTGATGGCGTACAGCCCGGGCCGAACCATGGTGCTGGTGGTGGCGTATATTTGCGTGTGCGGTCGGTTGCTGTCGGTGGTGTTTGAAACCGTGGTGGCGTTTTTCAGCCGCGGCCATCGTTTTACCGCGGTGCTGCTGCTCCATCAGCAGGCACTGCGCGGCCTGTTCGTGATTGGCGCACTGATTGCGCTGGGCGACGCGGTGAATTCCAGCCGTATCGTCGAGATGCTGGGCGAAGAGCTTTCCAGCCTAGTCTCGGTGCTGGCCAACATGCTGGCGGCCCTGCTGTCGGCGCGCTTTGTGTTCAAGTTCAAGCGGCCGGTTCGCCACCTGATCTGCAATCGTCCCTACAAGCAGCGCCGCGATGCCAGCGCGGCGGTGGAAATGATCCGTGCCCTGGGTGGGCTCTGGCATATTCCCGCGCTGCTGCTGGTCGGCGGTTCACTGCTGGCGATCTTCATTACCGTGGGTGACGTGGGAACGGCACTGGCCCGGTCAATCATTTCCGCCAGCCTGTTGGTGCTCACGCTCGTGGTCACCGGTCTTCTGCGCCGCCAATCCGAGCGCCTGGGCAAGCGCCGCCATCGTCGTCGGCAAAGCCAGTACCGCAAACGGTTGGAGCGCTTTGCGTTCGTGCTGGGGCATATCTGTGCCTGGGTGGTCTTTGCCGAACTGCTGATGCAGGTGTGGGGCAGCTCCATGTTCGGCCTGGGGCAGCGCGGGCTGGCCGGGGCGCGGATTGGCCCGGCACTGGTGAGCCTTGGCGCAACGGTGTTTCTGGCCTGGCTGGCGTGGATCTTTGCCGATACCGCCATTCAGCGGGCGTTGGTATCGTCGACCCGCTCGCGGGGGCGGCGGGTGAACCAGGCCCGGGCGCAAACCATCACGCCGATGATTCGCAACGTGATTTTCGTCACGATTCTGATCATCGCAGTGATAGCGGGGCTTGCCAATCTAGGGGTCAACGTCACGCCGCTGCTGGCGGGTGCCGGTGTCATCGGTCTGGCGATCGGTTTCGGGGCGCAGACCCTGGTGCAGGATTTGATCACCGGGATCTTTATCCTGATCGAAGACTCCCTGGCGGTGGATGACTTTGTGCAAATCAACGGTCACATGGGGACAGTCGAGGGGCTGACGTTGCGCACGGTCAGACTGCGCGACCTCGATGGTGTCGTGCATATCATCACTTTCAGCCGCATCGAGTCGATTCACAACATGTCCCGGCAGTTCGGGATTGCGCTGATGCGCATCCGTATTCCCCACGAAATGAAAGTCGACGACGCCATCAATCTGATGCAGGACACGGCCCAGGAGCTGCGCAAGGACCCGATGATGCGGCACTACATCTGGTCGCCGCTGGAAATGCAGGGCGTCGACAGCTTCGACGACGGCGGCGCCATCCTGCGCATGCGTTTCCGTACCGCGCCGGAAATGCAGTGGGACGTGTCGCGGGCGTTCAATCTGATGCTCAAGCAGCGCATGGAAGCGGAAGGCGTTGACATGGCACCGCCGCGTTTGAGCATCAACATGGAAGGCCAGGCAGGCGGTTCGATGGCGTCGGATGCCAGCGTTGACATGGACTTGGACGAGGCCCCCCACAACGATGACGGGACGCTGCCCGAGGATCGCGAGCGGCCGACGTCACCCAAGCCCGCGCCGCTGCCCACGCAGGCCGAGATCAAGAAGGACGAGCGTCAGCGCAAGGGCGACGGCCAAGGCAAGCGGTTACCCGGTGGCAAGTCCCAGGCAAAGGGCAAACCCGATCACACTCCCGATACCGGCCCCGGTCGCGAACATGGCGACGAGTAGCCACGGGCCGCGCCAGCGACGCCAGCGGTTATACAGGGAGACTGCGTTGCTGACGCGATCGACCAGTTCATCGTGGCGTGAAATGGCGTGATCGGGGGGCAGTGAGAAATCGTTGGCCACATCACCCTGCCAGTGCGCGCCATGGGTCAGCCCCAGTCGCGCGCGTAGACAGCCGATGTCGCTGAGCGTCTGGTGCAGGGTGTCGTAGGTTTCGCGATGCTCATTGACCGCCAGCACGGTGTCGGCATCCTGGCGCAGGGCGCTGTTTTGGCAGCGTTCGACGGCGCTCCGGATGTCGAGCTCGCTGGCTTCTGATGAAAGCGATAGGCGTTGATACAGATCGCGCATAAGAATGGTCTTGTTCCGTCGGTCGCCGCCGTGTCGGTTTAATAGGTTTGCATCAGGTAATCATACGCGTTTTTGATGCGCTGGAAACGAGCAGATGCGAGCGCTACCTGATGTTCGCTTTCGGAGAAGAAACGGTCCGGGTGGTGCAGCTGGGCCATGCGCCGATAGGCGAGCCGAACGTCACCGCGGCTGGCGCCCGGCGGCAGCCCGAGCACGGCCAGCGCCCGGGTAGTGCGATCCGGTGGCGGGGTGTGCGACGACTGTCGCCGCTCGCTCTGGGCGCGTTCGTGACGCGCCTGCTCTCGTTGGGCCTGTTCGCGGCGCTGCTGGTCGTCGCGCTGGCGCTGGCGTTCTCGCTCCTGACGGGTCTGTTCCTTACGCGCGTGCGCCTGTTCCTGCTGGCGCTGCTTTTCCTGATGTTTGCGCTGTTTTTTCTGTTCGCGCTGCTCGGCTTTCTCCTGAGCCTGGCGTTCGGCGTCTTCGCGGGCTTGCTGTTCGGCGGCGGCGTCGCGCGCTTTTTGACGGAAATAGTCAGGGTTATGCTGCTGCCAATAGGTATGCCGACTGGGATCTTCGGGGGCGCCCATGGATCGGCCGGTCAGCTCGTAAAACAGCGTGCTCAGCGTGGTGGGGGTCACGTTGAGCAAGTCGGCAAGAAAGCGCAGGATATAATGGTTGGCCAGCGACAGCTCGCCGTCGTCGGTGGCAACGGTAATCGACTGGTGCAGCACGCTCAAGCTACGCTCCTTGGAGCATTCCTTGCGCAGAATTTCGGCGGCCAGCTGAATCGCCTGAAGATCCTGGCTATGAGCGATCCCCATGACCGGTCCGAGCTCGTGCCCATGACGAAACTGCGCCGTGACCTGGGCCAGACGGCGGCGCCGTTGACCTTCGGACACGTGCTGACGGTGCACCAGCACCCAGGCCAGCAATAGCAGCGTTGCCGTATCCACTTGGCTGCGGCTTTTCAACAGCACCAGCTCAAAGGGTGAAAAACGGGCCATGGACATTCCCAAGCTCCCAATGCAAAGAGGTAAACAGCGAGCAATAGTGGCGTTCGGCGTCCATTAAGGCAAGTCCTCCCCATACCCGATGCACTGCCATGTTATCGCATCACCATACACAGGGAAGTAGGAGATTGGTCGTTGATCAACGTTGAGCGCAAGAACAGCTATCAGCTGCGTATTTCGCGGCGTCTCAAGGAGGAGACGTCTCATACCCTGGACGTCTACCTGTTCGTGCCGGGCGAGCTGGGTCTGTCGACCCAGTTGATCTCCGAAGAAGCGTTCTATCATGCGGCGATCCAGATATCGCGCACCTATTACAGCGATCAGCATCACCTGCCCTTGGTGCGCAGTCGCCTGGCCACGCGCCACCAGATGGGCAGCGATTCCTATCGGCTGAGCCTCAGCCTTTACGCCTATCAATACGTTGGCGCGATGGAGCGTACTACCCAGGCCATGCTGGAGCGTGCGCGAGCCATCCGCCCTGGGCAGGAAAAGCAGCAG
Source organism: Vreelandella gomseomensis (assembly GCF_031451645.1). Lineage (NCBI taxonomy): Bacteria > Pseudomonadati > Pseudomonadota > Gammaproteobacteria > Oceanospirillales > Halomonadaceae > Vreelandella > Vreelandella gomseomensis. The sequence goes on along the minus strand of NZ_JARWAI010000001.1, from coordinate 35,859 downwards.
GTCGATCAGCAAAGCGTCGACCGCCTGTGCGATGAGATGCAAGAGACCAGCGACTTGAGCGAGAGCATCCTGAGGCGTCTGCGCCGTCATCCACCCAAGGACGACCGGCTGTATAAATACTTTGCCAATATCGACAACTACCTGTCGTGGTTTACCGAGCAGCAGCTGTTGGCTCTGGTGGCCCACATGCCCAGGGGCGGCGAGTTTACCCCCATCCGTCACCGTTTCGTGGCGATTTGCCAGCGCGAGGCCGAGTACCGCCAGGAGCAGGAATACAACGCGATGCGGGTCATGGAAGACCCCACGCGCATGTCGAACAAGATGCGTCTGTTACGCCGTTTGATCGAGTACCCGATCACCCTCAAGCAGCGCTCTCAGGAGCTCGGCGGCGGTGAGCAGAAAGCCGTCAAGGCCCTGGCGACCGCCGTGGTCATGGGGTTTGTCTCGTTTGGCGTGCTGCGCCTGCGCGATACGCTGGGCGATATTACCGCGCTGTTCGTGATCGCCATGGCGGTGCTCTACGCCATGCGCGAGGTGTTCAAGGACGATCTGCGCAATACGCTCTGGCGCTGGCTGCGGCGGGGGCGCCCCAAGTGGCGGCGGCAATACGTCGACCCCAACCGCAATGTGCCGGTTGGGCATCAGCTGGAGTGGTTCGACTATAAGCGCTACGCCGTGCTGGACACGGAAATCCAGCAGTTGCGGCGTCGAACGGTCGCCCAGCGTGAAGAGGTGGTGCTGCATTATCGTTCGCAGTCGCGCATGTCACCGACGCGCTTCCTGAGCGGCTACGAACACACCCAGGAGAGTCTGACCCTGGATATATCCATGCTGACGCGACTGATGAGCAAGGGCAAGCACGCCATCTACCGGCTCAAGGAAGGCCAGGCCGTGCGCGAGACCGTCGAGCGCCGTCACCTGTTCAATCTGGTGATCCGCGAAATCGGCAGCGAAGACCAGCCCTACCTGGCCCGCTGGAAGGTCGTGGTCAGCCGCTCGGGAATTGTCTCGGTGGAAAAGGTCGAGGAGAGCGAGGCTCACCAGGCACCCCCATAAACTGCGCTGGATCAAGTTTGCGTCATCCAGCTCAAGCGTGCATAGGCAAATCCCCGGGGGCGGACTAGGCTTATCGATAGGCAATGCCTCCCGCATTGGCGACGACATCGCAAGACGCGTCGCAAGGAGAAAATCATGCAAGCAATCGATATTATGACCCCTAAAGTCGTCAGCGTGTCTCCTGGCACGGAGGTGCGTGATATTGCCCAACTGCTGCTCAAGCATCGCATCAGCGCCGTACCCGTCGTGGACGCTCAGCACCAAGTGGTCGGGATTGTCAGCGAGGGCGATCTGATGCGCCGGCTAAAGGATGACAGCGGCGAGGATCACGGCGGGTGGCTATCGCTTTTCAGCGCCGGGAAGAATGCCGGCGAGTATGTGAAGGCACACGGCCGTAAAGCCCAGGACATCATGACCCGCGACCCGCTGACCGTTGAGGAAAATACACCGCTCCACAGCATCGCGCGACTGCTGGAAAAGCACCATATCAAGCGCGTGCCGGTGCTGCGTGACGGTAAGCTGGTGGGTATTGTCAGCCGCGCCAATCTGCTGCAGGGCATTGCCAATGCGGCGGTGGGGCCGACGCAATCGCCCACCGATGACCGGGCGATTCGCGACGCCATTTTCAATGAAGTCGAGCATGGCACGGACGTGCGGATCGAGAACATCAGCGTCATCGTGGACGGCGGTGCCGTGGAAATCTGGGGGCTGGTGGATTCCCTTGAGCAGAAACGGGCCGTCACCGTCGCGGCGGAAAACGTTTCCGGGGTGACGCAGGTCGAGAACCATCTGGGCATGATGCCCCGCGGCGTGGGCTATATGTAACCTGTCGTTCGCTTGTCGTCGTTTTGCCAATAGCCCGCTATCGCTGATAGCGGGCTTTTTCGTGCCTAGCTGACCGCTTCGATGGCGTTTTCCAGGCTAGCCACACTGCGCTGGGTATGGTGAAGCTTGTCGAGACCAAACAGCCCGATGCGGAAGGTCTGGAAGTGGTCGCCCTCATCGCACATCAGCGGCACGCCGCCGGCGACTTGAACGCCTGCCTGGGCAAGCCTGCCGACCAGGCCGGCGTCGTCGGTATAGCAGACGACCACGCCGGGGGCTTCAAAGCCTTCGGCGGCGACGCTGGTGAACCCGTGGCGCGTAAGCATGGCGCGAACCTCGCGGCCAATCGCCTGCTGCTCAGCTTTGACCTTGGCGAACCCATACGCGCGGGTTTCCTGCATGATGTCGCGCAGCGTGCGCAGGGCATCGGTGGGCATGGTCGCGTGATAAGCGTGGCCGCCGTTTTCGTACGCCTGCATGATGCTGTGCCACTTGCCCAGATCGCAGGCGAAGCTGTTGCTTTGCGTCTCGGAAAGACGCTGGGTGGCGCGCTCGGAGAGCATCACCATGGCGCAGCAGGGCGAGCCGCTCCAGCCTTTCTGCGGTGCGCTGACCACGACATCCACCCCCAACGCCTGCATATCCACCCACAGCGTGCCGGCGGCAATGGCATCGAGCACGAACAGGCCGCCCACGTCACGGGTCGCCTTTGCAACGCTGCGGATATAGTCGTCCGGCAGCAGCAGCCCGGCCGAGGTCTCCACCTGCGGGGCAAACACCACGGCGGGCTTTTCCTCACGAATACGCGCGGCGACGTCGTCGGCGGGTACTGGCGCGAAGGGGGAGTGCGGATCGCTGGCGTCAAGCCGCCGTGCCTTGAGCACCGTATGCTGGTCGGTCAGACGGCCCATCTCGATAATCTGCGTCCAGCGGTAGCTGAACCAGCCGTTGCGAATGACCAGCGTCGGCTGGTCGACAGCGAACTGGCGCGCAACCGCTTCCATGCCGAAGGTACCGCTACCCGGCACGATGACGGCCGCATGGGCGTTATAAACTTCTTTGAGCGTGGTGGAAATATCGCGCATCACGCCCTGAAACTGCTGGGACATATGGTTCAGCGAGCGGTCGGTATAGACCACCGAATATTCCAGCAGGCCGTCGGGGTCGACGTTGGGCAGTAAGCCAGCCATGGCGTTCTCCAAAGAAATGGTGTGCTCTTGACGGCACACTTGGCGTCAACAAAAGGGTGGTCTTAAGCGTACGAGCAATACACGCACAAAACCAGCCCAAAGGGGCTGGCTTATCGTGGACTGCCTGGCGGCTTAACGCTGTGGCAGTTGCTCGGGGCCGAAGGCGTCGGGCAGCAGCGTTTCCATGGTGTAGGTCTTCAGCACCTCGCCTTCGCGAGAAAGCACCAGGATCTGCGTGTCGGGCGTGGCAAATTCGCGGATACGCTGGCGGCAGTCGCCGCAGGGCGTACACAGATGCTCGCCGGGGCCCATCACATAGACCTTGGCAAGTTCGCGTTGCCCGGCGGTTGCCATGGCGGAAATCGCCGACGCTTCGGCACACAGCCCCTTGTAGTGGGCAACTTCCACGTTGGCGCCGACAAACTGCTGGCCGTCGGGCGTCTCCATCACCGATGCCACCGGGTGGTGGGAGTAGGGCGCATAGGCATTGCCCAGCGTCTTGAGTAGTGTTTCAACCAGCGCGGGGGCGACTTGGCTCATGGCGATTTCCTCGGTGTTGTCCGCTCAGGCGTGCGCGGCGTCGTCGCGCAGTACCGTATCCAGCGCAATGGTCATCATGTCGTCGAAGGTGGTCTGACGGTCGGCGCTCGAGAGCGAGTCGCCTTTCAGAATGTGATCTGACACGGTGCAGATGGTCAGCGCCCGGGCGCCGAATTCTGCGGCCACGCCGTAGAGACCTGCCGCTTCCATTTCGACGCCGACAATGCCGTAGCGCTTGAGCAGCTCGGCCATCTCGGTTTGCGGGTTGTAGAACAGATCCGCCGAGAAAATGTTGCCGACTTTCACCGGCACGTTCTGCGCATTGGCGGCGGCCACGGCGTGCTGGGTCAGGTCAAAGTCGGCAATCGCAGCGAAGTCGTGGTCGTTGAAGCGCATGCGGTTGACCTTGGAGTCGGTGCAGGCGCCCATGCCGATGACCACATCGCGGACGTTGACGTCGTCGCGCACGGCGCCGCAGGAGCCCACGCGAATGACAGATTTCACGCCGTAGTCGGTGATCAGCTCCTTGGCATAGATCGAGACCGAGGGGATGCCCATGCCATGGCCCATGACCGAAATCTCGCGGCCTTTGTAGGTGCCGGTGTAACCAAACATGCTGCGCACGTCGTTCACCTGGCGAACGTTCTCCAGGTAGGTATCGGCAATGTACTTGGCGCGCAGCGGGTCGCCGGGCATCAGCACGGTATCGGCAAAGTCGCCTTGGGCAGCGTTAATGTGCGGGGTCGCCATGAAATGCTCCTATGTCTATTACGGGAGGTCCGAACAACCCTCCGCGGGGGCGCTGTAAACCCATCCCTGGGCGCTACTTTCGCCATCCATGGCGAAAAACCCCCGCTACGGGTTGATTCTGACCTTGCACTCTATGGTGCTAGTCGTTTGTTAGCCGCACTCAAGCAGCGTTGGGCAAAAAACTGTTGCCGTCGGCCATGGCCTCGAGCGCGAAGTAGTCGGCGAGTGTCTGGCCAATATCGGCGAAGGTGCCGCGTTCGCCCATGGGGCCGGGGGTGAAGCCGGCGCCGCGAACCATGACCGGTACGTATTCGCGGGTATGCTCGGTGCCTTGCCAGCTGGGGTCGCAGCCGTGGTCGGCGGTAAGCAGAAGCAGGTCGTCGTCGCTCAGCGCGGCGAACAGCTCGGGCAGGCGGGCATCGAAATGCTCGAGCGCGGCGGCATAGCCCGGCACGTCGCGGCGGTGACCGTAGACCGAATCAAAATCGACAAAGTTGGTCATGATCATGGTCGGGCGGTCGCTGGTTTCCTTGGCAGTACGCGCTACCTCGCCAAGCGTCGCTTCCATCAGTGCGTCGTGACCGCTGGCCTTGACCTTGTGGGTAATGCCGCAGTGGGCGTAGATATCGGCAATCTTGCCGATCGACACCACTTCGCCCCCCGCTTCGGCGAGCTTTTGCAGCACCGTGGGCGTGGGGGGCTCGACGCTGTAGTCGCGGCGATTGCCGGTACGCGCAAAGTCGTCGCGGTCATTGCCGACAAAGGGGCGGGCGATCACGCGGCCAATGTTGTAGGGCTCAAGCAGACCGCGCACGGTTTCGCATAATTCATAGAGCCGTTCGAGGCCGAAGTGCTCCTCGTGGGCGGCAATCTGAAACACGGAATCCGCCGAGGTGTAGACGATGGGCTTGCCCGTGGCGATATGCTCTTCGCCCAGGCGGGCGATGATCTCGGTGCCCGAGGCGTGGCAGTTGCCGATCACGCCGGGCAGATTGGCGGCGTCGACAATCTTGTCGAGCAGCTCTGCCGGGAAACTGTCGGTTTTATCGAGAAAGTAGCCCCAGTCGAAGCGAACGGGCACGCCGGCAATTTCCCAGTGGCCCGACGGCGTATCTTTGCCGCTGGAAACCTCTTTAGCGTGGGCGTAGGCGCCTGCCAGGTTTTCTGGAAGCGAGACGCCTTCGGCTACGCTGCCGGTGGCATCGCGGTGGGCGTTGAACAGCCCCAGCGCGGCCATGTTGGGCAGTCTGAGCGGCCCTGAGCGTTCGGCGGTATTAGCCTCGCCGCGGGCGCAGGCGGCGGCGATATGGCCCAGGGTGTCAGCTCCCTGGTCACCGAATTTATCGGCGTCCGGCGCGCTGCCGATGCCGAAGGAATCGAGGACAACAACAATTGCGCGGCGCATCAGGCTTCTCCTCGGAAGGTGTCTTGAAGTAGCGTATCGGCGGTCGCGGGGGCGTCACCCAAGGTGACCGCGGCGCGAAGCTGGGCGGCGGCAAGGGCGGCGGCGTCTTCGCTTTTGGCGTGAACCATGGCGATAGGACGCTGACCATCGACACGCTCGCCGATTTCGGCAATGTCGCTGAAGCCGACGCTGTGGTCGACGCTGGCATCATTGCGCAGGCGCCCTCCACCGAGTTCCACCACGCTCATGCCGACGGCCCGGGTGTCAATACGCTGGATGATGCCCGACTGTTCGGCATATACAGGCTTGATAACGTCGGCTGTGGCCAGGTAGTGATCCGAACGCTCCATGAAGTCGGCAGGGCCGCCCAGCTCGCTCACCATGCGGGCAAAAACCTCGGCCGCCGCACCCGATGTAAGGGCTTTTTCAAGCTTGGTCAGCGCTTCCTCACGGCTGTCGACCAGCTTGCCCGCCATCAGCATTTCCACCGCCAGTTCGCGGGTCACCTGCATGACCCGGCTGTTGGAACGTTCACCGCGCAGCAGTGCCAGGGTTTCGACGATCTCGACCGCGTTACCGGCGCAGGGGGCCAGTGGCTGGCTCATGTCGGTGAGCAGCGCGGTGGTCGGCGTGCCTGCCTGGGTCGCGACATTGGCGATGCTCTTGGCCAGTTCGCGGGATTTTTCCGGCGTAGGCATGAAGGCGCCGCTGCCGACTTTGACATCCATGACCAGGGCATCCAGGCCGGAGGCCAGCTTTTTGCCCAGGATGGAGGCGGTGATCAGCGGGATGGATTCCACCGTGGCGGTCACGTCGCGCACGCCGTAGATGCGCTTGTCCGCTGGAGCGAGGTTGCCGGTTTGGCCGATAATCGCCACGCCGGTGGATTTCACCACGTCGCCGAAGCGTTCCGGGGCGGGGTAGGGGTTATAGCCGGGAATGGACTCCAGCTTGTCCAGCGTGCCGCCGGTGTGGCCCAGGCCGCGGCCGGAAATCATCGGTACGAAAGCGCCGCAGGCGGCGACCCAGGGGCCGAGTACCAGCGAGACCAGATCTCCCACGCCGCCGGTGGAGTGCTTGTCGACGATCGGCCCCGGCAGGTCAAGTGAATCCCACTGCATGACGTAACCGGAGTCACGGGTGGCGGTGGTCAGCGCGACGACTTCCTCACGGCTCATGCCGTTTAAAAACACCGCCATGGTAAAGGCGCCAATTTGGGCATCGCTGATACGGTCATCGGCAATGCTCTGAACAAAGGCCTTGATTTCTTCTGCCGGCAGCGGCTGGTGATCGCGCTTGAGGCGAATCAGTTCTTGCGGGAGCATGTTAGTAGCCTCCGTCATTACGCGAGAGCGAGGCGGTCTGCGGGTTGCCACTCAGGGTATTGAGCAAGTCCCCCAGCAGGCTGGACGCACCAAACCGGAAGTGGCGCGGCGAGACCCACTGGTCACCCATGATCTTGGCGGCGAGCGCCAGGTATTCGGCGGCCTCTTCGGCTGTCTTGACGCCACCTGCCGCCTTGAACCCGACATCCTTGCCGCTTTCCTTGATCGTCTGGAGCATGATCTCGGCGGCTTCCAGCGTTGCGTTGACCGCCACCTTGCCGGTTGAGGTCTTGATGAAGTCGGCGCCGCCTTCAATGGCCAGCTCGCTTGCCCGCTTGATCAGCGCAGGCTCTTTAAGCTCGCCGGACTCGATGATGACTTTCAACAGCGCCTGGCCGCCGCAGGCCGCATGGCACATTTCCACCAGCTCACGGCCGGTCTCTTCGTCGCCCGCCATGAGGGCGCGATAGGGAAAGACGACATCGACTTCGTCTGCCCCGGAGGCGACGGCTTCACGGGTCTCGCGGGCGGCGCCCATGATGTCGTCACCGCCGTGGGGGAAGTTGGTGACCGTGGCAATTTTGACGTCACCGTTGAGCTCGTGGGCGGTGAGGGCGCGACGCGCGGTCACGACGAACTGGGGGTAGACGCATACCGCCGCCGGGTAGCCAAAGGGCGTTTTTGCCTTTTTGCACAGTGATTCGGTGGACGCATCGGTGTCGGTATCGTTGAGACTGGTCAAGTCCATTAGTGAAAGCGCCTGGCGCGCGGCAAGGGTCACGTTAATCGAAGCGGTCATGGACATCTCACACAGTGGTAGGGTTAATCATTAACTGAAAAAAACGGGCACTGCCGTATAAGACAGCAGCGCCCGGGATATAGCCGTATGTCGCGTTCAGCTAGCGGCGCTGCCCAGGGCAAGGAAGAAGCCCGCAATCGACGCCGACATCAGGTTGGACAGTGTACCGGCCAATACCGCCTTGACGCCAAACCGGGCGATTTCTTGGCGACGGGTGGGGGCGATGCTCCCCAGGCCGCCGAGCAGAATCGCAATCGACGACAGGTTTGCGAAGCCGCACAGGGCAAAGGAAAGAATCGCCATGGTGTGCGGCGTCATGGCCTGTCCGGTTGCCGCGACCATCTGCTCGCCCTCGATATAGGGCGCCAGGTTGATATAGGCGACAAACTCGTTGACCACCAGCTTCTGGCCGATGAACGAGCCGGCAAGCGTGGCCTCTTCCCAGGGCACCCCGAGCAGGAACGCCAGCGGGGCAAACAGCCAGCCCAGGATCCACTCAAGGCTCAACGATTCGAAACCTACCCAGCCGCCGACACCGCCCAGAATGCCGTTGATCAGGGCGATCAGGGCGATGAAGGCCAGCAGCATCGCGCCCACGTTGGCCGCCAGCATCAGGCCGGAAGTGGCGCCAGACGCTGCAGCGTCGAGGACGTTGCTGGGCTTGTCCGATTGCTCGTCAAGCTCCTCCTCTACCTTGGAAACGCTGTCCGCATCTTTGGGATCCTGGGTTTCCGGCATGATCAGTTTAGCAAACAGCAGGCCGCCGGGGGCCGCCATGAAGGAGGCGGCGACCAGGTATTCCATGGGAATGCCCAGGGCGGCGTAGCCCGCGAGCACCGAACCGGCGACGGAAGCCAAGCCGCCGCACATCACGGCAAACAGCTGGGAAGGCGTCATGCGGGCGATAAACGGACGCACCACCAGGGGCGCTTCGGTTTGGCCGACAAAGATGTTTGCCGTAGCGGAAAGCGACTCGGTACGCGAGGTGCCCAGCGCCTTCTGCAGCGCGCCACCCAGGATGCGGATCACCCACTGCATGATGCCGAGGTAGTAAAGCACCGCGATCAGCGAAGAGAAGAAGATGATGACCGGCAGTACCTTGATGGCAAAGACAAAGCCCACTGCGTCGGCATCGGCCAGGCCGCCGAACAGGAAGCTGATGCCGTCGTCGGCGTAGACGAGAATCTGGCTGACCCCCGCCGAAATGGTTTGCAGCACCGTCTGGCCAAAGGGGACATAAAGCACAAAGGCGCCAATACCCGCCTGAATGCCAAACGCGCCAAGCACCGTGCGCAAGCGGATCGACTTGCGATCGTAAGAAAAGACTAGGGCGATGGTCACCAGGGTGACCATGCCGACCAAGCTCATCAGGAGTGTCATAAGGAAATCCTTGGTGTCGCGTTAGGCGCTTTTACAGCAGGTTGAGCTTCACGGTGTAAATCATCGCATTCTGGTAGTTGTTGCGGGTACCCAGCTTCTCGTCAGAATACCGGTACTGGATGCCGGTCGTCACCAGTTCGGTCGGGTGCCACCACAGGCTGACGGCGCCATTGGTACCTACGCTGTCCGCCTTGCCGCCGACATAGTTCTGCTCCAGGTACTCATCGTCGCGACCAAAGGTCTGCTCGTGCCAGTTGGTCACGCCAAACTGCTGCCCGAACGCATTGAAATCGTAGCCTGCCACCCAGCCGGCCATGAAGCCGTTCGAACCGGTATAGGCATCGCTCTGCACCCGTGCGGCACCGATAAACGGCTTGAACCACAGGCCGTTATCGAAGCTGGTGATATAGCCGAGACCGAGGATCTGATCCTGCTCGCGGGCGTTGAAGCCGTAATCGCGGAAGTCGTACAGGTGGGCGTAAATGGATAGCGGGCTATCACCCAGATAGATATGCGAGGTGAGCTTGCCCGCCGTGCGGAAGTTGTCGGTGCCGCCGCTGGCTTCGTCGAACTGGTCGTTGGTGGGGTTCTCGAAGTCGAAGAAACCGTAGAATTCCCCCCATTCGTAGCCCAGGCCGCCCTCGATTTCGAGAAACAGAAAGTCGCTTTTCGCTGCATTGTTGGCGGTGCGCGCTTCGGTGCCGTCGGACCAGTCAAGGTAGTTGACCGATACGTTGGCAAACGACCAGATGGGGTCAAATGTGTCCGCATTGGCGGTACTGGCGGCGCCGGCCATTAATATGCCAGCGCCGAACGCCGCGAGCGACGCACGTGAAGAGAAAGCGGTAGTAACGTGTGTGCGAGCAGTCATGAGAGCCTCAACAGGTTGTTAGTGGCAGTTTTGATCCGCCTCGACGACGGACGTGAGGGCTGGCGTTTTGTTGCGATGTTAGAATTATAACATTTAGTGTTATTTTTCTAACGCGAATTTGCAAACCCTGGCCCGTCAACGGTGTTTAAATGAAAAACGGCTGACATGCGCTTTAAAAATTGCTGGTTCAATGGTAATTCCCTGTGTGCTGGCTCAGCATGAAGGATGCCTCGGCGGCAGGCGTCGAGGCGCTCAGCGATAACCTAGGCCCATCCAAACACAACAGGCCGTTACCAGGAGAAGCTGCCCATGAAAGACCGGAGTACGTTGCGCTTGGCAACCTTGCAGGAGGCACTTGCCAGCGGCGGGACGCTGCATTTGCGGGATGCGGCGGCGCTGTGCGGCGTGTCGGAGATGACCATTCGCCGGGATCTGAATGCCCACCCGCACGTGATCAGCCTGCTGGGGGGGCGTCTGGTCATGGCGCATACGCCAGGCGTAACGCCGGTATACGACCTGAACGAACAGCAGGCGAGCCACTATCAGATAAAAAGCCGCCTTTGCCAGCGGGCGCAGCGCTTTATCGAGGACGGCGATACGCTATTTGTCGACTGCGGTTCAACCCTGATGCCGCTGATGAATCAGTTGGGGGCGTATCGTGAGCTGACGGTCATCACCTATGCGCTTAACGTGGCCAATGCCGTGGCCCCGCTGCCTAATGTACGGCTGGTGCTGCTGGGCGGGTTGTTCTATGCGGCATCGCAGTCTTTCGCCAGCGATGCCATGACCGAATCCATCGAGCGATTGGGCATCAATAAGGCGTTTATTTCAGCGGCGGGAGTTGATGTGCAGCGCGGAGTAAGCTGTTTCCACTTCCACGAGGTGGTGCCCAAGCAGGCAGCGATGGCGGCGGCCATGCAGCGTCTGTTGGTTGTTGATGCCAGCAAGTTCGGCGTGGTGCGCCCGGCGTACTTCGCTTCGGTGAGCGAGTTTGACGTGATCGTTACCGACGAGGAGGGCGCCCCGACCTTGCTTCACGACGCACGCAGTGTGTCATCGACGATCACCGCGCCATAGTTTTTGAGAAAGTGTCTTGCCTGGTTTTTTGGATTAAATTAGCCAAGTTACCTTTAAGCTGCCGGCCAATCGTGGCAGAATCCGCAGCGTTTACCTGCGGCAAATCGTCTCTTCTCTTCTGCGTCATTGATGCGAGAATAGCCAGCGTCTGCGGTAATTGTGTTTGGCATTAGCCTGCCAAACGATCCTCTCTCGCGATCAGACGCCGACGTTAAGCATTTGCTTATCCACTGCGTTTGCTCAAGAGACTTTGTTAGCTTGCTACTTAGCAGCTTGTTTACAATGTTTGCCTCCCAGCCCTGACGAGGTCGTAACATGAGAAAAAACCTCTACGCCAAAGCGGCAGGTATTCTACTGTTGCTTTCTTTATTTCTATTGCTGGGTGGTTGTAGCTCGGCGCTGATGGACCCGAAAGGTCAAATTGGCGCCGAGCAACGCACCCTGATTCTGACAGCCTTTGGCATTATGCAGATCGTCGTGCTTCCCGTTATCGGGATGACGCTGTTCTTTGCCTGGCGTTACCGCCGTGGCAATCATAATGCTGCCTACACGCCTGAATGGGCTCACAACACCTGGGTCGAAGTGGTGGTGTGGCTGATTCCATGCGTTATTGTCCTCTTCCTCGCGGGGTTGACGTGGTACACCTCGAACAGTCTGGATCCGCACAAGCCCATTGCCGAGGACGGTGAAGAGACACTTGAAATTCAGGCCGTCGCGATGGACTGGAAGTGGCTGTTTATCTATCCCGAGCAAGGCATTGCCTCGGTCAACGAGGTGGCGTTCCCAGCGGATACGCCCGTACGTTTCCGGGTCAGCTCGGCGTCAGTGATGAATTCGTTCTTCATTCCTGATCTTGGTAGCCAGATCTACGCCATGGCGGGTATGGATAACGATGTCCATCTGATCGCAGACGAGGAAGGCACTTACCCAGGTCGTTCTACCAACTATAGTGGTTCGGGCTTCTCGGGCATGACCTTTGACGCGCATGCGACATCGGAAGAAGGCTTCGATGAGTGGGTGGAAGAAGTTAAAGCGTCCTCCAAATCGATAAGCTTCGACGATGGCTATCTCGAGCTGTTAAAGCCAAGCCGTAATCATCCGGTCGAGTACTTCTCCGAAGTATCGCCAACCCTTTATGACGACATTCTCAACATTTACCACAGCGGTGAACCTGTTGAAGTGTTGCCTAATGAGACCGGATACAAACATGCCAGTAGCGATCATCAAGAGCAGGACGGCGATATGGCGATGAACGCGGAGGCAGCGGAGTAAACTATGTTTGGAAAACTCGGTTTAGACTCGATCCCCTTTTACGATCCCATCATCGTATCGCTGATGATCATGACCGCTTTGGGCGGAGCCGTAGTGTTAGGGGGTGTTACCTACTACCGTAAGTGGGGCTACCTGTGGAGCGAGTGGGTGACCTCGGTCGACCACAAGAAAATCGGGATCATGTACTTTATCGTGGCCCTGGTGATGTTGGTCCGCGGTATTGGTGAAGCCCTGATGATGCGTGCCCAGTTGGCGATTGCATCCGGCGGGGCAGAAGGCTTCCTGCCGCCGGAGCACTACGACCAGCTGTTCACGACTCACGGCGTCATCATGATCTTCTTCGTGGCCATGCCCATGGTCATTGGCTTGATGAACCTTATCGTGCCGCTTCAGATCGGTGCCCGCGACGTTGCCTACCCGTTCCTGAACAACCTCAGCTTCTGGTTGTTTGTATCCGGTGCGATGATCGTCAACCTATCGCTGTTTATCGGCGAGTTCGGTACCACCGGCTGGTTGGCCTACGCGCCTCTCTCGGGGATTGAGTACAGTCCCGGGGTCGGGGTCGATTACTGGATATGGGCGTTGCAGATATCCGGGGTAGGTACCACGTTGACGGGTATCAACTTCTTCGTGACGATCCTGAAAATGCGTGCGCCGGGCATGAAAATGTTCCGCATGCCGATCTTTACCTGGACGTCGCTGTGCGCCAACGTGCTGATCATCGCGTCGTTCCCGATTCTGACCGCGACGATTGCGCTGCTGACCCTTGATCGCTACCTGGGGATGAACTTCTTCACCAACGATCTTGGCGGCAACGTGATGATGTACGTCAACCTCATCTGGGCCTGGGGCCATCCTGAGGTGTACATCCTGATTCTGCCGGCCTTCGGGGTGTTCTCCGAGGTCGTGGCGACGTACGCCCGCAAACGGCTGTTCGGCTACCACACCATGGTATGGGCCACCGTCGCGATTACGATTCTGTCGTTTGTCGTGTGGCTGCACCACTTCTTCACCATGGGGGCGGGGGCCAACGTCAATGCCTTCTTCGGTATCATGACGATGATCATCGCCATCCCCACGGGCGTGAAGGTATTCAACTGGCTGTTCACCATGTATCGCGGCAGCATCGAGCTGTCCGTGCCCATGCTGTGGCTCATCGGTTTCATCATCGTCTTTACCATCGGTGGTATGACCGGCGTCATGTTGTCGGTACCGGCCGCTAACTTCGTGCTGCATAACAGCCTGTTCGTTATCGCCCACTTCCACAACGTGATTATTGGCGGCGTGGTGTTCGGCATGATGGCGGGCATGTACTACTGGTTCCCGAAAGCGTTTGGCTTCAAGCTCGACGAAAAGTGGGGCAAGCGCAGCTTCTGGTGCTGGTTGATCGGCTTTCTCATGGCCTTTATGCCGCTCTACGTGCTGAGCTTCGATGGGGCCGTGCGTCGCATGTCGTCCTACGAACCCACCGAGTGGCAGCCGATGATGATCGTTGCCTTTATCGGCGCCTGCATCATCCTGATGGGTATCTTGTCGACGCTGATCATGGTGGCGGTCAGCATCAAGAACCGTCACAGCATGCAGTATGCTGATATCAGCGGTGACCCTTGGGATGGTCGTACTCTGGAGTGGGCCACGTCTTCTCCTGCGCCGTTCTACAACTTTGCGCACCTGCCGAAAATCAGCGGTATCGATGATTACTGGCGTCAGAAGCAGGAAGGGCGTGAAGCAATCGGTAACGGGCCTTATCAGGATATCCACATGCCGCGCAACACGATTGCCGGACCGGTTATCAGCCTGTTCTCGATGATCTTCGGCTTTGCCCTGGTATGGCATATCTGGTGGCTGGCGATCGTCGGTGGTATCGGTATGTTTGTTGCCTTTATCGCCCGCGTAGCCAATGACGATATTGACTACTACGTGCCGGCGGCTGAAGTCGAACGTATTGAGACTGAACACAAGCAGCGCCTCGAAGAGTATCGGGAGTGGGTCAAGCAGCATCCCGAAGAAGCGTCTCATCTACAGGTTCGGATGCAGGGGTAACCATGGCGAGCGAAGCAGTAAGTAACCACGACGATCACGCGCACTCAGAAGCGCACGATCACCACGATACCAGCAGCATCAAGGTGTTCGGTTTCTGGGTCTACCTGATGAGCGACTTGGTGATCTTCGGAACACTATTCGCAACCTTCGCCGTGCTCCTTCGGGGCACGGCCGGTGGACCCGACGGCTCCGAGATCTTTGATCTACCGCTGATTCTGGCCGGTACCTTTGCACTGTTGATCAGTAGTTTTACCTACGGCATGGCAGTGCTGGCAATGAACGCCGAGAAGGTCGATCAGGTCAAGAAATGGCTGTGGATCACCTTCGTGCTGGGGTTAGCCTTTATCGGGATGGAGATCTATGAGTTCCAGCATCTCATCCATCTCGGCTACGGGCCTGATCGCAGCGCCTTTTTATCGGCCTTCTTTACATTGGTTGGCACACACGGTCTGCACGTAACCTTCGGGCTGGTCTGGATCCTGGTGGTACTCTACCAATTGCGTACCAAGGGTCTGAATGACATGACTCGCCCGCGTATCCTGTGCCTCAGCCTGTTCTGGCACTTCCTGGATATTGTGTGGATTTGCGTATTTTCGTTCGTCTATCTGATGGGGGCTCTGTAATATGAAGGACTCACCCACTGCACACGGCAGCGTCAAGTCTTATGTGACGGGGCTGATTCTCTCCATCGTGCTGACCATTATTCCCTTCGCGGCGGTAATGAGCGGTGCGCTGAGCATGAACGTCACCGTCTGGACGATCGTAATCACCGCCGTTGCCCAGATCTTGGTGCAGCTTGTGATGTTCATGCACATGGACACCAAGCAAGAGGAAGGCTGGAACTTCATGTCCTTTGTCTTCACCTTGATTATTCTCGGCCTGGTAGTTGGAGGTTCGTTGTGGATCATGCATCACCTGCACCTCAATCTGCACATCGGGTAACGTTTATGGCAAAGATGGGCGATTATTTCGCCCTCACCAAACCGGGCATTATCGGTGGCAATACCATTTCGGTCATGGGCGGCTATTTTTTAGCCGCCCGCGGCCAATTTGATCTGCTGATATTCATGAGCGCGGTGGTGGGTCTGGCGCTGGTCATTGCGTCAGGCTGTGCCTTCAATAACGTGATCGATCGCGATATCGATGCGGTAATGAGCCGTACGCGTACGCGGGCCCTGGTTCAGGGTCGCATCACCCCCTTTGCGGCACTGTGCTTTGCAACACTGCTCGGGATTGCCGGCTTTACGGTACTGGCGCTGGGCACCAATGCGCTCACCGTCGGACTCGCCGGCTTTGGCTACGCCATCTATGTCGGGGCGTACAGCCTCTACATGAAGCGTCATTCGGAGTTTGGCACCCTGGTCGGGAGTCTTTCCGGGGCCATCCCGCCGGTGGTGGGCTACTGTGCCGTGGCCAACCAGCTCGATGCCGGGGCGCTGACGCTGTTGCTCATCTTCTGCCTGTGGCAAATGCCGCATTCCTATGCGATTGCCATTTTCCGGATGGATGACTACCGCGCCGCTTCAATCCCCGTTTTGCCGGTGGTGCGCGGCATCGCGTCGGCACGCCGCTATATCCTCGGCTATATCGTCGCGTTCATTGCCGCGTCGCTTGCCCTGGCGCTGGCCGGCTACGCGGGTATTGGCTACCTGATCGTCGCACTGGTCATGGGCAGCTACTGGCTGTACCTGGCGGTTCAGGGCTATCAGGGCGACGAAGTGCGCTGGGCCAAGCGCGTGTTCGGCGTGTCGATCCTGGCGATTACGGCATTGAGCCTTGCCATGTCGTTGGACGCCAGCCTGCTGTCCTTGCCACCGTTGTTAGACCGTTGGTCGTAATGTACGTCAGAAAGTAGGCAGGAGTGCAACGCTCCTGCCTATACTGTCTGTAAGCCCGTCTTGGGTGTAATCGGCTATCCCGCCGGTTTGCAAGGACAGTAGGAGGCGTACCCATGCTGACACATGTCTGGGGCTTGATGGCCCATCCTCAGCGCGAATGGAAACAGATGCATGACGAGCATGAAACGGTGTTTCACCTTTATGCTCACCACGTATTGATTCTCAGCGCTGTCCCCGTTGTCTGTTCATTTATCGGCACGACCCAGTTTGGCTGGGGGCTCGGTGCCGAACGCACCATCCAGCTTGGACTGCTGGATGCGTTTTATGCGGGCATCGTTTTCTATCTGGTGATACTGGCAGCCGTCTGGTTCATGGGCAGCGTCATTCACTGGATGGCCCAGCGGTTTGTGCATCCGCCCAATCGTCGTCGCTGCGTCAAGTTTGCCGGTTATGTGGCAACGCCCATGTTGCTGAGCGGCATTGTCGCCCTGTATCCCATCGTCTGGCTGTGCCTGCTGGCCGGGGTGATCGGGCTGTGCTGGTCGGGCTATCTGCTCTACGTCGGGATACCGAATTTCCTGGATATTTCTGATGAACAAGGCTTCATCGTATCGAGTGCTACGCTTGCGATCGGCGTGCTGGTACTCGAGATGTTGCTGGCCGCGACCGTCCTGCTATGGGGCTATGGCGAGCAGATTATCCTGAGTCTCCTCCAGTAACCTTTATCTCTTTGCTACGCCTGCCTGGCAATTGATTGCCCGCCGCCTCGATCGGTCACCGATGGGGCGGCGAAGTCGTTGTGGCGACGTTAGGTATCTGCCGTGCGCTGGCTGGCCTGGATGGCCGTCAGGGCGATGGTATACACGATGTCGTCGACCAGCGCGCCGCGGGACAGGTCGTTCACCGGCTTGTTGAGGCCCTGCAGCATGGGGCCGACACTCACCACGCGAGCGCTGCGCTGAACCGCTTTGTAGGTGGTGTTACCCGTATTCAGGTCGGGGAATACGAACACCGTGGCTCTGCCCGCGACCGGCGAGTCGGGGGCTTTTTGTCGGCCGACGCTTTCGATGGCGGCGGCGTCGTACTGCAGCGGCCCGTCGATCAGCAGATCCGGCGCGCGCTGCCTGGCAATGCGCGTTGCCTCGCGGACTTTATCCACATCGGCCCCGGTGCCCGAATCGCCCGTCGAATAGCTGATCATCGCCACGCGCGGCTCGATGCCGAAGGCCTTGGCAGAATGCGCGCTTTGCAGAGCAATTTCCGCCAGGGTTTCGGCGTCCGGGTCGGGATTGACCGCGCAGTCCCCGTACACCACGACCTGTTCGGGCAGCAGCATGAAAAAGATCGACGACACCTGATGGTACTCGGGGGCGGTCTTGATCAACTGAAAGGCCGGGCGCACGGTATTGGCCGTGGTATGCACCGCCCCGGAGACCAGGCCGTCCACTTCATCCAGCGCCAGCATCATGGTGCCCAGCACGACAGTATCCTGCAGCTGCGCCTCGGCGGTCAGCTCGTTGAGCTTGCCGCGACGGCGGTCCACCATTGGGGCGATGTAATGCGCGCGGGTGCTTTCGGGGTCGATGATGGTCAGCGACTCCGGTAGCGTCAGGCCGCGGTTGCGGGCGACGTTTTCGATATCGTCGCGCTTGCCCAGTAGCACGCAGTTGGCAATGCCGCGCCGCTGGCAGATGATTGCCGCCTCGATGGTGCGTGGCTCATCGCCTTCTGGCAGCACGATGCGCTTGTTGGCCTGCTGAGCCAGTTTGACCAGCTGATGGCGAAAGGCGGAAGGCGAAAGCCGGTGGGTATAGCCCTGGCTGAGGTTGTCCTTCAGCCAGTCCAGGTCGATATGCGCGGCGACGTAGCGGGCGACCTGTTCGGCGCGCTCGAAGTCGTCCATGGGAATTTCGCTGCTCAGCTGGCTCAGGTTCTGGGCGGTGGTCAGGCTGTCGGTGTCTACCGCCAGCACCGGCAAGCCGGTCTTCAGCGCCGGCCGACACATCTCGATCATGTTGTCGTTGGGCATGAAGCCGTTGGTCAGCAGCACGCCGGCCAGCCGGGTACCGTTCATGGTGGCGAGCGCCGAGGCCAGGATGACGTCGTCGCGATCCCCGGAGGCCACGACCAGCGTCCCCGGCTTGAAGATATGCAGCGCGTTGGCCGCGCTGCGGGCACACAGGCTGGTGGACAGCACCCGGCGGGTGGACGCTTCGCCTTCGCTGAGCACCCGGGCATCCAGCGCCCGGGCGACGTCCAGCGTGCGCAGAGCGCTGAGGGTGTTGCTGTAGGGGACGACGCCGATCAGGTGGAACCTGTCGGTGGCCAGCGACGGCGAATAGCGGCGCAGTTCGTCGAGCAGCGAGGCCTCGAGCTGCGGCTTGATGGTGCCGGGCGCGGCGGAAAGGTCGTCTTCCTGGGCGTAGGGTAGGTGCTGCATGCGCATCAGAATGCCACCCAGGGTTCTGCTTGAGCTCACTCCACCGAAGCTGCGGGCGTGCATGTCGAGCTCTTCGGCGAGCCCCTGAGGGTCATCCAGGTCGCCGGTGCCCACCAGAATGATCCGCGCGTTGAGCGCATGGGCGAGCTGGGCGTTTGTCTGGGTGGCGTAGGTGGTGTGCTGGGTGGGCACCACGCCCTCGACCACCACCAGTTCCAGCGCGCTGCCGTCGCGATAAGCCTGCTGGGTCACCTGGTCGACAAGCTCCATCACGTTTTCCATCAGCTCGTCGGTCTGGTTATCCCGCAGCAGGCGCTCCAGCCGAGCCTGGGAAATGGGCGAGGGCGGACGCTGGTTCAGGGTGCGCGATACCAGCGCCGTCGAGCGGTCGAGCCCCGGGCCGTTCAGCTCGTGCTGCATGAACGGCTTGAGAAAACCCGCCTTGAGGCCGATGGTATCCAGCGCCTGGATCAGACCCAGGCAGGCCGAGGTCAAGCCGACCCCCTCGCGGGTAGGTACCAGCAAGAGGGCCTGGGGGGTGTCGGCGGGCGTGTTCATGCGTGGGTCTCCAGGCAGTGGCGGGTTTCCATGGCGATACGTGCCTCTTCGTCGGTGGGGATCACCCACACCTCTGGGCCGCGATGATCGGCGCGATCCAGCGCGCCTTCCCGGCCGCGAATCGTGGCGTCGTTGGTGGCGTCGTCCAGCGCAAAGCCGAAGTGAGGCATCAGCTGAATCACCCGGCGCCGCACCTGCGGCGAGTTTTCGCCAATGCCACCGGTGAAGATCACGCCGTCGAGGGTAGGCAGCGCGCAGGACAGGCCGGCCAGCGATTTGGCAATACGGTAGCAGAACACCTCCACCGCCAGCGACGCCCCCGCGTGGCCCTGCTCGGCGGCCTGTTCGATTTCGCGCATGTCGTTGGTCAGGCCGGAAAGCCCCAGCAGGCCGCTTTGCTTATTCAGCACGTTATCGATCTCGTCCAGCGACCAGCCCAATTGGCGGTGAAGGTGAGCGTGCAGGCCGGGGTCGACATCGCCGCTTCGGGTACCCATCACCAGGCCTTCCAGCGGGGTTAGCCCCATGCTGGTGTCCAGGCTCTGGTTCTGCCATACCGCGCTGGTCGAGCAGCCGTTGCCCAGGTGCGCCGTCAGCCAGCCGCCCGCGCCGTGCGTGCTTAATTGACTGGCGCGCTGGCTGACATACGCATGGCTGGTGCCGTGAAAACCGTAGCGCCGAATGCCGTGATCGCGGTAAAGCGCGTCGGGCAGGGCGTAACGGTAGGCCCGGGGCGGCAGGGTTTGATGAAAGGCGGTATCGAACACCGCGACTTGGGGCAGGCTGGGAAACACCTGCCGGGTGGCGGCAACACCGGTCAGGTTGGCCGGGTTATGCAGCGGGGCCAGGGCCGCGGTGCTGTCGATGGCGGCGATGACGCCGTCGTCGATCAGCGCCGCCTGGGTAAAGTGCTCGCCGCCGTGGACGATGCGGTGGCCAACGGCGCTGGGCTTGCGGCCCTCCAGGCGGTCGAGAATCGCGCTCAGTGCCTGGGCGTGATCAGCGCCGGGCAAGGGCTGGCTGAAGCGTTCGCCGGCGCTGTCGGTGCCTTTCAGCACGGCCGCCTGGCTGCCCAGCCGCTCGGCGATGCCGTCAAGGCGTGGTGCCTGTGGATCTTCGTCGATCAAGGCGTATTTAATCGAGGAGGAACCACAGTTGATGACCAGTACCGATGCGTTCATGGGGGCCCTTCAGCAAAGACAGAGGATGTAGATTTTTAGACCTTAGTATAACATGTGGCGGTGTTAACAATCAGCTTGTAAATCTCGTTAGCCTTCTAGATAAAATCTCGGCATCCTGATAGTGCCGTTATGTTTATCTGCCATCTTACAAAGAGTCCGCTGTTACTATGCCATCCCCATCGCTGCCGTCCTTTCTGCCTCGCCATCTGGCGATCCTGCTGTTGATGACGGTGGCCACCATGTTTGCGGCCAACCACGTATCGGCCAGGTTGGCCTTCGATAACGGTACGGGGCTGCTGCTGGCCGTGCTGACCCGCTCGGGCGTCGCCTGTCTGATTCTGGTGTGCCTGGTCGTGGCACAAAGAAAGCGCCTCTGGCTGCCGCCCGGCACCTGGCCGTGGCAACTGGCCGTTGGCTTGTGCATCACGGTGCAGAGCGTGTGCCTGTATTCAGCGGTGGCGCGCCTGCCCGTGGTCATCGCCTTGCTGCTGGTGAATACCTTTCCCATCCAGCTGGCCCTGCTGAGCTGGGCGCTGGGCGGCCCGCGGCCCACGCTGCGCAGCTGCCTGATCATGGGCACCATCCTGATCGGCCTGTTGGTGGTGCTCGACATACCCGCCTGGTTTGCCAGCGCCGAGGGAATGGGCCCGGGGTGGCTAGCGGGTATCGGCTTTGGCCTGACGGCGGCGTTTGCCTTCGCCTGCGCGCTGTGGACCACCGAGCACCGCCTGGCACGCGTGGGCAGCACGCTGCGCAGCCTGCTGACCATGCAAACCGTGTTCATCGCCATGATTATCGGTGGCATCGCGGGCGTGGTGCCGGAGGGCATGAGCCTGCCCGATAACGGGACGGGCTGGCTGGGCCTGGCGCTTTTGGGCGTGCTGTATGGTTCGGCGTTCTCGACGCTGTTCATTTTCGTGCCGCGCCTGAACATGGCGCGCAACGCGCCGGTGATGAACATCGAGCCGGTGGCCTCGTTAGTGATTGGTTACTTCGTTCTGGGGCAGATGCTCACCCCAAGCCAGCTCCTCGGCGGCGCCGTGGTAGTGGGCGGCATCGTGGTGCTGAGCCTGTCGAAACAACGCTAGTTTGTTAGCGCGCTAATTAAATGCTAAGCTAGCGGTGTAATTAACACGCTAACGAGCTTCGCATGTCCCCCGAACAACGATTTGCCCGCTGGGTGAAGGTGGCGCTCGCCACCTTTGTGGTTTTATTTGTCTACTTTCTGATCGCTGACAGCTTCATGCCGCTCACGCCCGAGGCGCGGGTGCTGCGCCCGGTGGTGCGTGTCGCCCCTGAGCTGAGTGCGCCGGTGAGCGAGGTGGCGGTCGAGGATCACCAGCGGGTCGCGAAGGGCGACGTGCTGTTTCGTCTGGACCCGGCACCGTTTCGGCTGGCGCTGGCTGACGCCGAATTACAGCGCGAGCAGGCCAAGCAGGACAACGCGCGTTTGGCGGCGGAGCTGGCCGCTGCGCGCGCGGAACTGGCTTCGGCCCAGGCCAGCGCCGAAGAAAAGCGCGGCGAGCGACAGCGTGCCGAGACCCTGGTTGCCCGCCAGGGCATCTCTCGCCAGCAGTTCGAGCAGCGCGTCGCCGCCGCGCAGACCGCCCAGGCGGCGGTGGCGGCGGCCGAGGCGCGTACCCACAGCCTGGAAGTACAGCTTGGCGCAGAAGGCGAGGCGAATCTGCGCCTGCGCCAGGCCGAAAACGCGGTCGACCAGGCCGAACTGGATCTGGCGCATACCCGGGTGCGCGCCGACGCGCCCGGCGTGGTGACCAATCTGCAGCTGCAGCCGGGTGACTACGTTCAGGCCGGCCAGCCGGTGCTTGCGCTGGTCACGGAAGCTATCGACATCATTGCCGATTTCCGCGAGAAAAGCCTGCGCCACGTTCGCCCCGGCGATAGCGCCAAGGTGGTGCTGGATGCCTGGCCCGGGCGGGTGCTTGAAGGCCACGTCAGCGCCTTCGATGCCGGCGTGCGTGAAGGCCAGCTGGCGGCGGACGGACAGCTGGCCGATATCCCGACCACCGACCGCTGGGTCCGCGATGCCCAGCGGTTGCGGCTCCACGTCACGCTCGATGAACCCCTCGACGTATTGCCCGCCAGCGGTGCCCGCGCCAGCGTCCAGCTGGTGCCGGGCGATCACCTCCTGGCCAGGCCGTTCGCCGCGCTGCAGGCGCGCCTGGTGAGCTGGCTGCACGTGGTGTATTGAACATGGCCCTGAACGAGAACGGTCTGCGTCAGTGCCTGCGCGTTGCGGGCGGGGGCTCGCTTGGGTTTATCGTCAGCCAGCTGATGGGCTGGAACTACGGCGTGTTCTTCACCGTGTTTCCGATGTTTCTGCTGGGCATGGTGCCCATCCTCAACGGCCACATCGTGCGTCAGTTTCTGGCCAACGTGTCGGTCAACGTGCTCGAAGTCAGCCTGGTGGTTGGCCTGCTCAAGCACATGCCGGTGGTCATGACGCTGGTGGTGCTGGGCATGTTTCTGTTCCGCTTTCACCTGATGGCCAGGGGCCCGCTGTTTCTGTACGGCGCCAACGGCGTGCTCACGCTGAGTATTCTGCTGCACTTTGCCAGCTACCCCGGGGTCGACTTGAGCGATCTGCTGGCCAGCAATATGGTCGCCAGCGCGCTGGCAGTGCTGATCGCCATGCTCATGCACGTGCTGTTTCCCGATGTGGAACCCCGCCAGCCACCGCCCCGCGCCGCAAAGCCCGCCGCGCAGATTCGTCATGAAACCCTGATCGGCGGCATCACCGCCACGCTGTCGTTTGTGGTGTTTCAGGTGCTTGATTTACAGGGCTCGCTGTCGGCGCAGATGGCGACGATTCTGATTCTGTTCGCCCTCGGCTATCACGGCGCCAGGCTGTCGGCGGGCAAGCGTGCCATCGGCACGCTGCTTGGCTGCAACCTGGCGCTCGTCATGCAGCTGTTGCTGTTCAGCCAAAGCCATCATTTCACGTTGGTGATACTGCTGTACTGGCTGGGGCTGATGCTGTTTGCCCGCGAGCATATTCTGGAAGGGGCGGGGTCAGGGATTGGCTTTGGCGGGCTTACCACGCTTGGCATCCTGTTTGGTCAGTCACTCGGCCCGGAGCAGGATCTGGTTTATAGCGCGCTTTACCGGTTTTCCTCGATGAGCGTGGCGCTGGTGGCCACGGTACTGGTCATGGCCTGCCTGCACGCGTTACTCAATCGTTGGCCGCCAACACGGCTACCCGACCATTTACCTGAAACGAGTTGATGCAAGGTGGCGAATACCGACTACGCTGATGACAGTGTCGTGAACGAAGTAAGTATTTACTAGCGCGCGACATCCTCTCCACTAACGGATTAGAGGTGCGCATCATGGCAAGTGGCAAAAAAGACAAAGCAAAAGGGGTTGCCAATCAGACGGTTGGTAAACTGAGAGAAACAGCCGGGAAAGCCACCGGCAGCGGCAAGACCGAAGCCAAGGGCAAGGCTCAACAGGCAAAGGGTGGCATGCAAAAAGGCATGGGTGAGACCAAGGGCAGCCACAAGAAACAACGCTAAACGTTCAGACGAGAACCGGCAGGGGGCATGTGGCTCCCTGTTGGCGTTTGCGGGTTGAAAGCGCAAACCTTGATGTGGCGCAACGTTATCCCGCCTCCAGTGTGACGTAATGGCGATGTGCTTCGATTCCCCTGATAGAGGAAACGCCCCATGCCTGCCATGATGAAAGCGGCCATCTTTGTCGAGCCCGGCCGTATCGAAATCGACGACAAACCCATTCCCGATATTGGCCCCAACGATGCCCTCGTGCGCGTGACCACGACAACCATCTGCGGCACCGACGTGCATATCCTCAAAGGCGAGTACCCGGTGGAGCGCGGCTTGACCATCGGCCACGAACCCGTGGGTGTCATCGAAAAACTCGGCGCCAACGTACAGGGCTACCAGGAAGGCCAGCGGGTGATTGCCGGGGCGATCTGCCCGAGCTTTACCTCTTACGGCTGCCAGGACGGCTGCTCATCCCAGGATGGCGGCCACCACAGCCACGGCTACAAACCCATGGGCGGCTGGCGGTTTGGCAATACCATCGACGGCGCCCAGGCGGAATACCTGCTGGTGCCCGACGCCCAGGCGAACCTCTCGCCGGTGCCCGACGGCCTGACTGACGAACAGGTGCTGATGTGCCCGGACATCATGTCCACCGGCTTTGCCGGTGCCGAAGCCGGAGGGATCAAGATTGGCGACACCGTGGTGGTGTTTGCTCAGGGGCCGATCGGCCTTTGCGCGACGGCCGGTGCAAGGCTGCGCGGGGCGGGCATGATCATTGCCGTTGACGGCGTGGACGAGCGCCTGACCATGGCCAGGCAGATGGGCGCCGACGTCACCCTGGATTTCCGCAAGGTCGACGTGGTGGATGAAGTCCTCAAGCTCACCGGCGGGCGCGGCGTGGACGTGGCCATCGAAGCCCTCGGCCTGCAGCAGACCTTCGAGTCAGCCCTGCGCGTCCTGAAACCCGGCGGAACACTTTCCAGTCTCGGCGTCTACTCCGAAGACCTGACGATTCCGCTGGGGGCGTTCTGCGCGGGCCTGGGCGACCACAAGATCATTACCTCGCTGTGCCCGGGTGGCAAAGAGCGCATGCGTCGGCTGATGAGTATCATCGCCGCCGGCCGCCTGGATCTGGGCCCCATGGTCACCCACCGCTTCGCGCTGGAGAACATCGTCGAAGCCTACGATCTCTTCTCCCACCAACGCGACGGCGTACTGAAAGTAGCGCTCGAGGTCTCCTGAGTTTCAGTCGCCAAGTTCAGCAATGAGCCAAAAATGAAAAACCCGCTAACGGTCGCTATGCAGCCGTCAGCGGGTGTTTGGCAGGCGACAATAGCCGCCAGGCCTCAGTCGAGTTCCAGCGAGAGGTTCATCTCAACGCCGGCATCGCCCACGCTGACCCCGTACTCCATGTGCTTGTAGGTATCGCCATACTGCCGGAACATGTCAATATCGGACGCTTCCAGCGCGTCGGCAGGCGCCTGCTCCATGACATCGGCCAGCGAATGGTAAAACTCACTGGCCAGGTGGCCATGAAGCAGTAAGTCCTGCTCTGATGCCGGGGCTTGAAGCGCTTCCTGCAGTGACGCCGGGTCGCTGATGTCTGCGCCCAGGGCAATCGCCGTATCCGACATGGCGGCATACAGCGGCGGTGTTTCCGGCGGCAGCATCATGCTGTCGATTCGCTTGGCGTCTCCGCCGGGTTCAAGCCCAAGCGCGCCCAGTTCAGGCAAGAAGGTGGCTGCGGTCGTCACCAGCCCCATCGGGTTTGGGGAAGCAAGGGTCAGGATGCCGCTGCCACTGGGCTCGCCGTCGATCATTGTCAGGCTGTCGATGCGCGCTCTCAGGCCGGATAGCGCTGACCCGATCATCATGGTGGCCGGGTTGTTCATCGCCACGTTGATCTCGGCCCAGGCGCTGTTCAAATCCTGTAGCTCATTGCAGCTGAAGGGATTCTGACGAACCTCCCGGGCATATTTTTGAACCGTCTGAAGCAGTAACGGCAAATTAAGGCCCATGCCGACACTGGCGATACCCTCTGTACTGCCAAGGCCTGGCACCTGAGTGGTCAGGGCGCGCAGGTCAGTGACAATCGCTTCATCGGTTTCCAGGATGACATTCATCTCCATGCGATTCTGGTTGTACTCGCGCATGCCCATCACAAGGCCGGGGAAGCGGCTGGTAATGCGGTCAATATCGGCCTGGCAGGCCGACAGATCCAACTGCTCTGCCTCAACGGCGTCCATCAATGCTTGAGTCCCCGTATGCGTGGGGGAGCCCAGTTCATTAAGCAGGCGTGAAAAGTCGACTTCCCCGGCACCGTAGGGGGTAAAGTCATGGCGCTGCTCAAGTTCTGCCAGCGCACCAGAGTCGCCAAGGTTGCTGTCAGGCAAATCGCTACCCAGTACCTGCGCAAGCAACGCGTCGCTGGCATCCTGCGGCACTACCGACATCAGCAGCTGCTGATCTTCAATGACAAGAATTGCCTGGACGGGCGCCTCGGGGGTCAGGATCCAGTAGTCGGTGCCGTTGGTAGTGGCCGTGCGGGGGTTGAGCTCCGCCTTGGTCAGGAGACGCTTGAGCGTTTCGCGAAACGCCTCTTCATCCTGCAGCTGCATGCGCAATACAGGCAAGATACCCAGTCCATACAAAGCGGCCCGAGGGCTTGCCTTCAAGCCCAGCGCATGGAAGTCATCCAGTGATTCAACACCGTCGAGCTCTTCACCCATGGCGATCAGCAGCTTTATCATTGCCCGCGACACGTCATCGTCAGTATCGGCCAGCGTAATGCGCAGTTCATCCAGGTCAGACTCAAGGCTCGCCATGGGCTGCATGCGCTGGTAGAGGTCGAAGGCCTCCTGCTCAGGCATTGCCTCGCTGGAGGCCATGAAGTAGGGCGCGTCAGCCGGAATATAATCCAGTATCGTCGCTGCGTCGGTTGATGCCTTGTCGTCGCTGCAGCCGCTGAGCAGGCCAGCGCTGATCAGGGTAACCGCCAGGGAAAGCTTGGTTTTCATCGGGTATTCGTTCCTTGAATGGTGTGGGGTTGAAAGAATTGTTGGGCTGAAGAATCAGTAAATGATAATCATACACAAAATTTGCTTTATTATCTTCTGCTTATGTAAAAAAGTGACCCTTGAGGCTTGCAACACTCAAGAGCCACCATACGCAGCCGCGTGGTTTTTAAGGCTGCTGCTTTAAACCTCCTGATACAGCTCGCTGCCTTTATCGCGAAATTTCTCCGCCTGCTCTTCCATGCCTTTCATCACCGCTTCCTGATCGCCGTTTAGCCCGTGCTCGTTTGCATAGTCACGCACTTCCTGACTGATCTTCATGGAGCAGAACTTCGGCCCGCACATGGAGCAGAAGTGGGCCACCTTGGCGGAGTCCTTGGGCAGGGTTTCATCGTGGTATTCGCGAGCGGTATCCGGGTCCAGCCCCAGATTGAACTGATCCTCCCAGCGGAACTCGAAGCGCGCCTTGGACAGCGCATTGTCGCGCCGCTGTGCGGCTGGGTGGCCCTTGGCCAAGTCCGCCGCGTGGGCCGCAATCTTGTAGGTGATGATGCCGGTTTTGACGTCGTCTTTATTGGGCAGACCCAGGTGCTCCTTGGGCGTCACGTAGCAGAGCATGGCGCAGCCAAACCAGCCGATCATCGCCGCCCCGATGCCCGAGGTAATGTGGTCGTAGCCGGGGGCGATATCGGTGACCAGCGGGCCGAGGGTGTAGAAGGGCGCTTCGTCGCAGTACTCCAGCTGCTTGTCCATGTTTTCTTTCACAAGATGCATGGGCACGTGGCCGGGGCCTTCGATCATCACCTGCACATCGTGCTTCCAGGCAATGTGAGTGAGCTCGCCCAGGGTCTTGAGTTCGGCCATCTGCGCTTCGTCGTTGGCATCCGCCACCGAGCCGGGGCGCAGGCCATCGCCGAGGGAGAACGCCACGTCGTACTGTTTGCAGATCTCGCAGATATCTTCGAAATGGGTGTACAGGAAGCTCTCCTGGTGGTGGTACAAACACCACTTGGCCATGATCGAGCCGCCGCGGCTGACAATACCGGTGACGCGCTTGGCGGTGAGCGGCACATAGCGCAGCAGTACGCCCGCGTGAATGGTGAAGTAATCCACGCCCTGTTCCGCCTGCTCGATCAGCGTATCGCGGAAGACCTCCCAGGTGAGGTCTTCGGCCACGCCGTTGACCTTTTCCAGCGCCTGGTAGATCGGCACCGTGCCAATGGGCACCGGTGAGTTGCGCAGGATCCACTCGCGGGTCTCGTGGATATTCTGCCCGGTGGAGAGATCCATGATGGTGTCCGCGCCCCAGCGGATCCCCCAGGTCATCTTGTCTACCTCTTCCTCGATGGAAGACGTCACCGCCGAGTTGCCCAGATTGCCGTTAATCTTGACCAGGAAGTTGCGGCCAATGATCATCGGCTCGCTTTCCGGGTGGTTGATGTTATTGGGAATAATCGCCCGCCCGCGGGCGACTTCATCGCGCACGAACTCCGGGGTGATCTCTTCGGGCAGGCTGGCGCCAAAGCTCTGACCTTTATGCTGGTGGCCCAGAATGCGCTCTACTTCCGCATTGCCCAACGCCTGGCGGCGCTGGTTTTCCCGCAGGGCGATAAACTCCATTTCCGGCGTAATAATCCCCTGGCGGGCGTAGTACAGCTGGGTCACGTTCTTGCCCGCTTTTGCGCGGCGTGGTGTACGGGTTAGATCAAAGCGCAGCTGCGCAAGAGTCGGATCGTTGGCGCGGCGATGGCCGTACTCGCTGGTGGGGCCGGTCAAGAACTCGGTGTCGTCCCGCGCTTCAATCCAGGCGCGACGCAGCGCCGGCAGGCCGCGACGCAGGTCGATCTGGGCGTCGGGGTCGGTGTAGGGGCCGGAGGTGTCGTAAACCAGCAGTGGCGGGTTCTGCTCGTCGTCGGCGGAGGTCTTGGTGGGCGAGAGGGTAATCTCGCGAAACGGCACGCGAATATCCGGCCGCGAGCCTTCCACGTACACCTTGCGCGAGCCCGGCAGCGGCGCGATGGCGGCGGCATCCACCTGGGCGGTGTCGGCTAAAAAGTGGGCGGTTTTGCTTTTGACGGTCTTGGTCATGACGGTGTCCTTGTCGTTATCGGTCATTATTCAGAAAGGTCTAAGCCCATCTGCCAGAAGTCGATTTCCAGGCGGGTGGCATCGCGGAAGATCTTGCTCAGCTCGGCAAAACGGGCGGGGGTAACGTCGGCCAGGCGGGCATTGAGCCATTCGAGCTCCGCCCGCATGGCGGACTGAAACTCTTCGCTCTCGTACATGCCAATCCAGGCGTCAAAGGGGTTTTGCTCGCCGCGTAGCGTGGTGGGCTGGTCGTTCAGCCAGTTGGCGATTTCGCCGTAGCCGACCAGGCAGGGGGCCAGCGCCACGTGCAAATCGAGCAGGTCGCCCCGGCTACCGGTATCCAGCACATAGCGGGTGTAGGCAAGCGTCGCCCTGGCTTCGGGAAGCTCCGCCAGCTCCGCCTCTCGGATGCCCCACTCGTGGCAAAAGCCCACGTGCAGGCCCAGCTCCACGTCCACGATGGCTTTCATGCCGTCATGGGCCTGGCGAAGATCGGCGAGGGTGGGGCTTTTATAAGCGGCCAGCGCATAGGCGCGGGCGAAGTGGATCAAGAACAGGTAGTCCTGCTTTAAATAGTGGCGAAAGGACGCCTCGGGCAGCGTCGCCGTGCCCAACTGACGCACGAAATCGTGCTCGATATAGGCGCGCCACTCATCGTGACAAGCGTTGGTGAGATAGGTAAAGCAGTAGCCCATGATGCCTCCGGTAGTAATGATCCGGAGGGCAGGCGTGAGATCGAGGAAATGGCGCGGAAAGGTGGCGTGCGATCGTGGGAGAAAGCTAGCCATGGCCATCGCTTGATCCCTACGCCGGTACCCGCGTGCAACTCATGTGAGCAGCAGCGCATTAGCCGGATCAGGTTCAGCGGGACCAGCGCTTGGCAGCAAAAAATGCACACCCTGCGCCATCTCAGCCGGATATCACCGGCACCCCGTCAAGCTGTTCGTCGGTGGAGTGTAGGAGGCGGGTGGGGGAGATGCAAGAGAACTCCTGTGATCGGGTGACAGCTTTGCTACGTACGGCGCTAACCTAATGGGCTTCTAACACCCGCAAAGCCATTACCCAGCACATGGGTGTATATTTGAGTGGTTTCGATGCTCTTGTGTCCCAGTAGCTCTTGAACCGTGCGAATATCGGTGCCTTGGCTTAGCAGCTGAGTTGCGAAACTGTGGCGTAAAGAGTGACATGACCCAGGGCGCGTCAGAGAAGAAGATCGCATGGCATATTTAACGGCTTTTTGTACGGCAGACGTATGAATGTGGTGTAGCACTATCCGGTTGTCGTCATCGAAACAGGGCTTGGATGAAGGAAAAAGCCATTGCCATGCGAGGGAAATGCCCGCATTCGGATATTTTTGATCCAGCGCGTAGGGCAGTGATACCGGAATGGCGTTGGTTTCAATGCGGGCCGCAAGCTGTTGCTCCGCTATCTGAATATGGGCGTTTAACGCTTCCTCACAAGAGGGGGGCAATAGCGTGGTGCGGTCTTTATTGCCCTTGCCCGCACGGACAGTAATGACGTGACGCGCAAAATCGATATCTTTTACGCGTAACCGACAAGTTTCGGAGACTCTTAACCCAGAGCCGTACATCAGCGATGCAATCAGGAGCATGGAGCCGGACAGGTGCTCAAACACACCCATAACCTCCTGGTGGGAAAGCACGACAGGCAAGCGCTGAGAGCGCTTAGCCCGGCTAAAATTACCAATCTCACCCAGCGGTTGATCTAGAACGTGGCGATAAAGAAATACGATGGCGTTGAGTGCCTGGTTTTGTGTTGCCGCAGCAACACGCCTCTCTATCGCGAGATATTCCAAAAATTGACGCACTTCATTACCCGCCATGGTGGCAGGATGCCGCATTCTGTGGAAACGAATGAAAAAGCGAATCCAGTAGCAATAGGTTTTCTCAGTGCGAAGGCTATAGCGCTTGACTCTGAGGGCAGCTTTCACCCTCTCCATCAGTTTCATAGATTGCACCCATGTCGCTTTTAACTGATTTTATATACAGTATCATTGAAAATAGCAAATCGCGCAAGCACGCGAATTTTGTCTATACCGCCAAATTTTGCTTTGCTCTCAAGGGAATCAATGGGGTAGAGTCAAAATGGCAAGCTGCAAAATCCCAATGAATGCGCCGTCGTGTTCATTGAGGTTTTGTAGCTGGGTGTAGAATCACTGTTAGCTATCTAGTTGGAGTCTGTCATTGAATCGAGAAATTTTTCAAAAACAATATGATTTTGAATTAGAGCAAAGAAATGGAATTGCCTCAGCTACTAATACTCCGATTGTTGCCCTGACCATTCTTGGTGGTGCTCTAACGAGTATAATTAATGGCTTTAATTATAATTATAATCTTGTGACCTACTATTTCATTGGCTGCATAGTTTTATCAGCAGTAAGTATGCTCGTTTGTATTTATAAGGTCGTTCGGACATTCTTAGGGTATTCATACCAGAAAGTGCCCGCAGCTAAAGAGCTGAAACACTATCTTAATCAGTTAAAAGATTGGCATAACTCCAATGGTAGTGACGAGGCTTCTGCATATAAAGATTTTGATGAATACTTTGATGAACGATTGTCTGAAGCAGCTGATTTTAATAGCCAGAATAATATCGCGCGTGGTAATTATCTTCATGATGCCACTGCAGCTGTAGTAATAGCATTTATTTTTCTTTTTGCTGCATCACCATCTTATGTCTACCAAAAAGTAAGTCATAAGGAAACAGTTTATCAAGTTCACTTAACTAACGAGGAAAATGTAATGGCAGAAAATGAATCAGGGAATAATGGGCAACAAAGTAATCCAACACCTTCGGCTGCTCCAGTTCAAAATCCATCGGCAGCTCCCAAACCTACAGGTCCTCAAAATGTAGTGTTTAAAGGAAATACAAAAGGGAATAATGTACAAGCGTCCAATAGTTCAGGCTCTGATAAAAATAGCTAACAAGAGCAAGCATCAGACTAACTAATCGCTTCGGCTCTTAGTTAGCTGGTGTTGCAAGCGTTAATCATTTTAAGGAGGATTTGTGCGAACGGATGAAGTTTTTGGAATTTCCCCTGAGGTGCGCGATGCATCCTATGTAGATCGCGGAGAACTTGATTCAAAATTGCAACGTTCCCTCCGTAGAACAAAACATATAGCGATTAGGGGCCCTTCTAAGAGTGGAAAGTCCTGGCTTCGTCAAAAAGTCATCGACAACCCGATAGTTGTGCAGTGCCGTTTACATAAGTCATTTGCGGATATCTATGTCGATGCACTATCTCAAATTGGTATCAAGCTAACACTTAGCGAGTCCAAAAGTGGTTCAGTGAAAGGCTCCGTTAGTGCCTCTGGAGACGTTGGTGCTGCTCTGCTAGGTAAAATTGGAATCAATGTTCAGGCTGAATCGAACAAGGGAACAGAAAAGAGCGAGAAGCCTGTTGGCCAAGATATCGACGACTTGCGATATATCGCTGATATATTAAAGGCTTCAAATAGAAGATTGATTATTGAAGACTTCCATTATATGTCTACTGACGACAGGCGAAGCTTTTCTTTTGATTTGAAAGCTCTCTGGGACTATGGAGTCTTCGTTATTATCGTTGGTGTTTGGTCTGAAACCAATCTTCTTCTGCATCTTAACCCTGACTTAGCAGGTAGGGTTGATGAAATATCAGTAGCTTGGTCGCCACAGGACTTACGGGAAATTATAAATAAAGGTGAAAGAAAGCTTAACTTAAATATCGGTGACAACGTCAAAAGCAGATTAGTGGAGCTGGCTTATACAAATGCCGGCGTCTTGCAGCAACTCACTCTTTTTACTCTAGACGACGCCGAAATAGAAGCAAAAACATTTCGATCTCAGAAGCTTGATAATCTCGAGCATGTTGACTCGGCAGCCATGGAATATGCAGATCAGTTGAATCCTGTATATCAGCAGTTTTCGAAACAGGTGTCAGGCGGAATAAGGTCACGTCGAAATTCAACTGGTATATACGCCTATGCCATGGCGACTATTATTGAAGCTTCTGATAACGAATTAATCAACGGATTGAGTGCGCGCAGAATCTTTGAAGTTGCTCATTCTCGACAAGATAGAATCCAGCTTGGGAATCTCAAAGCGATTCTTGAAAAAATTCCTGAGCTTCAAGTTGATGATGAGGGGCGAGGGCTAATTCTGACTTACAACTCAGCTACTGAAGAAGTGAGTGTTGTTGATCGGCAGTTGTTGCTTTACAGGCGTTTTGCCACGGTGAAATGGCCTTGGGAAGACATGATCGCGGAAGCCGATGCACAGGGTGGACAGCTGGACAATGATTAACAAGTGAATGAAGCCGACCGCTTTGCGCTGGCGCTCCAAGCGGCGGCTTATTCAAGGCGTTATGAGGAAAAGGGATGCCATTAGAATTCATAAAAGAAAACCTTGAAAAAGTGGACTGTGAAATTTCTATCGAGGGGAATAAGATTTATTACCACTACGATGGTAACAAGGAAGAAATTTTAATTGATGATGATTGGAAAAAAGAAATACGTTCTTACAAACGATCGAATCAGTTTGAATTTGATCTAGAAGAGAGAAGACTTGTTGGTCCCAGAATCATCGAGTCAATGGTAGCACCATTAGGAGCTGATATTTTCTATAGACCTGACTATACGTTTACCGCAGGGGCAGGAAGAGAGGTCAGGCTTACAGAAAGCAGTAAAAGATTTCAACTTTCATTCTTCGCATCAGCAGAATACGAGAGATTCTTTGAGTCGGTAATTCAAAGGAAGATTTCTCGTTTCATCAAACGTGAGAGGAAATTATCGTTCGGGGATCTTCTTTGGCGGCAGAGAACAATTTCTTACCACGTCCCAAGAAAACAAGAAAAATACCAAATCATGCGAGAAGGGCTTCCAAAGATGGAAGCCTGTTTGTTCAAATTGGCGGCAGAGAATAACGAGTGCTGGGAATTTAGACGCCGCATCAAGAAGCCTGTTATTGCATGGACTGATGAGTTTGACGAAGATAACTTAAAGATCCCGCTTGCAAAATATGACTCAAATCTTGTCAAGTATTTTAAAGTGGCCATAAGTAGCCAGTTTCCAAGTCAGTCATTTTTGGCTTTCTATCATGTTCTAGAATACAATTTTTTGTTGGTATCTGACGAAGTTCTTCATGGAAGGCTTAAGTCCCATGTCAATAGTACGAGATTTCAAGGTCAAGACGATGAGATTGAAAAGATAATTTCCATTGTCAAAAAGCATGGCAGTTCGTCAGATGAGACCGAGATGTTAATGAGGGTACTAAGGAAGTATGTTGATGAAGAAGAGCTAATTGAGTTTATTTCAAAATCTGAAGATGGTGCGGAAGAAAAAATATACAGTAAAACTAGAGAAGTTTTTGGCGAGCGGTTTCATATACAATTAAAGTCCGACCATGTAATTTCAAATACAGCTAAGCTGATAAAGCATATAAGGAATGCCCTAGTTCACTCATCAGATAGATATTCTAGAGACGATTGTCATATCCCATTAACGGAGTCAGAGGACATTGTAAGAGAGTACATTCCGTTGATTCGCTTCCTTTCAGAACGAGTGATTTGTGCCAAAACCTCATAACAAGCGCATGTTGTCGGACTGGTTTTCCGCTGCGCTCCAAACCACCTGCAAATGCGAGCGTTAGAGCGCATATGAATATTTCCCAGTTTAAAATCACCTACGCAACAAATGCACATAGACTTGCACTATTTGAAGAGCTTTTAAAATTTATCGAGAAGGCGGACGAATACTTACACCCTTACCAAGTGGCAGTATATGGGAGCTTCATCACCAACAAACCAAGCCTCGGCGACATTGATGTAATACTTCAAGGCTTCGTAAGGAAAGATAAATGGGGTGAGTACAGCCCCAGCATTTTCCGCCTAGATGGCCCAATTCACGTCAAGCCATTCATTACAATGTCTATGGACGATGTGTGCAATTTAAAGCCAATTGACAATGTGATAAAAGAGTTCTCTAGCACAGAAGAAAATAAGCTCAGAAATTTCAATATAGCGAGCTACGTGCAAATTACGTTCTAACAAACCAAGGCAGCGGGACATATTTTGCTTCGCTGCGCTCAAAACGCAAAATATACCCCTGATTGGGGCGTTAAGCAGCCATTATAGAACTTCACATTTGAAGGATATGTTATGCAAGAAAACCCAGCCGGAAGGCTTCACGAAATTTTAACTCAGTTAAAAGATTCAAGTCCTAGCAGTAAAATGAAAAACATTTGGGCTGATGTTTTAGGTATTGACAAAAATGACGAGATGAAAGTCGTAAGGCAGGTCATTGAAGTCTATGGGCTAACATTAGAAATCGAAAAATTAATAAAATTAAAGCCCGAGATTAATCATGAGCTTTATCTGGCTTCGTTTGACATCATGGAGAATATAACATCCCCTACTAATTTTCATAAGTCATGGCATGAGGTAAGCGGGCAGTTTGAGACTGATGTTCTCACAAGGTTGGAGTTTTGTTCTTATGAGTTAAGCCGGGGCGGATGCAGGCTCTGAGTGCAACACCGTCAATGTGTCGATGACGGAACCTCATGGTACTTCGCCAGCTCCTCGCTCATCACCTCAATTGGGCACTTGAAGTCGAAGCGCTTTCGCGGGCGCATGTTCAACTCAAGCGCGATCTCATCTAGTTCTTGCTGGCTATAGACCGATAGATCCG